>DATHJY010000013.1 GCA_035489575.1 Verrucomicrobiia bacterium
TGCTAACGCATCGTCTACCCAAACAAACAGAGGCAAGATATTATGGTGGTGCAGCACAGACATTTTGTTTTCTCCTTTTTGTTTAGACACTAAAAGGGTAACAAATGTTTGGGCTGCTATTTAGTTTCGTGATTCAGGTTCGTAACAACTTTGACTTTTTAAGGATTTTAATTTATAGTATCGAAGTTTCGTAACCGTACGAGACCCTATGAGCATGAGGAGGAAAAATCATGTTCGGAGCGATAGATTACTCGTATCTCCCCTGGGAGAAGCTGTTGTTCGTCGGAGGACTGGTGGCCGCAACGGCTGCTGTCGCACTGGCGATCATCACCTACGGGTTCTGGAATCCGCGCGGACGCAGTGACGTCGCACGCGGTAACACCGCTTGGAACCTCAACGCCTTCGCGGTCGTGGTCGTCCTGGTGGCGATCATCGTCCCGGCCTGGAGTCGCAACGCCCGTGTCAACGGCCAGGAATTCAGGGCCGAAGCCCAGCTGCTCAAGGAGCACGCAGACCGCAACGGCTACGACGCCATCTACGTCGATGCCGTGAACGACGAGTTCACCGCCACCCTGAACAACTGCCGACTAGGCGGCTACTACGTCCAAGATGGCCACAAGTTCGTGACCTACGTCCTGGAGCGCGACTACCGGGCCGACGCCAACAGATTCCACTTCGAGGACGACAAGGACCTCATCCACTACGACGAGCGCTGCGAGCCAACCGACCCGCCGACCACCAGCGACACGGAGTCCTGACCCTCCCCTCATACCGGGCTGCCTCTTACCTAGATCGACCTTCACGGGTCCATCACCAACAGTAAGAAGCAGCCCGAATAGTCAGTGCTTTTGAGCCCTCAGCTCGAAACCAGTGATTATTCCCGGCCAGATGAGTAGTATTTGCAAAAAGTGCACTTTCTTGGTATAATAAGCTGTTCTTTCGGACCCAACCCTATTCGACCAGGAGGTCGACGCACATGCCCATCATTGGCTACCACCTCGACGGTAGTCAGCTGGCCATCCACATCTTCGGCATCGTCGTGGCCGTTGCCCTCGGCATCGCAGCGCTGGTGAGCTACCAACTCTGCATGCGCGATGCGCGACGCAACCCCGAGAAGGTGCTCGACCCCAGCTACAAGAACGAGCTCTCGCGATCCACCCGCCGCATTGCAGACCTGGGCATCTCGGCAGTGTTCTTTCTGCTGCTCTTCGGCCTATGTCTGCCCCTCAGTGGCCAGTCCAGTCGCAACCGCAACTCGCACGAGCGAGCCACCGTGGTGCAACACGCCGAGTTCTACGACTACACGGCTGTAGACATCCACCCCAACTCCGACGAGTTCACGGCGGTCATCGATGGCTGCGAGCTGCCTGCCAAGTACTGGCGTGACGGCGACCAAGTCATCGGCACCGAGCTGACCCTGGCCGACATGCAGGTCTACAGCGTGGACACCCCCGACCGCATGATCTTCGTCCGACCGGACGACGAAGTGATCCTCCACTACCCGGAGGTCATCTACTTCTGCCAGCTGCAGGACGTCGTCCTGAGGGTGCCCCCCGACTGAACCCCTACGGGCTGCCTCTAACTTTGACCCATTCCTCCGGGAGTGGTGTACACAAAGAATACGAGGCAGCCCAGCAATCAGTGCTTTTGAGCCAACCGCTCGAAATCAGTGATTACTTTTTCTTCAACAACTCTTTATACAGTTTTTCGTAGCGGTCTACGACGTTTGTATAGTCAAACTGTTGCACGTAGTCTTTTGCCCATGCTCGCCACAGCTTTGCCAGGCCTTCGTCGTATAACAGCAGCTGCAGCCGCCGGGCAAATTCGTCCGTATCGCGCGGGTTGACCAAAGACATCATGCCGCGGTCTTTCATAACCGACACATAGCCAGGGTTGTTGGCAGCCACCGCCACAGCACCGGTTGCCATAGCCTCTAGCAACACAATACCAAAGCTCTCACCGTAAATAGCCGGCGAACAAAACAGGTCAGTCTGGTGCAGCAGCTCCAGCTTTTTTTGCTCTGTCACAAAACCCAAAAATTCTACACGGGATATGTGGTGTTCTTTTATGTAAGACTCTAGCTTTTCACGGTCCGGTCCGGTGCCCGCAACAACCAGCCGCACCGTAGGGTCGTCCAGCTTGGCAAAAGCATCCAGCAAGTAGTTGACACCTTTGCGTTTTTCTAGACGGCCAATGTACAAGATCATTTTGCCATCCGCGGGCTCGGGCCGCGCCCGGTGCGGATGGTATTTGGCTAGGTCTATACCATTGGGAATAATCTCTACCGGCTGATGTGTCAAAGAGCGCACATACATGGCAGCTGCATCAGACACCGCCGTCAGGCTGTCTAGATCTTTCAGAATGGACTTGGTGTAGGGTGTGATCACTTTTTCGATGGTGCGCGTCACCACCGTGTCTGGCAGTTTGGCGTGAAAGGTAGCCACGTTGATACTGCGGCTCTTGCCCAGCACCTGCCTGGACAGCATAGGCACCCATGGCTCGTGGAAATGCAGGATATCAAAGTCGTGCTGGCGCAGAATGTCGTCGATCTCTTCTGGGTTGGTACTAGCGGACACCTGGGCCGTGGTATGAAAAGGGTATTTCAGGTCAGTACCGGTGCCAATAAACAAAGTGTCTACGTGGTCCTTGCCACATGGCTCGCGCGAGAGGGGAGTGATGATATAAGCCGTGTGGCCACGTTTCTTCAGCTCAGACTGCATAGCCAGCACCGACTCCTGGACACCACCTCCAGAGCAGATATTGTAAGGACACACGAGCCCGATTCTCATAATTCTAGGTATTATACCAAACCAAACGGCAAAAGCAGGCCATTAACAGGGGTAGGCATTCAAGACCTCAGAGCCTTGCGCAGGGCAGGCGGGATGATAGCTGCCGCCGCTTTTTTGTCTGCGATAACACTGGGGGCATGGTTGCTCATCTTGGACCGCATCATATAAAAGTCAGTGAATATGACCCGCATGTGTTGCTCGACCATATTGTTGTCAAAGTACCTGTCGGCGTCTACCGCCACATGCCAGACAGGCATATCGATCTGTTTTTGGCAGTTATCTATCTTTAGCATTTCTGTCAGGGTGCGCATGTGCGTGCGCACGTCGTTGGCGTGCCACAGAAATATCTCGAAATCCATGGTTTCGCGGAAATCGTCGCCCTGTAGCGATTCGAACTTTTCGCGGGCACCACCCGTACGAGCATACACCGCCTTCAGCACCATTGGGTGCAGGCAGACGTTTCTGAAAAACAGCGCCGGCAACCGGTGCGACAGAAAACGTGCGGTCGTGCGGCCAGTAGCTATACGCCAGCGGCTAATCTTGAAATCGTCGCGGTGCGAAAAGCCCACCACGCTCACCAGCATATCCACCCGCTTGGCCAGGTCAGGGTAGCGCTGCAACATGCGGGTAACCACCACAAACCCAAACGACAATCCAAAAATAGTCACCCGCCGGCGACGATACCGCAGTTTTATAAAAGTTGCCAGATAATCAGCCATGGTATCAATATCTGGCTTTTCACCAATCCTGTACAAACTCTCCATGCCACCAAAGCCAGGCAAGTCCGGCATAGTGATGGCACCGTACTGGTTGAGGTCTTGGATCAGCCCCCACCACCGCTCCAGGCTAGAGTGGTGGCCGTATATAAACAGCAGCTCGCGCGTTTTGTTTTTGGGTGCAGGCATACGCATCATGCGGCCCTGCATGCCATTGATGTTCATAGGTACGATAAAGTCAGCCGGATTTTTTGGGGGACGTGCCATGTCTAAAAAAACTTTACGGTACAAAGCGGCGTTTAGGCAAGTTAAATGTCCTATATCCACCCCTTATTGAAGAAAAGGTGACTATCTTGTAAAATTTACAGGTAATCATACACCGATGGGGCGTGGCCAAGTGTGAGAACAGCCCGTGGCTGTTCTCAAGGACCTTGACTGATTTGAAACTTGTTTCAAGTAAGTCAATGTCGGGGGCGCGGAACGTGCCAAAGCACTGGTTTTTGCAGACGCACACTTAACAAACTATGATTACACATGACAATGGGGCGTGGCCAAGTGGTAAGGCACCAGTTTTTGGTACTGGCATTCGCAGGTTCGAATCCTGCCGCCCCAGCCAAATTTTGCACAAAAGTCAATTTTATACTACATCTTTTAAACTCGGTTTCGATATGAGAAAACCCAAGCAAATACATGTTGAGCAGACTATCCAGGGCACTGTCGCAACCGCAGGAGCAATTCACCCTGCACTAGGTGGCATCGTAGGTGTTGCGGCAGCACTTTTTGGACCCGCCCTAGTACGGCGCATTGGTCGAGTTGAAGAAATTCTAAACGAAGTAAGGGCGGACCCCGAACTATTTACGGCGGATTTGCTTGCAAACGAGCAGTTCCAGGATGGAATGGTCCTTTTTATCGAAACATATATCCGTGAACGAAACGAGGAAAAACTACTAATAATGAGACGAGTCTTCAAGGGTTTCGCAAAAGCTCCCAGCTTGAATGAATTCCCTTTAGAAGAGATGACGGATTTAGTGAGCAGGCTACGTTTTGGCGATATAAGTCTATTTAAGCTGGCTTTAACCCAGGCAGAGCAACACAAAGAACTAAGGCCCCCAGAAAGAGAAAGGGGTTTCAAGCTAACTGAGCACCCCTTTAATGTAAGTAGACTGATTTATTTTGGATTGCTAATGGAAGACAGACTACAAAATGGGCCTCAAGTACGCGAATCTACCGACCCAGGCTTCCTATACGTTTTTATATCCCCCCTGGGTTGGCAGTTTGCGAAATACCTCACTAAAGATTTTAATCTACCGCAAATTCATACTATCAGCAAAGATCCATCATGACCTTGATAGTCGGGCTAAGAGGTATTGGCAAAAGTTACCTTGCTGCTGATTCGAGAGTCACTAATGTAGTTACAGGCAATTCTAAAGACGATGTCTCAAAGTGGACAGGCTTTGGCAAACAAGATGCATGCGTTGTTGCGGGAAATGCACTAATGGCCGCATTCGTATGCGAGGAGCTCCGCCAGCTCGCAGGGCCGGACCCAACTTACGAAAAAGTGAAGCAGGTATTTGATACTAAGCTAAAAAGTGTTGCCAAGCGTTTTAACACTACAACGGGAAACTACGCAAGCTGCGTCATCATGCTGGCAGGTTATAGAAGCTCCGAAAAAGATACGTTTGATGCTGCAAAAATTGGTGAAGTAATGGCCGCAGGCGTTAAGAGACGTGACGAGGGCATTACCGTCCATCAGTCGATTGATAAAGAGATCATCAAGGGCATGAGTTATACAATGACTATGGCAGAGATACTGGGCAAGCAAGTGGGCAAGGGCACACGTGTCACCGTAGGACTACCTCGTTCAGAACTCACAGCCTATGAGGTAAAAATACAAGGCGACGGCATAGAAGTTGTCACAACCGAAGCCGACACATTTGAAGCGTTAATTTACGGTGCAGATACTGCAGTCCGCAGGCTTGAACTTCCTATCGACAGAATTTCAGACATATTCTTTCGTGATGTAAGCAATCAGAAAGGAGAAACGATAATCCAAATTGATGGAATTCATTTCATAGCCTTTATTAATGGCACTATCAAAGAAAGAGGTTATAACAATGTGGGTGGCAATGTCATCCCGATACTTGTCACCCCAACCTCAGTTATGATCTCTTCGGGTACTGTCGGCCGTATAGATCTCAGAACCGGCAAACCAGAGGTATTGAACGAAGTAAAAGTAATTAGTGGAAAGATGCACTTCAAAGATAAAGTTGGCGACTTTAAACCGTACCGAACCCTCCAAGACATAAAAGAAAGTTCAGGGCTATCGTTAGACCATCAAATCTGATATTCCTCTTCATCCTCTGCGAGCAGTAAAAAAAGCTCTATGAGATCATCACCAATCTCCCGGATTTCTTCCATGTTGTAGATTGTATGATTTTGTTTTTCTAGAATCTTTTTGAGTTCTAGGTAGGATTCCTCAGGGATATTACTCATCGTTCGCCACCCCTATAAAAGGTTTGGAATAAGTTCACTATTCCCAGCCACGTTTATTAAGAGGAGAGTTCATGAGTTTTGAAATTATCGGAGGAAATTACAGTAACAATGGTAAAGACGGTGTTCATATCAGCGGCCAGTCAGGTGGACGTATTGAAGGTGTAATCGCCAGCAACAACAGGGGCAACGGTATAGGTATCGGAGCAGCAAAACCTACAACCATCGATGATGAAACCAGGAAGTTGGTAGAAGCGCTGGTAGAAGCGCTCGAGCAAAAAGATAAGTCAGAGATCAAAAAAGTTTTTGGTTACATAGCTGACAAGAGTGTTGATTTAGCAGTTGCAGTTGTTGCCGGTAAAATTATAGGGCCTGGAAACTAATTACCGCAGCCAAAGTAATGCTCTTTCACGCATGTCATTCTGATATAATGTAAGTATGAATTCGCCCATGAAAAAAAGAGAAAGAACAGTCAAACGAGCCATTGCTAATCAAAAGCTTGAAGGGCTGAAAGTATCCCGGGAGTCGCGCGCGATTGCCAAAAAGTATGTAACGGGCAAGGCTTCGGCTAAAGCTGCAGCATCTAAAATAAGGGCACGCTATGGGAGCCACTAGATGGGTCATGTCGACCCGTATTTCAATGAGACAATCGGAGACCTAAGAAATCTACTCGGCGCAAAATCCTCTAAAGAACTCCGAGAGCTTGAACCACAGATTGTTTTCGCTAACGAGTTAGAGATTGAAGCAATAGACGTTCCTCGAACCAATGACTTGGCTGAGCTACTACTCCTCCACAAACAGTTGTTCAAAGGTGTTTACGACTGGGCCGGAAAGATCAGAACCGTAGATATCAAGAAAGACGATGAGAGCGCAGAATACTTCTTGCCAGTCTCTAGGATAAATCATGCCGCTACCTTCGTTTTTACGGAACTTGTCAAAGAAGACTCCCTAAAAGGACTCGCACAGCCGCAGTTCACGCAGCGGCTTGCGTATTTCTATGACCAGCTCAACTACATTCATCCGTTTCGCGAGGGCAATGGCCGTGCACAACGCACATTCTGGAACAGGGTAGCAAAAGACGCAGGGTACGAAATAGCCTGGGATCTAGTGGTGGGCGATGAAAATGACGAAGCGTCCCGGCTGGGGGCAGAAGATATGGACTTAGGCGGCCTAGAGAAAATGTTCAAAAGAATTGTGCGCCTTCTTTCTTAAATACAGAAGTAGCAAATTCGAATCCTGCCGCCCCAGCCATACAAAGAGTCCAGTAGGTCTGAGCTTTTGTATTCACATACTGTTTGATATCAATCGTGTGATCGATTAGCGAATATGCTATGATTACAGACTTAAAGGGATATAAAAACATGTCTTTAGAAGCTCCAGCACCAGCAGAAGCTCCAGGCTTTGATGGGCCTAATGAGCCACTGGGATTCGGCACAGTAGCCGACGAAGTTGAGGCGTTTCTTGAAAGCTTTCTTGAAAAAGAGGCTTTACTTACAAGCCAGGTTAATACAACCGAGCCACTCGCAGAGTATCTTGCCAGACAATCTCCTGAATCATTCATAGGGGATCTGCCTACACGACCTATTATAGACGCTGACCCGACTGCCAGTCCGACACCATCTATGACTCCAGATCCCAACGGCAGCAGTTATGCCGACTCTTGGAGCAATGACGCAGATTAAGCAAAATGGCTAAAAAGTGCATCTTATTCGCAGCTGACTCGCTGGACCCAAACTGCAAGCTAGTAGCCAACGCCCTTAAAAGGCGTACCCCGGACTACAAGATAGTGACATTTGAAGCAGACAAGGTGGCAGACGGAAGCACACCTTTGCATATTTCTGTAGGAGAGGATGGCATTTTGCGTGTCAAATATAACGGCACTGCTCTTAAGCTAGATCAAGTTAGGGCAGCTTGGTATCGGCGTCCGCGTGGGTATGAATATTGGCTGGTAAAGTATCGTGATTCACTCGAACGCAACCAGCGCCTTATCCAAAATTCATTGTGGCAAGAGATTCCAGAAGAGAGATGGCTAAACTCCTACCAACGAATCGCTACAGCAGAACATAAGCTATCCCAGCTAAAAGTGGCCAAGCAGGTGGGATTTGTTATTCCTAAAACTATTATAGCCAACCACTGGACTGCTATAGAGGATGAGCTGCCTGAATCAGTCGTCTTTAAACTACCCATATGCCAATTAGAAAATAGCCGTGCCCGGCAAGTGATAGCTACCACACCGTATAAAAATCCGCAGTCGCTACCAAAGAAAAGCAATCCCTTTCCCGGACTCTGGCAGCAACATCTGACCAAAGCACGCGAATGGAGAGTGATAGTGGTGGGAGATCACCTGTTTGCGGGAGCAATCTACACAGCAGATAAGGCAAAAGACGATTGGCGTTGGCATATGCTAAAAGCCGATGATTCAGTAAGATTTGAAAAATCACACTTTCCCAAAACTCTACAGAGGGCATGTTTTAATTATCTGAAACATTTTAATTTAAGGTACGGCGCATTTGATTTTGTAGAAGATCATGACGGCACAGTTACCTTTCTGGAATGCAACCCCAACGGGCAGTACGGCGAGTTAGAGAATTTTCTAGGTTTTCGCATTACAGAGGCGGTTGCAGACGAACTTATAAGAATAGCCGAGGAGTCTTAGAGTAAGAGGCCCATCCTGATATTCTCGGCTGGCACGCTCTTCATTTGAAGCTGTCTCTTCTTGTGGTCGGTGTAGCTGCGAACCCGGCTACAACGCCAGCAGAAACCGAGCCAGTTTGGCTCAGTTTCTGCTGGAGTGTTAGTGTTCCTAGATTATTACATCATCTAAAATTACCACGCATCATTGCATATGCGCCAGATAATGGGGCTATCATTGCAAATCGCATCGATTGCTTGCCAGGTGCAATACCCGGTAATACCATCTGGGGTGAGTCCCACCCAGGTTTGGATAACAGGTGAGAGGACGTTCGAATTTGAGTATCTTTTTTTGATTTGTATTTCGTATCTGCTGCACGGGTTCAAATCTTTTATGCCTGCAAGCTGGCGATGCAAAGCGCATGAAGATCTTTGACAGCCCCAACCCTACGTCGCCGTTACTAGACCAGCATCGGCGAATTGCCCTATGATAATTTGTGCTTGTTCTGGCTCTACAATGGGACGTTTCCTGGTTTGCGTGTGAGGTTGGCCCGCCATAAGAAATAACGATTGCTGGCTCTCGTCCCTGACATCCTCTGACCAGATGTCGGTATAGATAACCCTGTGAGTTAGAAGGGCTTTAGGTAGTAGCTTTATTTTCGGCAACTCTAAAAAATTCCTTGGAATAGGCCGAAAAACAGAGTCATAAAGTCATTTTAAATCCCGTAGACTGATACGCGACCGATGGATATACTATGCGGGCGAAGTCACCATGACGACGCATCCGCAGACATGTGCTGCATGGCGCGTGTCGCTCAGAAGAGGAGACTGTTTTGTCAACACTTCGAAGAGGAGCCGCAGCAATCGCGGTCCTGCTGGTGGCGCTGGTGGGCGTGAGCGTGCTCACGGCTGGTACCGCTGGGGCATCACCCCCGCGATACTCCGGCATCTACGCCGGCCCTGGGGGGTACCCCAAGACGGGGTACTACGACACCCAGGCCGGCGTGACGGCAACGTGCCAGGTGCAGGACAGCGGTGGCGACACCACGTACCTGCGGATCACGTGGGCGGGTATTACCGGCTACGCCGCCGAGACCCCGTTCGATGGGGTCACCTGGAGCTCGAGCACGCCGCTGTGCACACCGCCGTCGGCGACCTGTGTCGCTTCGGGGTTTCAGAACTCCATTGTGCAGTACCACAACTCGTCCGGGGGGCAGAACACCTCCTGGTACGTCGGTGAGGACTGCCTCCGGCGGTGGATCCAGAACATCGACGTGTTCTGGTGTCTACGGTTCCAGGGCATTCCCGACCATGGCGAGCAGAGCGCTGCCACACTGGACTCGCTTCCGGACCTCAACGGGGTCTGGGCGAAGTGCGTGGCGTAGTCGCATGTAGCAGGTGACCTTCGTGGTCGCCGCCTGGGCGGGTCCTGGCCACAAGCCGTAGCCAGGACCCGCCGGGCATTTGGTGGTTTGTTCTTCGGGCTTCTCCGAACCACCACCACACAACGCCTCAGAGAAGCCCGCATTCTACTTTTTGCCTAAACCCACCCCGAGAATTATGCAATCATACAGATTGATATAGGCATCAAGGCACTTTAAAAAGTTTGGAATAAGTTACATGTCTCCAGCCAAGCATAAACACATAAGGACTTCTCAAATTGAGTCTTTTTGTTTTGATATACTGGGTTTATGAGCTTGACGCATGTAGACCTACAAGAAATACGCAAAATTGTTGAAGAAACAGTTAATCCAATTAAGGGCGAGCTAAGTGCTCTTGGAAACGATATCAAAGAAATATACGACATGCTCGCCGAACCCAAATAATGAAAGCCTTCAAAGATTAAGTCTTGAGAAAAAAGATACTAAAGTTTCATGCAGAGTTAGTTGAAGCAGCCAAACAAGCTGGGGTTACTCTACCCAGCCACTAGCACCTGGAGCTCGAAACCTCTCGTCCCATTGTCCAGTCTGGTCTAAAATACCCTAGAGCATGAGTAAACTCAGCATTATTGCAGACACTACTAAGCCTATTAAGCGGGTGAGACGCTTGATCGGCGGAAAACATTACTGGGTTCATTACTATAGTGATGAGAACTTTCAGAAGGCAGGCTATAGCTTGTTCGGCTACACCTACAAACGGGAGATATATGTTCGCCTTCATCTCCCACCTAAGGTCGAAGCCCACATACTCATTCATGAGGCATACCATGCCAGAGACAAAAGAACTTGGCTCGGCAATGTGGGCAAGGAACTGCGCGCAAGCGCCTATGCGACTATCCATAACCCTACCGGATTTTTGGCAACGCTCATTCACAGCCTGAACAAACAACGCATCAGAACATACTGGCGACTTTATATAACCCATAACTAAATTTGTAAAAGTCTGGGGACTAGGGAGCAAATCCCCAGCCAAACTTATTTCAATTTATTGATCCAGCCATGCCTACCTCCACTATATAGACATAACTGATTAACCGAATCTCATCACAAACAATTCGGTCCAATAAAGTAAGGGCGCGTGCATGTATTCATATCTAGCACACCGAGATACAGACGTGTTATCCCTATCTGTTCTGAAGCTCGGTCTTTAGGATTCATGTCACTATGATATAAGAGAATCCATCAAAGCAGTATGAAGATATCCTTATCCCAGGCAGCCATGCTTCAAAAATCGGGCACTCTGCCAAGACACAACTACAAGGAATGTCCAGACTAGGCCAGGAGTCCGCGGGGCGCTACAATGACCCGGTAATAGTAAGGGCAAGTCAGTGCCAGGGCTTCGCAGCCCGGCGCTAGAAGTGCCTTATCCCCTTTAAGGGGGCGTTTTTAATAATCATTTCCGGACCCCGGGAGTATTGTAGCTGTAGCCGAAAAATCAGGCGGATTGGCGCATAGTGCAAGACTCGAGCAAAACCATAACAAAAGGAAGTTTCTGACATGAAAATATCTCGCCAAGATGCGTGGGATAAGGTACGCGAGTGGCTTGCTAGATATTTGCCAGCCGAAATAACTGGTACTATCACGGCCCTTGGCGGCTTTTGGATAGCCTACCAGACTACTGGTTCTCTGGCCGTGGCAGCTGTTTGTGGCACCATTGGCGAAAACGTTGGATATTATGGGGTTATTTCATTACGAGAGGTGCTGCGGTATTGGCAGAGTCATCATCATCACGCGCGTTTGAAGCGTCTATGGCTGACCGGCGTGCACACTATCCGGGACATGCTGGTCGAATTTGGCACAGCCGAGATTTTAGATAGCTTTGTTGTTCGCCCCGGCCTGTTCTATTTATTGCCCACAACATTTAGTAACCACAAGGCCGTGGCGCTTATTGCAGCCAAGCTGGTTGCCGACCTGGTGTTTTATACCTTTGCCATTATTGGGTATGAGGTCCGCAAAAAGTTCCTCCCCAGAAAATAAATCACCAGAAAGAGTCTAAGCCATGACCGATACCTTTAGCCCGCAAGCCATCAAGTCCCATGACTACCCCACACCCTTTCTAATGCTAGACCTAGACAGGGTAGAGAAAGCCTACCGTGTTTTTGCGGATCTGCTACCGGATGTGGACATTCACTATGCCGTCAAATGCAATCCTGACGCCCGTATTCTCCGACGCCTTCATACATTGGGGTGCAAGTTCGAGATTGCTTCCTACAACGAACTCGAGCGGCTTATAGCCGAAGGTGTGGTGCCGGCTGATGTCCTGTTTAGCAACCCAGTTAAGGTGCCGTCGCATATCGATCGGGCGCATGACAGAGGGCTGCACCGCTTCAGCTTTGACAGTCAGGCCGAACTAGATAAGATTACCCAGCAAGCACCGGGCGCTGCGGTATTCGTGCGGATTCAGACTGTGGCAGCCGATAGTCTGGTGCCTTGCGAAGGCAAGTTTGGAATAGGCAACTCCGAGGCGCTACGACTCATGAAATATGCTAAGCGTGTTGGCCTCAAGCCTTACGGCATCGCCTTCCACGTAGGGTCGCTCATGCACAAAGCCAACGCCTGGGATGCGGCCATTGCCAATGCAAGCGATCTCATGCGGCAACTACAAAAGATAGGGATTACAATCGAAATGCTGGACCTAGGCGGTGGTTTCCCGGCTAACTACGGCGTCAAAGTGCCTAGCATGAAGACATTTGCACGCAATATCAAAGCCGCGCTGGCTCAGCACGTACCTTACGACGTCCAAATCGTTATCGAGCCAGGCCGTGGTATGGTAGGCGACGCTGGGGTAATGGTCGCGACCGTCATTGGCGTAGCGACACGTTGTGACAAGCGGTGGATCCACCTAGACGTGGGCGCCTTTAACGGCATGATGGAAGCCCTAGAGACACAAAACACTCTGATATTTCCGCTGAGCGACTCCAGAAACAGCCCCAATAAGAGTCTGTGCCATCTGACCGGGCCAACTTGCGACAGCCAGGATACGATACTGCTTGATATTGAACTGTCAGACAACTTACGCATAGGCGACAGGGTTTTTATCCATACCGCTGGCGCTTACACTACCAGCTATGCTTCTACCTTTAATGACTTTTCGCTGCCTGATGTCTATTGCATCAACGAATAGTGGTCAATGCCATACCCTTACTGCTCGACCTTAGTATCGCCCCCGTCAGCGTCAGCTTGATCGCTTTTATCGCGTACTTCTTCAAGTCGATTGCCGGCCTTGTCTTTTATGTTTTCTACTTTATTGCCGGCGTTCTGTACCGTTTCTTTGGCGTCTGCGCCCATGTCTTTTGCTTTTCGCTTCATTTCATCTAAGTCTGCCACTGAGTTCTCCTTGTTTACCCATACAGCCTAAAGACATTCCTAAGAACTTGCCGCTAAAAAACATGCAGTAGCAGATTCACGTCAAGGATCATTAATACCTTACTCTAAGGAATAGGAGGCGAAATAAGACAAGCACTGTGAGTAAAATTGTACCGGCTACAACGATGAATCGGTCTAGCTTTTCGCTGTCAACGTACTTACTTAATCCATATAGTACGAGCCCCAGAAATCCCCCGGCAGTATTCATGATTATATCTGTTGTGTCTGTTGTTCCGATTGCTACTATAAATTGCGTCAGCTCAGCAGCAAAACTAAAAAAGTATATATAAGAAAGCTTTTCCCAAAAGTTAGTTTGTTTCAGGTTGACGCCCAACAGCAGGCCAAAGGGAATAAAAACGACTAAATTATAGAGCATCTCGCTCAAATTACCCGACGAGTAAGTTGCAAATGGAATCAAGTTAAGACTTCTGGCTTGGTGGTCCAGTATTGCAGCAAAATCCAACGAAAACTTGAATAAAACTAACCACAGCAGGATTAGTAGGTATACGGCTAATAGTGTTTTAGATACTGTCTTCACTTATGGTGCGTCTGATTCTTTAGGGCAGTTTAGCCTTGTTAGCTTAAATGGAGCTGAGAAGGCTAAATTCATAGTGTCACCCTTTGTCAGTTTGTTCGTCCTTATTCCTCACGCTTAAAATACATGAGTGAAATCCAAGAGTAGCGGCCTTTTTTCGGTCATAGAGAAATACTACCGGATCAAGATGGAGTACTTTGACGATATGGGCGATGAATCGCCAAGTTGTCGTTTGACCTGTTACCCATACAGCCCAGCATCCTACCACGATGGGAAGAGCACACCGACTGGCTGAGACGGTTTGGCCACCGCCCCTAATTTTTTCCACGGTTATACGTCCTTCAGGCGACTTCTTACGCTGCTGCCATCCAGTCAAGCAAGTTTATGAATTATATATTAAAGGATACATAATTCGCCTGAAAAGATGTCATTTTTCTCACAATCACATTTGGTCCAAGTCTTTATACTTGCATTCTAGTATCTGCTCAAATCTCATCCGACTTCAAGCAGCGGAGCAATATTTTTTAGGCCAGAACGAGGCATGCAGAAGACATGAAAGAACAAGCAAGTAATCCGGAAAAATCTGCGTCTATGTTCAACACACAGGGAGGCAAGACAGAATCCCGGGCCATAGAGACTCCTTCAATCAAATTGCCCCAGGGTGGTGGGGCAATAAAAGGCATAGACGAAAAATTTTCGGTCAATGCAGTAAATGGGACAGCAGCTTTTTCTGTGCCGCTACCAGTGTCGCCCGCACGAGGCGTCACACCGGACCTGAAGCTTAGCTACAACTCTGGTGGTGGCAACGGAGTGTTTGGTTTGGGATGGGACCTGGGCCTGCCATCGATCAAACGCAAGACCAGCCAAGAATTGCCGCAGTACCTCGATGTTGCAGATTCGGACACTTTTTTATTCGCCGGGGCCGAAGATTTGGTGCCGGAGTTTCAGAAAGACCAGAGCGGTGACTTTAGCCAAGGCCCAGATGGCACCTACAGTATCCGAGAACAAAACTCGAGCGACGGTAATTTTACTGTCAGATTTTATCGGCCACGGACAGAAGGCTTGTTTGCTCGGATAGAGCGCTGGACGCACAAAACCACCGGCGAAACGAGGTGGCGAGTCACCACCAAAGACAATGTGACGACACTACTGGGATGGAGTGAGAACTCACGCATTGCCGACCCCACAGATGCGCGCAAGGTCTACGAATGGCTGCCAGAATTTACCTTTGACGATCACGGCAACTGCAGCCAGTCTTTTTACAAACCCGAGGACGATACCGGCTTTGAGGGTACATTGCCGCACAATGCCAACCGACGCAAAGGTGGCAATCTGACGTACACCAACCGGTATCTAGAAAGTATCCGTTATGGCAACAAGCAGCCCTATAAAAACTTTGGCGACCCGTTCCCCGCAGCGTCGGCCTACATGTTTCAGACAATACTCGACTACGGCGAATACGACACCACTGCGCCGTACCAAAAGGTACATGACTGGGGGTATCGGCCAGATGCTTTTTCTGACCACAAACCCGGTTTCGAAGTCCGCACCACGCGGCTCTGCCAGCGCGTATTGCTCGTCCATTACTTTAGTGAGCTACCTGGCGGTTCGGCGTTAGTAAGGTCGCTCGACTTCCAGTACGATCTAGCCACAGAGCAAGGCTTTACATTCCTAGCCGCCATCTCTAACCATGGCTATATCAAGCAGTTGGACGGCACCTACACACAAAAGCAGCTACCGCCGCTAGAGTTCACCTACCAAGAGCACACCTGGAGCCAAGAGGTCAAAACCGTAGCCGCTCAGGACGTAGTAAATGCACCCGTTGGACTATCGTCACCATACACATTCACCGACCTTTACGGCGAAGGTCTTTCTGGCATATTAACCGAACAAGTCGAGGCCTGGTATTACAAACGCAACCTGGGCGGTGGCATGTTCGAACGCGCCAAGGCGGTGTCGCCAAAACCAGCCGTGACCGGCCTGGGGCAAACCCTGCAATTGGTTGACCTAGATGCCGATGGCGGCAAACAGCTGGTCAGTCTGAGCGAGCAGCCCAAAGGCTATTACGAGCTGGATGATGACCATGGCTGGCAAACATTCAAGCCTTTCCGTCAGTTACCCAACAGAGACCTCAAAGACCAGAACACCCGCATGATCGACCTAACCGGCGATGGCAAACCGGACCTACTCATCACCGAAGATGAAGTGTTTACCTGGTACGAATCCGAAGGCCGGCGAGGCTATGCGCCAGCCCGCAAGTCCCCCAAATCGTTTGACGAAGAAAAAGGGCCAACCGTAGTCTTTGCCGACAGCAAGCAAATGATTTTTCTGGCCGACATGGACGGCGATGGCCTGACCGATATTGTCCGCATTCGTGCCAGCGAGGTGTGCTACTGGTCAAACTTGGGCTACGGCAAATTTGGCGCCAAGATTGCCATGGACAAACCACCAGTTTTTGACGCACCCGATGCCTTTAACCCCACTTATATACAGCTCGCTGACATCGACGGCTCTGGCACCACAGACATTGTCTACCTTGGTCAAAATAAGGTTACTTGCTGGCTGAACCTCAGCGGCAATTCGTTCGTGACCTCCGCGTTCGAGATACACTCATTCCCAGAAATACACGACCTGGCGGACGTGACCGTGACCGACCTGCTGGGTACGGGCACCATGTGTCTGGTGTGGTCCAGCCCGCTCACTAAGGACGCGCATGGTCCACTGCGCTACATTGACCTGATGAACAGCAAGAAGCCGCATATTATGATTGGCTACCAAAATAACGTGGGCAAAGAAGTCAGTCTGGAATATGCACCGTCAACCGCATTTTATCTGGAAGACGAACAGGCTGGACGCCCCTGGATTACCAAGCTTCACTTTCCAGTGCAATGTCTGTCAAGGACCGAGACACTCGACCGCATCACGGGCCACCGCTTTGTAAGCAGTTACAAATACCATCACGGCTACTACGACCACCCAGAGCGCGAGTTTCGTGGTTTTGGCATGGTAGAACAAACCGATGCCGAGGACTTTGATCACTGGGTCAAAGGCGACAGCAGTAACGTGGTAGAACAGGATTTGCACCAAGAGCCAGTGGTCAAAAAGTCTTGGTTTCATACCGGTGCGTTTTTGCGTCAGGACAAAATATTGGCTCAGTTTGCCAACGATTATTGGTACGAGGAGATGGCGCGCCAGGGCTTTGTCGTGACACACAACGAACATGAGCTGCCGGACGCTCAGCTGGTCGCTGCGCCAGGCATCGACCCCACGCTGCTGGATCACCTGGGTGGCGAGCAGTGGCAGCAAGCGCTACGAGCCTGCAAGGGCATGGCCCTGCGCTCGGAAGTATTTGCCCATGACGCGCCACTGATCGGCGCTACCCCCCAGCAGCTCCAGACACAGCTGACGCCCTATTCGGTCAATTCCAGCAACTGCGCTATCGAACTTTTGCAGCCAAAAGGCCAGAACAAATACGCCGTCTTTGTCGTCAAAGCGAGCGAGTCGATCACCTATAGTTACGAGCGCATCGTCGCCGACCCTCGCATAGCCCACACCCTGACCACCAAATTAGACGAATACGGCAACATACTAGAATCCGCCAGCGTGGTGTACGCCAGGCAGCTTGCCGACCCGACACTGCCTGCCGAAACTTTGGCCGCCCAAGCCCGCTCGTCTATCTCCTATAAACAAAACCTTTTCACCAATGACGTCACCAGCGCAAACAACTACCGCTTGCGCCTGCCGTCCGAAGAAAAAAACTTTGAACTCAGAGGCATTGCCAAGACGGGCGACTACTACGTCCTGGCTGATTTTGAAAACATCCTCACCAACGCAACCGATGTGCCATATCACCAGAAAGACAACAACCCGCCGGCCGGCACACCACAGAAACGTTTGATCGAACACAGCCGCATGACTTACTACAAAGACAATCTCAGCGGGGCTTCGCCGTTGCACCAGCTAGAGTCACGCGGCTTGCCGTTCGAGTCTTTCCAACTGGCCTACACCCCAGAGCTACTCACTGACATCTTTGGCACGAAAGCCACGGGCACACATATGCTACAAGGGAAGTTCACCCACAGCGAGGGCGACGCCAACTGGTGGGTTCGTTCCGGCACAGCTCAATATATAACAGCAGGCGAGTCCGTCACCGATGCAGCCAATCGTTTCTTTATGCCCGTTAGATATACCAGCCCGGTTGGCGCCGTGACCAAAGTAACCTACCTAGGCAATTTCTGTATGTTCATAGAGTCGACCGAGGACGCCTTGGGCAACAAAACGTCTACGGACAAGTTCAACTTCCGAACACTCGTACCCGAGCGCATGCGCGATATCAACGACAACATTTCAGAGGCGCTGTCCGACGAACTGGGCCTGGTCAAGGTCATGGCGATACTTGGCAAAGGCACCGAGGCAGACGACCTGACCGGCCAAGATGAATTTACAACCGCCGCCGAGTCAGCCAAAATAGCCGCCTTTTTTGCCGCCGCCAGCTCGGCAGACCTGACAGCCAAAGGCAAAGATTTGTTGGGTCACGCTAGCATACGTGTCGTTTACGACTTTGACGTCTACCAGACATCCGGCAAACCAGTGGTGGCTGCATCTATCGTCCGCGAACAGCATTTCACAGACAATCCTAATTCGCCCGTACAAATCAGTTTTGAATATTCCGGGGGCCTTGGCCAAGTGGTCATGAAGAAAGCCCAGGCCGAGCCCGGCAAAGCCAAGCAGCTAACGCTTAACCCTGACGACACTTACACGGTGATCGAGGTAGACACCACCCCCCAGCTACGCTGGGTGGGCACCGGCCGCACCGTTGTCAACAACAAGGGCAATCCCGTCAAACAGTACCAACCGTTTTTCTCTACCACTCATAAGTATGAAGACAACAAAGCTTTGGTAGAAACAGGCGTCACATCGTTGTTCTACTACGACGCCGTGGGCCGAGAGGTCAAGATGGAACTGCCAGACGGAACGCTTAGCAAGACCGAATTTACCTCCTGGCTGCAGCGGCTGTATGACCAAGGCGATACAGCAAATGATTCTAGCTGGCACGATAACCGGGTCAATTCTCTTATCAATGCCCAGTTAATCGCCGAGGGCAAGGACCCGTTAAAGGAAAAGCTTGCAGCGCTCGCCTCCGAAGACTATCACAACACACCGTCCGTCCAGCATTTTGACGGCCTCGGTCGTCCGATTCTGCAGGTTCAGCACAACCGGGTCAATGGGCTGGATGAGTTTTACTACTCGCATGCAACCTTAGACATCGAGGGTAACTTGCGTGCAGTTGTCGATGCGCGGCACAACAAAGTCATAACCTACAGTTACGACCTGCTCGGGAGAGGCGTCTACCAGGACAGCATGGACAACGGCAAGCGCTGGCTGCTCACGAATGTAGTAGGTGAAGCGCTACGCACCTGGGACGAGCGTGATCATGAGTTTCAATACGACTACGATATCTTGGGCCGTCCCACGGGGACGCGGGTGATAGGTGGCGACAGACCCACTCCACTGAACAACATCTCTGACCGCATTTTCTATGGAGAGGGCGAAGCTAACGCCAAGGCCAAAAATCTACGCGGCCAGGTAACCCGATACTTTGACACCGCTGGTGTAGTCGAGGCCGTAAAATACGACTTTATGGGTCAGCCGCTCGTGAACCAACGCCGACTATTTGCTGACTATACATCCGTCCCCAACTGGACGGACGCCAATCTGGCCACCGGCTTGGAGCCGGAGATCTTTGAAAGCAAAATGGTCTATAACGCCCTGGGCCGTGTCGTCGAAACAACCGCACCGGACGGCTCGATCGAACGCACCACGTTCAATGCCGCAACGCTTGTCGAAGCCAAAACGGTCACTCGGGACGCACTCACCGAAACCATCATAGAAAATATCGACTACAACGAAAAAGGCCAACGCACCGCTATGCTCCTGGGCAATGGCATTACCACAAGCTACCGCTACGACAGTCGCACCTTTGCCTTAATCCACGTGACCAGTCGGACAGCCGCAAACAAAGTACTTCAGGATCTGCACTTTACTTTCGATGCCACCGGCAACGTCACACACATCCAAGATGACGCCATCCCACTCCAATTTTTTAACAATCAAATGATCACCGGCCTCACGACATATAAGTACGATGCAATCTACCAGCTCACTGAAGCAACTGGGCGAGAAAACAATGCGGGACTGGCTTTTGGACCCGAGGATAACTGGAACGACCAAAGCTACTCCCACCAGCAAGCTGCCGGCGACCCAGCGCTGACGCGCAATTATGTGCAGCAGTATTTGTATGATTCGGTGGGCAACATCATGAGCCTCATCCACAAGGCCAGCGGCAACGACTGGACGCGTGACTACACCTACCAGGCCACCACCAACCGCTTGCAGTCTACGAAGATTGGCGCCCAAACCTATGCCTACCAGCACCATGCCAAACACGGCTTTATAACCGAGATGCCACACCTGGAGGAATTGGGCTGGAACTTTAAAGAAAAACTAGTCCGGACCATCAGGCAAAAAGCTGGGTCAGGTACACCCGAGACCACCTACTACCAATACGGTTCGGACGGCGAGCGGCTCCGCAAGATTACCGAGAATGCCGCACCAGCCGGTGAAACGCCGGGCAAAAAAGAAGAACGGATATACCTAGGCACCTACGAACGCTACCAAAAACACAGCGGCGAGCACGCTGGACTGGTACGCCATAGCTTATCTATTGTTGATGAAACCGGCCGCATTGCCCTCATGGAAACCAGGAACGAAATAGATGACGACACCGAGCCCCGGCTGCTGCGATACCAACTGGCGAATCACTTGGGTTCCGTTAACTTAGAGGTAGACGAAAATGCCCAAACGATATCTTACGAAGAGTATCACCCCTTTGGCACCACTGCTTACCAAGTAACCAACAAGGCCGTCCGTGCTGCTGCCAAGCGCTACCGCTACGTGGGCCGTGAACGCGACCAAGAAACCGGCCTAGAATATCACGCCGCTCGCTATTACATCTGCTGGCTGGGGCGATGGCTCAGTACTGACCCATCCAGCATTGACGACGGACTAAACCTGTATAAATATGCCAAGAACAACCCCAGCTCACTGCGCGACACCAACGGCAACGAATCTGACGAACAAAAAGCCTCTAGGATGTTTGCTGACTTTTTGACCGAGCAAGGCGTGAACTTCAAAAAAGAAGTCCCCTTCAGGGTTGAGGTGAACGGCAAGTGGGTAGAAGGCCGGGCAGACTTCTTTGTAGAAAAGAACCCCGGGGTATGGGAACCCGTAGAAATGAAAGGCAAAGCCAACTCTAGGTGGACCAAGGCTCAAAAAGAATATTTGCCGGCGCTTCAGTCGGGGGCGAAATACGAAACCCTTGGCACGAGCAAATTTGGCAAAACGGTCACTGGCTCTGGCGGCGGCAAAGTATTCAACGTCCACACCGTAGCCCAGGGTAAGTTTGACTTCCAAAAACTGCACGTGACGGAGGTGATAAACCGAACAAAAGGTCACAAACAAACCATCACAACTGACAACCAGGGCACGGTGGTCAAAAGCGAAAAAACACCAGTTGACACCAGCGGTGGCACCAGAACACAACCAACCAAACTGCCCGATGCCGATGTTAAAGCGCCACACGTCACGGAACCGCACGTTAAGACACCGCATGTAAAATCGCCGCACGTGAAGACACCAAAAGTAAGAGGCAAGGGGCTACTAGGCGCACTCCTCGTAGCCGGAGGAATCCTGCTGTTCACGGGTGACGCCAAGGCTGCGGGGCAGTCGCTGAATCCTGCGGCCGATACCACCGAGGCGGTCATAGAAGGCGGAGGCCCTCTGGAGGTTGCTGGAGGAGTGGCACTAGATGTCGCCAGTCTCTACCCACCAATCGCTATCATAAGAACAGGGGTAGCGCTGAACCGAGCAGCCATGGACGCCTCACACTTTGCAACTCCTCCCGGCTGGGTCGAGCAAAAGGTGAAAGAAGGCCGGAATCCATTCTGCGCCCTGTGCCACGGTGACGACTCGCTACGCGCCCAGTATGACCGGGAAAAGGAATTTAAGTTCGACAAATCACTATTCGGCGAAACTACCGACGCAGACAGAAAAGCACTGATAGATTTTATAAATTCATCAGAGCCTAATAACAAGTAAGGGGGATACTGATGGAACAGACCAAAACAATTTATGGAAAAATCACTACCAAGGCAGGGGATTCTGCCAAAGGCTTGATAGTCCGGGCTTATGACATCGGTGTGCGCCGCGAACGTCAGTTGGGCGAAACTATCGCAGACAAAAATGGTACTTACATACTAGAGCGAACCCTAACAGTAGCCGACAGAGGTCAACAGCCCCTACACATTGGTGTCAAGGTTTTCACGCCTCTTAAAAAGACACTCCTTTTTAGTTCCGACCCCGATGAAATGCGGTTCCATGCCGCTGGACGCGAAGAGATCAACATCACCCTGGATAAACCCCTCCAGTCCGAAGTAATCGAATACGAAGACTTGAGCGCCGCAGTCGCCGCCCAGGCGGGCGAAGTAGCAGTTGCCAACTTGCAAGAAGACGATCAACACCACGACATTACGCTGCTCGCCCGGGAATCTGATACGGCAGCCGTCAAGATAGAATATCTGGTATTATCCCAACGCCTAGAAAAGCTCTCCGGCGTCGAAGCGCAATTCTTTTATGGGCTGTTGCGCAAAAACAGTTTGCTAAAGAGCGATATTACCAACCCGTTCATGGCCCGGTTTTCCATTGGCATCAACTCCGACCCTAAAGGGGTTTTATATGATGCCGTTCTGGCCGATCCTGGTGTTATCGAGCGCGACTTGCAGCAAGCCGCCAAGGACATGATTATCAGCAGCGACACAGCCGAACATTGGAAGCGCAGCACCGAACGTCTGAGTGCTTTCAAAAAAGAAGCTGAGACCTACGCCCAGGACACACGCACCAAAAACGTGCTAGACATCGTCACGCGCTTTGTAGTCGAAGACAAAGTTTCCGAAGTCACCAAGCTCTTCAAAACCAATAAGACTGATCTAAGCGGCGTGCTCCGGAAAGTCACCAATGTCAAATTCCTCGGCAAGTCGTCCAAAGTCAAAGACCTGCAGACCAGCTTGGCGCTTGGCGAGCTGGTGGGCTACGACCAGTCCATCATCACCCAGGTCGGTCAGGCGCATAGCATCAAAAAGCCCAAAGACATGGTTCGGCTGGCCAGCCTGGACAAGACTGCCTGGAAACAGGAACTGACCAAGTCTGCCGCCAAAATTAACGTTGGTGGCCAGCCGCTCAACAAACGGCTAGTGGATTTGCATGCCTCGTCACTGGTGCGCAAAATGGAAAAAACTTTTCCCTCCGCTGCCTTTGCTGCCCAGCTGGACAGGGAGAGTCGCCCCAAACTGGAGCGCCACGACGAGATCAAAAAATTCATGAGCAAACACGAAGACTTTGACCTCGGCAACACCAACGTCGACCTGTTTATGAAAGAAAAAAAGTGGGCCGGCGAAGAACACCAGCCCATGCGGGCCGAACTGAAGAAAGTCCAGCGCGTCTTTCGGCTCGTGCCACACTACAGCAAGACCAATGCATTACTAGAGCAAGACATCCACTCGGCGCAAAGTGTCACTGCCGCCGGCAAAACTCGTTTCGTGAACCAGATCGCTCCAAAGGCCGGGCTTAGCCCGAAAGAAGCCAAGGAAGTTTACAAAAAAGCCGAGGCTACGACCACTGCCGCCATGCTGATTGTCGGTGACCTGCAAGACACCGCCTCTGCCACAGATCTACCCATCATCAACACCACCAAGCTAGAGAAGAAAATCGAGGCCGTTGCCGCTGATTTCCCCAACCTCAAAAGCCTGTTCAAGCTTAGTGACGTCTGTGCCTGCCAACACTGTCGCTCGGTCTACAGCCCGGCTGCCTACCTGGTAGAAATCTTGGAGTTTCTGGACGACCGTAGTGTGACCGACCTAACCGTATCGCCCGCCGTCACCAGCAACCTAGCCAAAGACGTGCTGTTCGAGCGTCGGGCAGACTTGGGCGAGATTGACCTGGGCTGTGAAAACGCCAACACACCTATGCCCTACATTGACCTCACCAGCGAGCTGCTAGAAGAGCTCATTGCCCCAGATACCGGCATCAGCTTTAGCGGCCCCTTGGCCGGGGGCAGTGACCCATTCGTAGGCACTATTTCTACCGATTTATTAAACGCCCTAGTGGCAAAAAAGATTCCGGTTACTGACAAAGCTCAAGTCTTTGCCACCGAAACCACATCCGGCTCATCGGCTACATTGCCACACTATGTTCGCGACAAAAAAGCTGTCTGCAAAGTGGTCAATACCAGTGGCACCAACTACAAGGTTTTCCGTCTGCGCCAGACACTATCGCCAGCCGAAGAACTAGCTGCCGCGCCCGACTACGTCAATGAAAAAGCCTACCAGGAACTCCAGGGCAAATCCTATGCTTTTACATTGCCGTTTGACTTGCATCACACCGAAGCTGCCGCTTACTTTGGCCGTTTCGACATCAAACGCGATGAACTCATGAAGAATTTTCAACTGGCCAGCGTACCAACCAACGAGTCAATTGTTGCCGAAAAGCTCGGCCTGAACGACGCCGAAAGAAAGCTGATCACCACTGCTGCCGCGTCTAGCCAGCAAGACTACTGGAACACTTCCACCACTACCGCGGCTACGGAGATGAAGGTGGTTGATACGTTCCTCAGCAAGACCGGGCTTTCCTATGAAGAGCTCGTGCGACTACTGACGCTAAAGTTTATAGACCCTACAGACAAACTGTTTATCAAACACCTGGACCTCAGCTGCGACACCACCAAGAAAGAAATTGCCGGTCTGGACGACACCGTCCTGGACCGCACGCATCGCTTTTTGCGCTTGCAAAAACAAACTGACTGGAAGCTGGAAACACTCGACGAGGTCATCTCCCAGAGCAATCTGGGCGCCGGAAATCTAAACGATGCCACGCTACAAATAGCCGCCGACCTCTTAGAGATCACCGAGGAAACAGGGATAAAGGTAGACGAACTTATTGGCGGCTATGGCGAGATTCCCCATGAATCGGTAGAAGAAAACCCATTCACACCGCTCTATCACCAGATATTCCTGAACAAAGCCAAAAACGGAATCATCGACGAGGCACTGTTGCCCGAGAAAATCGATGGCACTGGCTTCTTGGCTGACGTAGCGCCCAGCCTAATGGTATGTTTGCGGGTCAAAGAAAGCGAGTTTGCCACGCTACTCACTCTCTTAGTAGACAATAAATTGACCTTTGAGAACCTGAGCCATCTCCTTTTGCTCAGCCGGCTTATGCGCAAAATAAAGCTAAAAGCCGCAGACCTGGACATCTTGATTGACCTAACTGGCGGCAATCCCACGGCCTCGCCAGCCCTGACTCTAGAACTGATTGCTAGCGCCAAAAGCGCCAAGGCCTACCCGCTCAAGTTGGCGGACATTTGGTTTATGCTCTACCATCAGGCAGTCGATGTAGTAAGCCTGGAGCTCAAAGACGAAAACATCCTGGCCACACTGACGGCGCTTCAAACCGCCTACCAAGCTGCATACACCGCCAACAAATCACCCTTTGACCCCAATCTCACCGCCACCGAACAAACCGAAGCGCTCATGGCTTTGCTGGGACAATTCCCAAGCCTGTCGGAGGCAGATATCAAAACAATTGCCGGCTTTTTGGAGCGTGACTGGCTGTCGCCCGCCAATGCCAAAGCACTCATTGACACCTTGTTTGGCCCAAGCCTGGACACCGCGGCTATCAAAAACGCAATCGACACCCTGGCAGCCGTGCCGGCGAGTGGAGACATCAGCGCGGAGAGCAAAGCTTTAGTAAAGGCACTCATGGCTGCGCTGGCCAGCTACACCTTTTTGGCGGCCAAAACCAGCCTGCTGCAAACGCAGCTTGGCAGCACTTTCAAAGCCAACCTAGACCTAACGGCTACCGTCCTGGCTCATGGCAAACTCAAACAGTCTGCGCCTGGCACCGAAATACTGGGCGACTTGCTGCTAAACGACAGTCTCATAGACACCGTCAACTCAACGCCCATGCCGCCGACTATATCCGAAGCTGCTTTTGGCAAGCACTATAACGCGCTGCGCTTGCTCCACAAACTGTTGCCACTCATTGACTCGTACGAACTAGAGCCAGCCGATGTGGCCTGGTTCTTGGATCACGCCGATATTTTGGGCTGGCTTGCCTGGGACGCCATTCCGTACAAATCCGGGCAACCAGAAGTGCCTTTCAAGGCTTATGCCGACCTGGGCACCATCATAGACTTGTTCAAGCAGTTTGAGCCCGTGATCAATCCTGCCGACGCCAATGCGCCCATTACCTTCCTGTCTGTACTGGACATGCTGCTGCCGGGTAGCACCGCCACCAGAAACGAATTCTTAGAGCGCCTGAGCCTTCTCACCGGCCACGAGCAAACTGCGCTGGACGAAATAGACGCTTATTTCTTCCCAGCCTTTAGCTTCACCAACTATCACGCTGCAGTTGCCTGGGCGCGGCTACTGAGCAGCGCCGACTATTTGCGCAACCTAGCCACCAACATTGCCGGCGTCAAAGCATTCATCAAACCAGTTCTGACAGCTGACGAAGCGACACTCTTACGCCTCAGCCTCAAGTCACGCTATGACGAAACCACTTGGCTGGATACGCTCAAAGAAATCATGGACGCCATCCGTCCCCGGAAGCGTGATGCCTTGGTAGCCTATCTGCTGGCCACCCGACCAGAGTTCCGCGAAGAAAACGACCTATACGACCACCTACTGGTAGATGTCGAGATGGAAGCATGCATGCCGTCATCCCGTATTGTTCAGGCGCATGGCTCTATCCAGTTATTCGTGCAGCGTAGCCTGATGGGCCTAGAGCCCCAGGCTGCGGCCGATGTAGACAACGACAGCGGCTGGGAGTGGTGGAAATGGATGAAAAACTACCGTGTCTGGGAAGCCAATCGCAAAGTCTTTTTGTATCCCGAAAACTGGATCGAGGCCGAACTGCGTGACGATAAGTCGTTCTTGTTTACCGAGCTAGAAAACGAGCTGCAGCAAAACGAGTTAACCGAGTTTACGGCCGAGCGCGCCCTGGTTCGCTACCTAGAAGGGGTAGACAACCTTGCCTTCCTAGAAGTCGTTGCCACGTGGTATGACACGGTAGAAAAAACCATGCATGTCTTTGCGCGCAGCAAGGGTGGTGACCCAGCAAAGTACTATCACCGAATGTTCGAGCAAGAACGCTACTGGACACCCTGGTCAGTAGTAGACCTAGAAATCACCGGCAATCATTTGCTGGCCTTCAAGCGCAACCAGCGGCTAACCCTAGCCTGGCCGGTATTTAGCGAAGAGCCAGACCCAAATCCACAGTCGACCGTGCCCAATCCCGCGCCAGGCACCGTGGTCAACAATGACAAACCCAAGCGCAAGCTCAAAATGCAGCTGGCGGTCAGCGAGTTTGCCGACAATATCTGGCAGCCCAAAAAAGTATCCCAGGATGCTATACGAACACCATCCTATTTCACAACCGAAGACCTGCAGCAAAAAACCTATAACCTCATGTACTTAGAGTTCGCCGACCAAATCTACGTGCTCAAAACCGGCGGCCAAGACTACCAAACGCTCAGTGGCATCTTTGACATTGCCGGCTGCAAAGGCTATCCCGAGCTGGCAGCAGAAGGCAACAGCTACTTCCCAGACTTTTTCCCAGATTTCAAAGACACCAACCTTAACATTCAGCGGTACCTAGAGACCAATCTAGTAGTTGGCGATGACCTGTCTGCCAGAAACGCCCTGTCGCCCTTCAACTTCTATAACATCTTGGCCGAGACACCTGGCAACTTCCGGCTGACCTACCCGCACCAGATGACGTGGATCGACTGGGTGGCCCTGTTGTGGGAATACTTCCTGATGATGAGCTACGGCAATACGGCATCTACGGTCGGCTTTGACAATCGCGGCCATATAAAGATTCCATTCGGCACCTTGCTACCGTACTTTATGGAAGACAGTGCTCATGCCTACGTCATCACGCCTGGTTTTTACAAGCGGAAAGGGCGCACCGACCGAGGCGAAGATACCACCGCCGAAGTTACCGACACGGTCGTTGTGCAGCGCACAGCATCTGACGCACTCAGCCTGATCGAGGACATCCTGGCCCTATGGAAAAAATACATGGCCAAACTCCAGGCCGGCGAGACACCGGCAAATGTCATTGCCGAGCTGCTGGCAGACGAGGATTATCAGGCGGTCATTGCAGAGATCAAGGTCTACGGCACCTTGCAATACGGTGAAAAATTCAGCAATATGTACCACCCGCTCATCTGCGCACTGCGCAAAACGCTCTACAAAGACGGCGTACCAGCACTCATGAAACGCCAAACGCAGCTGCAAGTCACTAGCTTTAACTTCCAAAGCAACTACTCGCCCAGTTCTGTCGTTCCGCTCAAATACCCCATTGAAGATATCGACTTTAGCAGCGATGGCAGCTACAGCAGCTACAACTGGGAATTATTTTTCCATGTACCGCTTTTTGTTGCCACGCAGCTGACCAAAAACCAACGGTTTGAGGAAGCGCTGAGTTGGTTCCACTACATGTTTAATCCCACTGGGGCCTTGCCCGGCACCGCACCGCAAAAATATTGGGTAACCAAGCCGTTCTACCTGCGTAACGACAGCGAATATATGGCCCAACGCATCGACACTTTGCTGTACAAAATTGCCGATCCCACCACGCCGGAACGCAAAGAGCTAGAATTCGCTATAGAGCAGTGGCGCAAAGAGCCCTTCAAGCCACACGTGGTCGCCCGCTTCCGCACAGTGGCTTACCAAAAAGCCCTCATCATGAAATACATCGACAATCTTGTTGAGTGGGGGGATTATTTGTTCCGACAGGACACCATGGAATCCATAGCCCAGGCCACGCAGATGTACATTCTGGCCGACAAACTGCTAGGGCCAAAACCCCGCAAAGTACCTCCTGTCATCGACCCACCCTACGAGACCTACAACCAAATCGAACGCAAGCTCGATGCCTTTGGTAATGCCCTGATCGACATCGAAAACATTCTGCCAGACCTTGGCGCGCTGCCAGAAGGTGGCGCCGAATTGCCGCCACCGCCAGTCACGCTGTCTACCCTCTATTTCTGCGTACCCCAGAACGAACAAATGCTGGCACAGTGGGACACCATTGCCGACCGGCTATTCAAGATCCGCAACTGTCAGAACATCGATGGTATCGAGCGCTCACTCGCTCTGTTTGCACCGCCCATCGACCCCGGCATGCTAGTGCGGGCAGCTGCGGCAGGGCTCGACATCTCTTCAGTTCTGGCCGGCCTGAACGCGCCCTTGCCGTACTATCGTTTCCATACCTTAGCCCAAAAGGCAACCGATCTAGCAGGGGAAGTCAGAAACCTAGGAAGTTCGCTGCTCCAAGCCCTAGAGAAAAAAGACGGCGAGGACATGGCTTTGCTCCGCAATGAGCTGGAAATCAAGCTACTCAATGCTGTTAAGGACATGAAAAAGCTCAGCATCAGGGAAGCAACTGAACAGGTAGAAGTCCTGAATCGCTCCAAATTAGTCACCGAAGAACGTCACAAATTCTATGCCGAAGTAGAAAAAATCAGCGACAAAGAGCAGCTGAACCTAGACAAACTGAGTGAAGCCCACGACTTCCAGACCATAGCCCAGATCAGCCGAACCCTGGCAGGTGTGGTGGCCATGGTTCCGGACCTACTGGGCGGGGCCTCCGGCTTTGGCGGTAGTCCGCATGTGACCGTGCAGTGGGGTGGCAAAAACTTGGCCGCGGCTGCCAATTCTGCCGCGGACGTACTGGGTATCTTCAGCGCTGTTGCCACCTACGAAGCTGGCCGGGCCGCCACCCTGGGCGGCTACGACCGTCGCTTTGACGACTGGAAGCTACAAGAGCGCGTGGCCCAAAAAGAGCTAGACTCTATCGCCAAACAAATCGTTGCCGCAGAGATCCGCAAAGAAATAGCCGAAACCGACCTAAAAAACCACGATCTGCAAATCGAAAACGCTAAAGAAACCGACAAGTTCATGCATTCTAAGTTCACCAATGACCAGCTGTATCAGTGGATGATTGGCCAGATCAGCTCAGTCTACTTTAGCGTCTACAAGCTAGCCCACGACTTCGCCAAAAAGGCTGAACGCAGCTATCAGTTCGAACTCGGTCGCACCGAAGACTCGTTTATCGCCTACGGCTATTGGGACAGCCTAAAGAAAGGCCTGCAAAGCTCCGACCGGCTTATCTATGACATCAAGCGCATGGAAGCCAGCTACCTAAACAACAACAAGCGAGAATACGAAGTCGTCAAACACATTTCTCTGGCCTCACTCGACCCGCTGGCCCTGCTAAGACTCCGGGCCACCGGATCCTGCGACTTTGAAGTGCCAGAGGCGCTGCTAGACATGGATCACGCCGGACAATACTTCCGACGCATCAAGTCCGTTAGTATCAGCCTGCCATGTATCGCCGGACCACACACTTCTGTTAGCGCTAAACTGTCTCTAGTCAGCAACAAGTATCGCAAAAACAGTAACCCCGACAACCTAGCGACTACCGGCTACGCCGAAGACCCAGGCAATGACGAACGTTTCGTCTACAACGTTGGCGCCATTCAGTCCATTGCTACCAGCAATGCCCAGAAAGATAGCGGCCTATTCGAACTCAGCTTCAAAGACGACCGCTACCTGCCATTCGAAGGTACCGGCGCTATCAGCACCTGGCGGCTGGAACTACCCAAAAAAGACCTGGCGCAGTTCGACTACGACACCATCGCCGATGCTGTTGTGCACCTCAGCTACACCGCTCGCGAAGGCGGCTCCAGCCTGCGAGGCCTGGCCGAAACAACGCTGCTAGACCGCCTGGCCGAGGTCAAACAAGAGCTTTCCCAGACTGGCCTGCACGCCACCATCAACCTAAAGCACGAGTTACCCAACGAGTGGCATTTGCTCAAGGCGAACGGTACCGTAGAGCTCACAATAGACAGTTCACGGCTGCCCTACATGGCCCAGGCCTTGGACGCCCAGATCGAAAACATTGTTGTTTTGGCCAAGGCCACCGGCAATCCCGCCTCGCTACCCATAAAACTGGACACCACCACCGTCAACCTGTCACGAATTGACGCCTGGAAGCTCTGCAAAGGCGAAACCACCAGCCTAGCGCTAGCCACTCCGTTTAACCTGTCGCTCACCCCAGCAAACCTGAACAAGCTAGAAGAACTCACTCTGGTCATAAAATACAGCTTCTAGCATTCCCCGCCAGCGAATGATTTCGTCCCAGTTGAAAAGACAGATAAAACATCTGGGTTTGATTGCGTGCCGCATTTTTACAATAGCCGCTGCGGTATAAATAAGAATAACGAAGGGAAAAATTCATAGATTTCTCAGTATTAATAGAAAACGTAAACTAGATTGCCGTCCTAGCAGCTATGGCGGCAAGTATGATGTGGGGCATATGGACTCCCTGTATTACATTCTGTGGGAATCTGCCATAATCTCATGAAGAGCAAAGCTAGGACTGTCATCTATCAATATTACTTCAGTCCCTGCAGGATACTCTCCGCCATCAGCAGCCCATTCTGGAATGTCGGCGTCCGTAAATCGATCTATGGCAATCGGCTCGGGATCGAGCATCCCCTCAAGCGCAACGGTAAAACGCGCCACCTCGCCCACCATATCCAGACGAAGCACATCTCTTGCGTTTTCTGCCACGCGCTCATCGGCTAACGTTTCTATACTCATCTTAACTATCTCCTTGTCACTTTATATTTCATCTACCTGTAATGCGCTACATACATGCCGAGAGCCCGACAGGGCTTCTGCGGTGTGTGGAATGCCCCTAAGAATAAACAGCGCGTCCCCGGGAGTCATATCGACAGGCACTGCATCCAGCCCCAATCGTACACGCTTTTCTCCGTCTAACTGAGTCCACAACACATCACGATCGTCGTAGTGCGGCCTAATTGTAGAGTGATCAGCCTCGGACATATACAGCGCCATGACAATGTCGCCAACCAGTCTTTCTGCCACGGTCCGCCGCAAACCATTGGCCTGCTCAGAAATTCTGTCAATACTGAGCACTATAAAACCATGGCCCTGTGCTCGCAGTTCGTGGAAACTTTGCAGCGAGTTGGGGTACGTTAAATGGCCGTTATGGTGTACCCCCAGGCGTCGCATGGTTACCAGCTCGTCAGTAAACAAATGTTCGTCGGCCAGGCTCTCTGTACATGCCTGCACAAAATCTGGTGCCAGCAGCGACTCAACAACACGTGGCTGACGCAACCGCTGTGCTTCGGCTAATATTTCAAGCCCACTCATCTTAAGAAACTGCTTTTCACTTGCTTCTGCACCCGTTATCTATTGACCATACTATTTAAACAATTCCGGGCAGTTTACAAAAACAGAAAACTCGCAAAATTCTGATAAAAAGTATGTCTGTTTTAACAACCTTATTGACCCCAAGAAGCATTACGAAGAGCACCGCTGACCGCCGGGCTGGGGTGCGACCCCTGCACTGTGTTGATGTCGGCGGAAATCAATGCTCAGCATTGGCTGAGGGTTTGGCCACGACTACAGCTATTGTTGCTTCCGCACTATCTTATCCATCGCCTTTCCGTTGGCTAACTCGTCGATTAGCTTGTCTAGATAGCGGATCTCCTGCATGGTTGGCTCTTTGATGTCTTCTACCCGGACACCGCAAATCACACCTTTGACCAAAGCCCGCGAAGGGTTGAGCCGGGGAGCTTCCGCAAAGAAAGTCTCTAGGTCTGTCTGTTTTTCCAGCTGGGCCTTGAGCGTCTTCTGGTCATATCCTGTCAGCCAATGGATGATTTCATCGACTTCTGTCTTGGTGCGTCCTTTTTTCTCTGCCTTGGCGATATAAAGGGGATAGACTCTTGCAAAACTTATCGTATAGATCCGGGGTTTTATCATGCTGCCTCTTGCTGCTGTCGCTTATTCTTTTTAGATTCGTTCAGCTGTACTGCCTGGAGGACGAGCTGCTTCAGCGCGGCCTCATCCACGGTGTCGCCATCGTGAAATTCGATGGCGCGATCTGTCCGGCTATTTAAGCGGGCGTTGAAGAGCTTGTTTGGGTCCTTCATATAGACACCTTTGAAAAACACCAGCTTCACATTGTCCTTGAAAGTTTCGGCTATGCACAGTATCCCGTCGTGGGACCACACGGGGAGTCCCTCGGGCCGAGAGGCCGTTTTCCATTTCACTTCTTCGGCCACGGTAGGGTCGGCTTGTTTAACCACGGCACGCAGCCGAGACAATATGTCACCCTTCCAGCCACCGTATGTTTTGATTATGTCGTCTATTTGCTGCGGGGCAGTTTTGTCTTCCATAGAGAGTTCCTTTCTATTCATCATAGTATAAGTCCTAGCTTTCTTGTGTACTTACGCAGGTGCGACCCATGGTAGGGGTCGCACCTGCGCGCGTCATTCGTGAGGAGGGGGGGTTGGCCTAGCCGGCAGCCTGGGCAGCAGCCTTGGCCCTTGGGCCATCCGGTAGCCACCGCACGTTGTCGACGTTGAGCTGGCTACCTCCCCTGGGGAAGAGCACTGTCAGTTCTCCGGTGTACGGGTTGTGGATGATCAGGCGCGGCAGACCGTCCACCATCTGGATGTTGACGTTGGGGATGTGCGGTGCGCCGATGTCCGGGCTGGGCAGGTCGGTGTTGCAGGTGTACTCCAGCGTTGTGTCCTCATCCCAACCACCGGTAGGGAGGAAGCCAGCACCCACACGCTGACCGACAGCCTTGGCACACCACTGCATGGTGATTTTCAGCAGGGCGCCATTCTTTTCGCCGGCCGGGACGAACTCCAGCGTGGCGATCTTGCCACGGTAGAGATAGCCTTCGTCACCGTTCTGTATCTCGACTTCGCCGCCTTCGAACAAACCGGCAAGCGCAACCAGGGCAGGATCCATGTGCAACTCCTCAGGTACGTAGCATTTTGTATGCTAGATGTGCAATGACCACCTGATTATAATCACCAACACTCTCTTGTTCTAGAAATTTCATAAGATTATTCATTTTTGGCAAAGAAAAAGAAACCAAGTGTACATATGCGAAAGGGTAGAGTGAGGGCGTCGCATCAACAGCGGCGTATGGTAAGAGCCCACACACCGCTGTTGTTCGTTTTGCCTACAAATAGCCGTCGCTCGAGCGATACCCTGCATTAGGGGGCGTGCCCAGGATTTCTAAGGTACGACGACATGATAGGTCCATGCTAATAGCTTTAGGCGCTGGGTTGGCGTAAGCAATCGTGGTGTCAAAGATACACATGTAGGAGCCGTCAATCTTTTGGTAAAACGCGTCAGGTGAATAGTCTTTGCCTTCGTAAGTACCCGCGACAAGGCTGGCAAAGGTAACTCCGTTCGAGCCGGCTTTATATCCCTGCTTTTCCAGGGCTGCCTCAAGTGCCTGCGCCTTCTGTATGGTTTCGTCCTTGTTGTCACTCAGCCTTGCATAGCTATGCGCGGACGCAGCGCACTCTACCTGAGTGCTGATAAATGACGCCGCAGTAACGTGGCAAGAACTAGCTTTTTCGAGGGCGTCCATACCAAATGTATGAAAGGGATTTGCAAGTTCTGCGTCTCGCTCGACTATCATTCGCTGCACCGGCTTAAGATAAAATACCCTGGCTACATTTGAAACGATAAATCCACGGCCCCATGTGGCGGCCATCAAAAGAATAAGGACAGCCAGTAGACCCCCACCCACAAGTAATTGCTTGTTTGATAATTTTGTTAACTTGTTCATTGTTGTTGCTCCTATGTTGTTCATATTTTCTTGGACGACGCTCAGCGGCAGTTCGCTACCTACGCGGATCCATACAGCAGCTCTTTCATACTTGCCATGCTGATCGTCGAGCATGTCTGTAAGGGTTTGCACCATCTGCTCGCCATATTCCTGCCTATAAGCTTTTGGATAAAGCCTGAGCAGGGCCCGATAAACCGGGAATGATGTTTGTCCTCTATGCATAGAGGTGTACGTTACTTAGTGCATGGCGTTTTTTTGCCAGCCGCACAACGTTTTCATAGTACTCTAGTTCGCTTTCGAGCGCTTTTGCACCAGCACCAGACAGTTTGTAGTACCGTCTGCGGCTATCGTTTGGACGCTTGACCTCCCGGATCAGTCCCTTGCTGCGTAGCTGCTTGATACTGGTATACAGTGCGCCGGGACCTAGTTTGATCTTGCCGTTACTATCCTCCTCTACTTGTTTGATAATTTCGTACCCATGACGCTCTTTGAGGCTAAGGGCCAAAAGAATACTAAAAGCCACTTGCGGTAGTTGGTTGTAGTCCTTGCTCATGGCCATATGCTACATCTAAATTAGATATATGTCAAACTTAGATATATAAGCGCATGCGAGGTTGGCGATTTATAATAGAAACGTAAACAAGGAGCATGTATGACAAAAATGACAATCGAAGTAATCTTTGTGCCCGTCACTGACGTTGACCGCGCCAAAGATTTTTATGTAGACAAGCTAGGCTTTCATGCCGACCATGACCAAAAAGTCAAAGAGGGCCTGCGCTTTGTGCAGCTTACCCCGCAGGGTTCGGCTTGCTCGATTGCAATTGGCGAAGGAATTACCGAGATGAAGCCCGGCAGCCAAGAGGGCATCATGATGGTTGTCGACGACGTCCGCAGCCTCAGGCAAGAGCTGAAAGAAAAAGACGTCGACATAACCGATATCGACAAACAGCCGTGGGGAACCTTTGCCTATTTCAAAGACCCTGACGGCAATGCATGGACGCTGCAAGAGCTGCCATACAAGCGAGACTAGCTTTTGGCGTCTTGCATGAGGCGCTGGATGTCTTCTGTCTTATTGTCCCATGCGGTCACGAGTCGTACTTCTTGCTTGGGAACGTCCCAGTCATAAAAGTGATGTCCAGCCGCGTGCAGTTTTTCCTTAAGCTCCGTAGGCATCACCAGAAACACTTGATTGGTCTGGAGCGCTTGCGTAAGACTCACTCCATCAATCTCGACCAGTGCATCAGCCAACTGCTTTGCAAGCGTGTTAGCATGCTCGGCATTTTTCCGCCACAAGTCATCAGTGAGGTACGGGATAAACTGCGCCGATACGTACCGCATTTTTGAACTCAGCTGAAGCAACTGCTTTTGAACTCGTGGGATGCTTTGTTCTGGCGCATTAAAAATTATGACTGCTTCGGCGTTCATGAGTCCATTCTTGGCACCTCCAAAACACAGAACATCAACACCTGCATCGCGGGTAGCAGTAACCAGATCACTATCTAGCGCTACAAGTGCATTCGGCAAACGGCAGCCATCCATATGCAAGTACATGTCATGTGAATGACACCAATCAGCAATAGCCTTTACTTCTTGGTTTGTGTAGAGCGTGCCGTATTCAGTACTCTGGGCAATGCTGACAACCTTGGGCAATGTTGAGTGGTAGCCCAGCTCCAGGCGAGCCTCGTACTCCGCGTGCAGATCTTCTACGCGCAACTTTCCGTCCGCCGTAGCTCGGCTGATGGCCCACATTAGCATCCTGCAGGGCTTGCATTACGGCTGGGTGTGCGGCAGAGAAGTTATCGCTGGCAAATGTAGTATTCATAAGATCTGAGACTCCTTAGTCTTTACTCGCTCTTTATATGCATCCATGAACTTGTTCCACATGGCTTCATCTACTTCGATCGAATCTTCTTGCAGAACTTTTTGTTTGTGGCGCTCGCTTTTGTAGCCAGGAACCCGCACTTCGCTGAATCCCTCCACTGGTTTGCTTGTCTCGATGTCTCGCGCTAGTTTGGTAGTTTGTGCCTTGAACTCATCGAGCGAACCAAAAGCCGCTGGGTCGATTGCAATCATAAAACAACCCATGTCCATTTCGTCTTTCTGAAGCAGCCCGCTCTTGGCGCCAACAAGTGCGCCGGTCAGAACTTCTAGAAGTAAGTTAATCGCATAGCCTCTGTGTTCCCCAAACGGGATAATACCGATTGCCTTGGCGGGATCCGTTGTCCAGTCACCATCCGCATCGACATAAGATTTTTCGGGCAATGTCTGGCCTTTTTCTTTGGCGATCTTGATACTGCCGTATGCGTACTGGGCAGTTGATGCGTCGAATACTATAGGCAAACCATTGGTGGGAATACCATATGCAAGCGGATTGGTACCCAGCAAGTCTTTGCTGCCACCATGTGGCAATACGCCCTGCGGGCCTCCTGCGGAAGACGTAAGCCCAACTAGATCTTCTGCCGCTATTGCACGCACAAACGCTTCGGGCATTACTTGATAGCCACCATTGTAAAAACCTAAGATAGCAATACCTTGTTCTTTTGCCATGCGACAAAGCTCGGGCACAAGCTCCATGGCTGCGAGCCCCAACGTACGTCCGTTGCAGTTAATAAGTTTAAGCGCTGGCTTATCAACCTCTATGGTGTGCTTTTTATCTTTCGACTTCTTTAGCCGTTCGATAGCTTCCTCAAAGCTCCACAATGCCGAGAAGTAATTGTCCCGAAGGTCTTCTTCTAAGTACAGCGAGGCTAGTGTATTCACATCCCATTCGGACGCGCCGCTTGTTGCTAGCAATGCCTTAAATTTTTTGGTCAATTCGGATACTGCGACTTTCACGAGACACTCCCTTGGTTTATTCCTTTTAGCTTAACCTCTGGTGTGTCTCAGTGCAATCGACCATCCGGCACCATAGATACTCGCCGATACTAAGAGCCAGATTTTAGAGACACCAGGGCTTGCTCTCACGTACGCAAAATGATACAACTTGTGGACTACAATCTAGGAGGGTTAGCAATGGTAACAGAGGTATTAAGTGATCCCGGTGCATACGCCAGCCGGGTAGAGGAAGGCGTGCCACTGAGGAGTTTGAGCGGCTGGTATGCGGCACCGTTTGTTGACCCGCTCATGGGAAAGAACGGGTCGGATGTGGTTATTCTGACGCAACCGGATCAAATTGATGCGGTATACGAGACTGCTGACCACACTCGCTCGCTAGATCCGACTTTTAACGGTTCGCTAGTAGCTAAGGGCATGATGCGATACGTGGGTCTACTAAAGCCCGTCACAATTACCGACAATACTGACCACCGCAGGGGTCGCAGAGAACTTGCCCGTGGCTTCAATACAGACCACATGAGAACAGTGGTGCGGGATGCAGCAGAAAAACACCTGCAAACGCAGTTGCAGGACGTTGACCCTGACGAAATCATCAACCTGAGGGGTCCCATGACCTCATATGTTGCTGATGTGGTAACGCAGGTTGTGGGGCTTTCGCCCAGAGCAGCGCGCACGCTGGGCCGCAATGCCGAAGCGTTCGGAGACATGACATGGGACACCCAAAAACATGCCAGCGGCGTAGTAAACCTGGGGCAAACCGCCCTTCAGTCTGCGATTGCCACCATGAGACACGGTTCAAGCCCCGACAGCATGATTGCAACCATGATAGACAAAGGTGTCCGGCGTGACCGCGTGATCACGCACGCCCTGACGGCTGCCAGCGGAGGCATGGCTACCCGCGACACGCTGACCAACCTAGTAGAGCTTATCCACTACCACGAAGAAGACGGAGCCGAAGCTTGGCAAGCCCTGGGCGACCCCGAGCAAAGCATGCAAGTGGTCGAAAGCCGGCTGCCTGATGCGTCGTCGCTGGTGGCATGGGTGGTACGGGGAGGCGAACCCGTAACTCTCGGCGGCATTGACTTTAAAAAGGGCCAAACTTTCTTAACCGTAACCGGCTCAGGCAATCAAGATCAAGAGCGGGCCCTCGAAGACAAGTACCCGTTTGGCAAAGGGCCTCATACTTGCATAGGATCACACCTGGGCCGTTTGGTTATAGCAACTGGCGCAGAGATACTAGCCACCACTTTTCCAAACATGACACGAGGTTCTGATGCCGCTCCAAAAGGTCGGGCCAACGCAGCCTTTCGCTGGCCAGAAGCATTGCCCGTAAAGCTAGGCGCCAAGGCGTAGCCACAAAGATAGTCACGGCGCTAGTGTAAGTATTGCTATATTTTAATGATTATTTAATAATATGCACCCAGACAGTAAACAAAGCGAGTAAAAGACAGAGATGGCCGCCGAGCTGCCAAGTCCACCAGAATCATCCCTGGATGACGTAACTGTGTTTATGCCCGTCGGTGGGCGGGGCACACGAGCACAAGAAGTTACCGGGAATGCCCCCAAGCATTTAATAAAACTTGGCAATGGTCAGGCCGTATTAGATATAGCATGTCGAGGTTTGCAGCGAGCTGGTTTCCGCAATTTTGTCTTTTGCGTGGGGTATCACAAGGATAAAATCAAAGACCATATTGCTTCAGAGACCTGGATCGACACTGAAGGAGTAGACTACAACTTTTCCGAAGAAGACGAAGAAGCGCTGATTGGACCCGAAAGAGCCGTCCTACGGGCAATAGGTACACTGGGGTTGGAAGGCAACGGCCTGATCGTTCCGGGTGACATGTTGCTACCATGGAAGGGCATAGCCGCAATGAGCAGGCGCCACGCCGAGCGAGGCACAGACATAACAATAGGCGTGACAAGTCACCCTGCGGCATACTCCGCACACTTTGGCAGATTGGTAGTAGACCACTCTGACAGACTTTTATGGTGCCGCGACAAACCAGCCACCGCAGCAGACACGTTGCCAGGTAGCAGAAATTTTACCAGTGCGACAGCACTAGCCATGGACACCAGCCGCTTTGTAGAGATATGCAATCGCCTGGAAGCACAGGCACCCATCCCAACGGGATCAGTAGATCTGCGTGACCGGTTGCTAGCAGCGGCCATTGGATCCCCCGAATTTACCATTGAGGCCTATGACACCAAGGGGTTGGTAATTGATATCGGAACAAAGGACACCATCCAACACGCCAAAGAAAATTGGGCGCAATATGTCTAACGACCCAAGTTAAGACTATTGCGCTGGGTCGGCAGGGGGCTCAGTCGGCGGTTCGGTGGGTGGTTCTGTAGGTTCTGGTGTTGCGGGAGGTGGTTCCTCTGGGGGTGGGGACGGTGGAGGCGTTGCGGGAGGTGTGACTTGTGGTGTAACTGGTTGAGCGGGCGGGGTGGGGGTGACCGGAGTACTGACAGGTGTACTTCTGGGTTGACGTGGGGCAGGCGCCGGGGCAGGAGACGTGCCGCTCGGGGCAGGCTGCTCGGCCGGATCCGGAGTAGTGGTCGTCGCTTGTGGCTGAGGCTCTTCTGTCTGCACGGACAATGTCTGCTGGCTATCCGAAGCTGTATTGCGCTTAGGCTGTTTGGTTGGCTTGGGGTCATCCGAAAACAGGGCAAACACGCCACCAACACCAGCCAGAAGTACCAGACACGCCGCACCACCCGCGAACCACAGTCGTCGATTGTTACCAGTGGCTTCAATCAGCGTGGGCACAGGATCACGGACATATTCCCTCTGACCTATGGCATGTTTCTGGCCATGCACATGATACGCTTCACCCAGCCTCAGCCCTCGTACCATCTGTATGTTTTGGCTGAGACACAGCTGCAGATCATCTGCAGTTTTAAAGACAAGCTGAATATAATCGTGGCCGGGCCGATACCTCCGGCTCACCAAAACACCCTTGAACTCTTTTATATGATCCGCTGCTGCGTGCATGCACCCCTCTTTGGCCTTTATCATACTATTTACGAAGGTGTTTGAGCAATTGCGATTGATGCTGTATATAAAATAGCCATGCCCGACACGGGTAACATTGAGATAGCAGTAAGTCTCCGTATTGCTATACTGGTAACGACTTTAGTACAAGGAGATGCTCTATGGGAGAGATAGTAAAATACCGTACGTTTACGGTATACGACGGACAGTCTATGCAACTTGATGGAACGTTGAGTACTGACAAACGTGATACGCCGCTAGATATCTGGAGTACAGGCGACGGGGATGTTCCGGCCGACACGGCCGAACAAGCACGTGCAGCCTGGGAAAAGGGCGAAGTACTTGTGACAAATTACGGCAATGTTAACTCTCTTGTTGTTCCAGTCGAGCCACTGACCCTCGTAGCTGTCGAACAGGCTATCCGACGCTTCCGCCCAGACGCCACCACCGTTGATCTATCAGACCTTCAGCAAGACATGGAGTAGGCAGAACCAACGACCTATTCAGGCTGCTGTAAGCATAAGCCTCATTGCCGACTTAGCTATTTGGACTTATAGTTAGGCCATGAATAAAACACCTTTAGACCAACGTGGAGTTGGCCATATAGTAATGATTGTTGGGATAGTAGTGGTTGCGGTGATTGGGTTGGCAGGTTACCGGGTCCTAACCAATAAAAAGACTGCCTCCACAGACAATAAGCAAGCAGAGACCAGCCAAGCTAGCACAGCTACTGCTTGGTCGACGGATTCGACTATCACATGGGAGGCAACTGGCCAGGGCTCATGGATATCTTTGCCCTACGACGCCAAGGTGCCGGCCTGTCCTGATCCTTTGCAACTAGAACTGCCAACCACCGACATAAGCAAGGCCACTTCTCTGCTGTATCCAGGCCAAACCAGGAGCGGCACGTTTGAGGGCAAGGGCGGTAACTACAAGCCACATGGTGGGTTTCGGTTCGACAAGAATGCAGACAACACTATTGCGGTTGTCATGCCCTTTAATGGATCAGTCTTCCGGGGCAATCGCGTTTTGGTAGATGGCGAAATCCAATACAGTTTTGACATAGCCAATGCCTGCGGCATGATGATCAGGCTGGGGCACTTGCGCGACCTGACGCCAGAATTCCAGGCTATTGCCGATAAGTTTGCGCCTGCCACAGAGGGGGATTCCAGAACCACAAAAGTCACTCCACTCGTACCGTTCAAGACTGGCGACAAGATCGCCACAGCTGTCGGGTTCAGGAACACCAAGAACGTAGGCTTTGACTACGGCGTGTACAACCTGCGCGAAGACAATGAGGCTTCCAAAGATGCCGCCTACAAAGCTGCACACGCTGACACTGCCGAGCTATCGTTCCATGCCTTGTGTTGGCTTGACTTGCTCAACCCTAAAGATAAAAACGCCGTAAAGGCACTGCCCGCCGCCGACCAACTAAGCGGCAAGAAGAGTGATTACTGTAAATAGGCCGAAGCCAGATAGGCGTTCTGTTATGTGTCTCTGTGAAGGAAATCAACAATCCGGTCGAAGGCTTTCTGGCCGTCAGTAGTATCCAGATTGAACTGGTACTCATGCGGTAGCCCTGGCTGGTGGTCGGACGCATAGAACAGACTGTCAACCGTAACACCCAGTGACTCTAATTTATCGGCGAGCGGTTTTGATTGGGCGTCAGTCAGGGGGTCGTCATTGCCTCCTGTTATAAACGTTGCCGGAAAATCTTTTGTGACGTGGTAATAGGGCGACATCTGCCTGATACGTGGGCTGCCGAAGTCATGCGTACCGGCATACGACCACACTGTCACGTCGTCGCCCCAGCCGACAATCTTGGGCAGGGTGGGGGTGGGGTTAGCCAAGCCTTCCATTTTGTAGATGCCGCAGTTAAGTACCACTCCTCGTAGCTGTGATGCCTTGAGCGCTGGCGTTAAGCCTACTTCTTGCGCATACGCAGGGTTTGTAATGAGCGTCGCCATCTGCGCAGATAGTTGCGCACCAGCCGAGTCACCTGCCAAATAAATTTTGGTAGTGTCTACATAAAACCGTTCGGCGTTTTCCTGAATATACTTATGTGCCTGGTTGAGCTGGTGAATCTGCGTGGGGTAGGATCGCCCAGGTGCCAGCGAATAATTGAGCGATACAACAGTAAAGCCCTTGCTTGCCAAAAGCCGAAAATACGGCTCTGTGTTGGTTTTGTCACCAGACAGCCAGCCACCCCCATGTGTCCACACGACTGTTGGCAAGTGCGCACCGTTGACAGTTTTGACGGGGTAGTACACGTCCAGATAGGCGGCTTTGTCTGAACGGCTATATTGTTGGTCTGCTAGCTTAGATATGCCCGGTGGTGCGTGTTTCTGAAGCGCCTGTTTGGTTTTGGCGCCACCATCATCGAATACCGCACGAATCACGAGGGCACCAGGCCATGGACTCAGCCGAAAAGCCAAAAGCACTGACACGGCCAGCACCAGAAAACCGCCCGCCCCCCAACGCACACCGGCACGACGATAGAATGGTATTTTTGGAGTAGCGTGTTTTTTTGTTTTTTGTGTCATGAATCTATAATCTTTGATACATAAATACTACCCGTAAGTGTATCATGTTGGGCTGCCTATCTTCTTCGATTAAGCCTTTGCGTTACTGTATTTTTTATTTGGGTCACGTGCTGTAGACTACATTTTAATGTCCACATTTAGCCAGAATAGGGAACAACTTGAGCGGTACAATAGTTCTGAAGAGTTCCTTTTTGTAGGCGCACGAACAAGCAATATAGAAACGCTCGTGCCACGCACGCCCAGTACCATGGCTAGACTGGAAAATGGAGAAATGCTGCCCCCGACCAAGGCTGTATTTGCAACTGAACATCTAGACGTAGCTATCTTTGCTGCTGCCGTCTGGAGCCGAGACGGCTGGTCTGGCTGGCATACCTATGACGATGACCAACGTATACCCCACGAGTTCTACGCAGCGCCTGTGGTACTTCGCGATGCACTGCTAGGAGACGGCGGCAGCGTATACGTGGTAGAAAAAAACGCACTTCGAACCCTACCCACTACTAGGCCAATATACTTCGGAGCAAGAAGTCAAACCCGTACGGGAGTATTCAGTCACCATTCACGACATGCGCTGGCATATTGTAAACTCCGTATACCTCAGGCCACTTGGTCCCGATCGCAATACGTCTGGTTTTGGTCCCCGGCCAGAGGGCCCGGGTATTAACATCGACCTTGAATTATTAAATATACCGGACCGCGACCCACGCGAGCGACTGCGCGAACGGCTGGCCAAGATAGGCTTTACTAATGCGAGCGATTACTGGTCCTCGTTCGATAGTTAGGAAAATTAATAAAGTATGCCGCCCCCTCCTGTCACTCACAACAACAGACGTAGACAACTCTCTCAACTTAAGCCTAAGGCCAGGTAATGGGCTTTTTGATCCTTTGGCAGGCGTTCTATGGCGTTGCGCAAAAGGGGACGAGGCATAGACTTAGCATGTTTATCTAGAAAACTTAGTAACTTTTTGGGGTCATGTTTGCCAGCTTCACGTAACACCCAGCCCGCGGCTTTTTGGGTAAGGGTTTCTTTTTCGTTTACCAGCAATTCGGCAATTTTAAAAGCGTCTTCCACATCGTCCTGCTTCATAATGAAATAAAAGGTTGCCACTGCGGCCGTGCGCCGCTGGTTCATATCCTTGGAGCGCGCCAATTTATATAGGATGTCGCGGGGCTTATCAGACAAGTAGCCACCAACAACATAGATAGCACTGCGATCCACCAGGTCCCAGGTATTAATAAGGTCGTGACGTTCTATGTATAGGTCGAACAGCTCTTTCTTGCGCTCGGACGAAGTCTTTTTGCTGCGCGCCTGAAAATCCATGATGCTCACCGCGCCAACCCGAGCTTCATGGGCTGGACTGGCAAGCAGCTTTTTTACCTCAGTCAGTGACATATCTATGTTTTCCTTGGCAAGCGCAAAGATGCTGCCCATGCGTATACCCGCTGGAGTACGAAGAGATTCTAAGCTATCTATGAATTGTACAGCCGTTACTGACGTGGACATGCCTTCATTATATCCTAGGCCTCTCCGCACCCCGACATCCTATCTGAACCATAGGGTATAATGACGTCTATGAAGAAGCGTGTGAGGACCATGCGGCGGGCAATTCGAGTAATTCCGCTGCCTATAATTATCTTGGCGGCTGGTGCACTAGTGGCAGGAGCTATCCTGCTGGCACCAAAACCAAAGGCCACCAGCACTACAAGTCAGCAGCCTGTTCCCACACTGGCAGATGTCAGTAATTGCAGTACGTCACAGAACCAGTTCAAGTGTTTTGCCGATTATTTCACAGCCAAAACCAAGGCAACCGAGGCACTGGAGGCTATCAAAGACCTGAAGCAACTATACGAAACCGATGCCTTTGTGAAGAGCCAGTGCCACCAGTTCACCCATGCCATCGGCCACGAGGCGTATTACAAATACGGCACGCTCGCCGGTGCATACACAAAAGGAGATAGCTTCTGCTGGTCAGGCTACTACCACGGCATCACCGAGCAAGCAATTGGCGAACTTGGGCCCGAACGCATGCGCAAAGAAGCCAACCAAGTCTGCGAGGAATTAGCAAAGAAGCAGAAATATTCGTTCGACCACTATAACTGTGCACATGGCCTAGGCCACGGCTTTATGACTGTCGAAAGTTTTGATTTATTCAAGGCACTCAAGACCTGCGACTTACTGCGTGACGAATGGGAGAGAAAGTCATGCTACGGTGGTGTCTTTATGGAGAACGTCATGGTGGCCGTCCGCGAAAGCGGTCAGAGCAAATACCTGCGACCCGCAGAACCCATGTACCCATGCACTGCTGTCGAAAAGGTCTATAAAGAGCAGTGCTATCTCATGCAAACTTCCTACGCCCTGCAACAAACCAGTTATGATTTTGGCCGGGTAGCCAAACTGTGCCAGGACCTGCCTGACACCGACTTTGTTTCTACCTGCTACCAAAGCCTGGGCCGCGATGCCTCGGGGAGCACCGTGAGTGACATCCCTAAGACAAAAGAAAACTGCGAGAAAGCGCTTGATGGCGTGGGGCTCGAGCCCTGTGTACTGGGCGCAGTCAGAGACTTTATATCCTTCCATCACAGCGACACCCAGGCCAAAGAACTCTGCAATGCATTCGACCAAGCTCTTGCCGCGCGTTGCCTAGAAGAAGTAAAAACGTATTATGCAACATTCTAATCAGGAGACCCCATGCCCAAGTCACGTAAACTTACCCTTGCCAGTAGTATTGTTGCGGTTGCCCTCATTGGCGGGGCAGTATACTTGCGAGCTAGCTCGGCACAGCAGCATCCCCAGACCAAGGCCACAACGACTACTACCGAGAAAAAGCCTGAGCCAAAGGCCTTTACCCCACAAGAGCTGGCAGCCAACGACGGCAAGCAAGACCACAAGTGTTACGTCGCCATAGAGGGCAAGGTCTACGAGATAGATCAGGGTCGCCTTTGGAAAAACGGTGAACATGTGACCTCCCAAGGGCAAGCTCATTGTGGCCTGGATCTTACCGAAGCTATAAAGAAATCACCCCACGGAAAGTCTAAGCTACAAGGCCTGAGTGAAATTGGCACCTTGCAACATAAAAAATAGCCTCAACCAGCAAGGACATGGTGTACCGGCTATCAATGCCCTGACGGACGTCTGTTATTTTAGGTAAATTTAACTTTTTATAATTATTTAACGATAAGTTAACGATATATTTTAAGGTGAACCACCCCTGTAATCAGCATTACAGCACCCTGGAGTGCGGTTTGCAGGTGATTAACTGATCTAAAATGTATCTTTCTAGTATTTGATTTAAGTAGTAGGATGGATATGTCAGAGAGAGACATATCACTTTAGTATTCTAAAAATATTCTTTGGGGGTTTGGGATGATAGGAAAAACATTTAGTCTAACCGAAGCGGGCATGCATAAACTACAGCAGCAGCACGTAAATCTTTTGTCAAACCGAGAGCGTATTTTAGAAGACCTAAAAACGGCACGCGGATTTGGTGACCTAAACGAAAACTCCGAATATCTTTCGGCCAGACTGGCATTGGAGCGAGTTCAAAGCCAGCTCGATGAGGTTGAAAACATCATTAAGAACGCTCAGATCATAAGCCAATCGATCACTGCCAAGCAGGTGAGCGTGGGGTCTGTAATTGGGTTGCGGCAGGGGGATGGCAGGCTTAAACAACTGCAACTCGTGAGCACTATCGAGGCCGACCCTCTGAATAACAAGATCTCTGACGAGTCTCCGCTGGGTCAAGCGCTGCTGGGTAAGGTTCATGGCGACGAAGTAACCATCCAGACGCCTGCTGCAGCTACCGCCTACACAATAGTCAGTATTGCCTAAAAATGTACGCTATACTTACACCGTAAACCACTATAGGGGGTGGTGCACTACTGTTCCTATGCGAGTCATCATGGCTCGCTCGTTTAATTACCTTAACTTGCTTCAACATGAAAAAGACTAACTTACTGGCCCAGCGCCAGTACCACAGGTTTATAGTATTCTATCGCCAACACACAGGCAGTGATTGGCAGCATTTTTTGGTCAATAGCTCTATGCTTGCGACAGCCCTGGCGTTCTTGGTAGTAATGCTAGTGTACGGTGTAGTGTTTTTGACAACCGGCAGCTCTTATGCCGGGGCAAGGGCTTTGGACTTTGGCGCGGCAAAAGTTGTGGTGACAGTTCTTTATATACTAGACAGCAAAAAGCGTATTAGTTTTGGTGGACCGGCATTGATTATATTCTATCTCTTATTTGTAATAGCGCTGGTGGCCCATGCCGGGATAGATGCTGCCGTTCTGTTGGCATTGTTTGCAGTCACGCTGCTAACCGGGCTGTTATACGGCCTATGGTGCTCGTTGGTGCCTGCCTCTGTCGGAGGGATAGTCCTGTTAATATGCTTTGCCGTCAAGCTACAGGACGCGGTGTACTTGGCACAAGCGAACCATCAGCCGACCAACTTGGGTACACTGCTGCTACACATAGTAGGGTTTTATGTCACTGGCTTGCTGGCAGGGGCCTGGCATGACCACTACATAAAGCGGCCGAGCAACCTGCGGGCGCCTCAGGCAGGCTCAATCGGCCTGCCCACTTTATTCACACACGACCTGACTATCGACGCACGCAAGCGTCATGTCAGGCGAGGCAATACCACCATCGCCCTGCGCCGTAAGGAGTACGATATTTTAGAATATCTGGTTACGAACAAGGGACAGGTCATGACCAAAACTATGATCTTTGAAAGTATATGGAGCAAGGGCTCGCAGCCTGACAGTCTGGGCGTGCATATCAAACATCTGCGCGACAAGGTCGACAAACCATTTGACGTACAACTCATAGAAACTCTGCACGGGGTTGGATATGTTGCCAAAGACTTGCCGCACTACGCCAAGAGCAAGCCAAGAAAGGCGCTTAGACCGTAGGGTACTTTTGGGAACCTTCTGTTTCTAGTAGTACGTCTTCTTTTTGGTCCTCGGGCTTGAGGATTTGATCGACCATGCGATCAAGCGCATCGTTAGTCAGGTTAGCTTTTACGACATAGCCCTCGATACCTTGCTGGCGCAGACCAGCCGGTGCGTCAGCCTCGTTGAGGTTGGAAATAATCAGGACCTTGATTTTCTTGCCCCACTCACTGGCTCGAATAGCAGCCAGGATTTGATCGCCAGCAATCTTTGGCACCATCAAGTCCAAGAGCACCAGCTGGGGTAGCTCCTTTTTTATGACCACCAGGGCTTCCTGGCCGTCATAGGCCACAAAACATTGGTAGCCCATGGCTTCTAGGCGCACTTTGTAAATTTCTGCCAGTTCGGCCTTGTCCTCGACAATAACAACCTTTAGGGTCTGTAGGTTTTCATTCATGACCTCATTTTAGTCCACGCAAGGTGGTTTTGCTACGCAAGCACTTAGAAGCTGCCTACGTCTAACACTTCACCCAACAAAACCGCTGGGGGCACAGTACTAATCCGTCGAGCGGTGGGCTCAGACAAATCAACCCCATCTATGATGGTGGTGAGCTGTTCGCCGCCCCGTTGGTTGAGCAAGTCAATAGCGCGGTTGTGACGATTGAGCAGGTCGGTGCATTCGCGCTTTGCAAGCTCGTCTGGTCCCATGACTAGCAGCTCTTTCACAGCCCGAGCCTCACGTAGAAGCATGGCATCATACAAGCCACGTTGATCGGGCGGCTTAGCCGCTGCAGCCAACATACTGGTACGCCACCGAGGCTCGTGACGATCCGTGCCTCTGTCTAGCCGCGGTCGATTATGCACGGCCCAGTGTATCAGCACCCCAAACCGAGAGGGTAGGCAATGCCGCAGCGCAAACTGATCTGGTCCCATGGTGGAAACTTCCGGATCCTCGCGCACTTTGCCAAAAGCGCTGTGAATGGCCTCCATCTCTTCCCAAGTGGTGCTAGATGTTTCGCCAATCTTTACACCACAGACTTTTTCGTAACGATCTTCTATCTGCTGGCGGGTGGGCAGCTCAAAGTCAGGGTCGCTCAACAAGCGCACAGCATCGGTCTGCGCCAGCCACCAGAAATGATAGACACCCGCTACTTGTCCAGCGATGTTTGCGGGCGACTTGGTATGGTGCTTGGGCAGCTCATCTGTGCGTACCGCCGCCACAATGTCCTGAGAACCGATGACCTCGTAATCGGGATAGATACCTCGGGCTAACAGCTCCATGGCGCCCAGCACCTGGGCATTGAACTGGTCGTACTGCCGGCCGCTAGACACAACGAAGGATCCGGCCAGCAGCTCCTTCATGTACCCCCAATACTCATGGTCAAATATTTCGTTATCCTCGCAGCCCTCTGGCCGAGGAAACGCATCGCCGTACTGATAACCTCCTGGACCTGTTGTGAGTTTGTCTTGTGGGGCATGCAAATACTCCCCCTGCGCATTCTCTGTTGTCATAAACCGCCCTTTTAAGCGAAATAAAAAACGGCCAAACCGCAATGGTCGTTTACTTCGCAATTTTAATTAATGCCCAAAAATTGTAACAAAAAGCCGCCCAAGCACAAACAGTTTAGTAACCACTACTTTCGAAATTGCAAAAGTACTGGTTACTGGGCTGCCTCATATCTTTGTCTGTATCACTCCTAGGGAGTGAGTCAAAGGTAGAGGCAGCCCGTGGCTAGGGGGTGGATGAGTGGCGGCTGTTCGGGTCGCAGTTGGGATAGTCGTCGAAGACGTCTTGCTCGTCCGTGAACGGATGGCTGCCGCCGAGATCCTCGTAGCGAGTCGTGAAGGCACCGTTGTCGAACTTGTAGCGCACGATGTACATGCAGTCCTCGCCGAAGTGGCCGTCGAAGAAGTTCCCAGTAGGAACAATTCGAGTAGCCTCATAGCCACGAGCTTCGGCCAGCGCGGTGACCTGGTCTCTTTCTGCGGCGTGCATATCGGCAACGTGCAGCTCGACGGGGAGCCAGACGAGGAAGCAAAACGACAGCGCAGCGCAGACGCCCAACGCCACCGTCGGTGCCGTGGTGCGGCCGTCGAAGACGATGCACAGCAGGCACGCAACCGCCAAGACGACTGTCGTGACAATGCCGATCCACAACCAGCCGGCATGAAAAGCCGAATAATCGCTCAGTAGGGCACTGAGCATTGTTCTCACCTCCAGGGGTGTGGTTCTGTCAAAGAACTAATGTAGATTATACAGTGAAAATCAATACTTGTCAATAGCTCCACCTCTGTTTGACTAAGGGATATGCGTGCCAAGTAGGCCATCGCCAGGGGGTATGTACAGACTGCTCGCACAGTAGCGGTCGTTGTAGTGTTGCAAAGTTGTCTCTGGCGTATCGAGTGCTAGCGGACCGTTTATTCCCATAACCGCTAAAAGCTCACCGCCAAGCTCAATTGCGCTGTGGGCAACGACCAGACCAATAGGAGCCTCGTCCCTTTCGTGCGCAGCCACCACGACATGGCTCCCGGACGGCGTATGTGTATCGTAGGCATACTTATGCGAAATAGGCTCCGCATAACTCTTTAGCTGGTAGGCATCTGCAGACGACCAATACTCGAGCGCAATATCGCCTCGAATCCATCCCGCAAAACTATGACAGTTCTGGGTGTCTTTTTGTGTGAATGGCTCAACCCGATTCCTGCCAAAGTAGTTCATCATTCGTCGAGCCATGTGACCCTCTACCATGAATTCGCGTATCTCCGTGTCCGCAGGATTGTAGGAAAGCTCCGAAGGCTGAAAGCGACCCTTTTCCCACAGTTCCGTTTCGCCTAGTGCCATACCAACCACATGATTGAAAGCGACAGTACGTGGTGCGCGATCACCCCGAATCCACTTATTAGGATGAGTAAAGAACGTCATATTTTCAACCGCCATAAAGAAACCCCATCCTTTAATTTTTGACAGCAAAAATAGTCGCCCCGCGTGTGGAACGCACCTAAGCCAAAAATAAATCCCTGTTAATTAACAGGGATTAAAAATCATATTTCGCAGAAATACCCATACATTAGACCATGACCAACTTTGGGTAGTCGTTAAAATTCTCTCAAGTTTTTGACTTTTTAAAATTTGCGCTTAAATTGCGTCACTGCGATGCAAATTGGCAACAGCTCGTTCTACAATAATTTCGTTCATAACATCGCCAGGAGACTTACCTTCGTTACGAGCCCGCTTAAAGATCTGTGCAGCCGTACTACTAATACGCTGCTCCCATGCACGCTCATAGCCGTCTGGGTTCCAGCCGACTTCAGCAGAAGCAACCTGACCATACTTGTGCATGGTTTCCGCCCAACCATAACCAGAGGCCGTTACGCCGCCAGCACTCCCTATGTCACTTCCAACAGTAAACACGCCCGCTTGGCGAGCAAGCTCCGCAGCTCCGGGTGTGGTGGGAATATTGGCAATCTGCAGCTCAATCAGTGGGGTAGCACCATAACCCCTCCAGCTACCGGCAACTGCTTCTGTCACCAGCTGCTCGCCCGCGGCAGGGACAACCGCCAGCGCCGGCAAGTGCCAGGCTTCGTCGGCAGACACCAATTCTAAGCCACTACCGGTAGGAAGAGTGGATTCTTTGCCTTCTTCGTTTGTCAGATAACCTTGATTAACCAGATCTGTCACTTCAGCTGGGTCGACAAAACCCTTTCTGTCACGAGCACGGACCGCCCATTGATATTCAATAACCGCCTTTAAGCGCGCATTTGGTGCCGTGAAGCGCAAGGTTTCGCCAAACGGCCGGCCGGCGTTTCCCCAGCCCTGCAGAATAATGCCGCCTAACACACCGCCATCTTGCATAACGGCACGCATGGCCACATCATCCATGGCCTGCACCTCAAGGGCCCGAGCTAATATAAGTCCGCCGCCGCGGCCCGTCGCTGGGTTGCGGAATACTGGGTTGCCGCCATAATCCTCGGACGCACCAGTTACGCAAGCTTCCGGCACGCTAAAACCATTCTGCCGAAAGGCACGGACCATAATATCCATCTCGCGGTTGCCAGTTCTTTTGTCCGGGGCGCCCACGCCACCACCCACCCACGGGTCATAGGTATGTGCCAGAGCATGCAGCGTAACCGCTGCCTCATATTCCTCTGGGCTCATATCACGGCTGTCGGCATCGTAGCCACCTTTACCGCCGGCAAAATACATATCGTCATCGGCCACCGGAAACAGCAAGTTTTTGGTACCCATCTTGATGGCTTTCGTCTTAATACCGGCGCCGGTGACATCCCGGCCAGCCTGAATACCACCCTTGGGTGGTCGAGGCCGTCTGGCGACATCTGTCGTATCAAGCACTGGACGCGTGACATAGCGATAAGACGTGACGGTGTGGTCACCCACCACAAACTGCTGCTCCGCGACTGCATCGTTGACGGTATCTAATGCGGCAACCACCACATCTGCGGAAACATCAAGCCGCTGGCCTGCTTCTATATAAGGCTGGAACACTGCGTCAGGTGTGCTGCGTTGTTCGGGATTTTCAGTAGAACCGTTGCTCATGTATTTTTGTCTCCGCACATTTTAGGGTTAAAAAAACAGAACAGCCTTTTTGCCACCCGAGCTGGTTGCTAGTAATGGTTTCTCTGACTGGTCTGACTGCATAGCCAGGGTGACTTGTATCGCCCTGGCTATAACATACGCTATTGTCTATTCAATGCAAGGGGAAGTATGTAAACCCATACCACCTCCTTAAACACGGTGGTGGTTTCATGGATGTAAAAAAGTTTACATTGAGTCCTAAATTTCAGTGCTAAAATCAGGGTCTTAAGGGGAAATCATGGGTCTATTGCAGCATGTCAAAAAGAGCGAGTTCATACGACACAACGCTATCTACTTCGTTGGCTCGCTAACTATTGGCGCCCTGAACTACCTGTACTACCCCGTTGTGGGACGTTTGCTGCAACCCAGTGCCTTCGGCGAAGTCCAGACTTTGGTGTCACTGTTTCTGCAAATTGGCATATTTATGACCGTACTAGGGATGCTGACCATAAACATCATCACCAATTACCAGAGTAGCCAGCAGCGAAACCGAGTCATCACCGAATTGGAAAAACTATCGCTGCTGATAGGCATAGTCTTTTTTGCAGCAGCCACCTTGGGTCGATCCTGGCTGCAGCAGTACTTTCAGTTCCAGTCGTCCTGGCCGTTTGTCGTCCTGGCGTTGGCAATAGTAGTAACTATTCCGTATGCCTTCAGAAGTGGCTACCTGGTGGGTAAAAAGTTGTTTGGGTTGAATGCCTGGGCAGGCATTAGCGGGGCAGGCAGTAAGCTCATCTTTTCTTTTATATTGGTAGCCGTAGGCCTGGGTACTACTGGCGCTCTGGCAGGGATATTAGTGGCCCAAGCCCTGATGTTTACGGTGACTGGCTATTTTGCGCTACGGCATGGGTTTCATGAATCTTTTCGGCTATCCGTGCGACCACCCGACATGCAGCTTATTCGGCCAGAGTTAAAGTATGCAGGCCTTGTACTATTGGGTTCGCTGGCGATTACCATTATGTACAGCATCGATATCGTGGTGGTAAAGCACTATTTTGACGCCCATACCGCTGGCCTGTATGCCGGGGTAGCCACTGCAGCCCGAATTATATTCTTTCTGACCGCTTCTGTAGCCCAAGTACTCATGCCCTCTATAAAGTTAAGCCAACCGCCAGCCAAGAACAGGCAGGTATTAAAAAGATCCTTTGGGCTTGTAACGCTCATTGGGGGTGCCACATTGGCAATTTTTTATATGGCGCCAGAATTTATTGTGAGTGTTCTGATGGGTAGCACTTACTCTGTCTATGCCTCACTGCTACCACGGCTCAGTATTGCCGTGTTTGTGATATCGCTGTTGAATTTGCTGATGGCTTACTGCTTGGCCCTGCGGCGCTACGGTGCCGGCATAGTAGCCATTTTGGGTGTGGTCCTAACTTATGGTTTGATGCTTGCGCATCACCAGAGTTTAGAGGCCGTTGTGAGTAGTTTATTGTACGGGTCCCTGGCCGTGGGCGTGGCATTCGCCCTGTGGTTGATGTGGACCGAAAATAAGTCGTCACTAACTGAAAGGGGGTACAAGTGACGAAAGCACTAATATCAATCATCATTCCGATGTATAACGAGGCCGAGAATGCCCGACCTATCTACCATGCGATTACCAAGGTCTTCAAAAAAATTCCGTACGATCTGGAATTACTTTTTGTAGACGATGGCAGCAAAGACCAAACGGTAGACCATTTAATTGACCTGGCAGACAAAGATCCGCGCGTTAAGCCGGTAGAACTGGCCAGAAACTTTGGAAAAGAGATCGCTCTATCAGCCGGCTTACACGCCGCCGAGGGCGAGATGGCAATCATGCTCGATGCTGATTTGCAGCATCCACCAGAACTTATTCCCCAGTTCATAGAGAAATGGGAGGAGGGCGCCGACTTGGTTATTGGCGTTCGCAAGGACTACAAGGCATCGTGGTTCAAACGCGCTTGCTCCAATATGTTTTACTTTTTCATCAACAAAATTTCTGACACTGACCTCATCCCGCATGCAACCGATTTTCGCCTGGTGGATCGCCAGGTCATTGACTCGTTCAATTTATTTACCGAGCGCAACCGAATAACCCGTGGGTTGTTTGACTGGCTTGGCTACAAACGTAATTTCATTTACTTCGATACCCAGGAGCGCCAAAACGGGCAGGCGACATATAGCTTTCGCAAACTGTTAGAGCTTGGCACCAATAGCCTGGTAGGGCACAGCAAATTTCCGCTTCGCTTTGCTGGATACGTTGGAATGCTGATCATGCTGGTATCGATTCCGTTGGGGCTGTTTGTTTTCTTGGACCGATATGTCCTGATGAATCCCTTTGGTTTTGACTTTAGCGGCTCGGCTATTTTGGCTGTCATCAATCTATTTTTGTCAGGTGTGGTACTGAGCTGCCTCGGGCTTACGTCGTTGTACCTCGCAAATATGCATACCGAGGTGGTCAATCGTCCGCTATACGTCAAGCGCCCTGAAACACGCGCACCTATCATCGAACCTTTTGAGAAAGGAAAATCCCATGAAGATACTTTGGCTGACCTGGAAGGACATGAAACATCCCGCAGCAGGCGGCGCCGAGGTGGTCTCATCGGAGCTCGGCAAACGCCTAGCCGCCGATGGACATGAGCTGGTTTTCATCACCAGTGCGGTAGCTGGCAGACCAGCCCGGGAAGAAGCGGATGGCTATCGCATAATCCGCATGGGCGGACGCTATAGCGTGTACTGGAAAGCATTTCGGTACATCCGCGCGCACCTGAGTGATTGGCCAGACGTAGTCATAGAAGAGGTCAATACCATTCCGTTCTTCAGCCGCTTTTACCTTAAAAAACCACGGTATCTTTTCTTCCATATGTTGTGTCGCAAGATTTGGTTTTACCAAATGGTCTTTCCGCTCAGTTGGCTGGGATACGTGCTAGAGCCAGTGTATTTACGGATTTTGGGTAACGACCCAGTCATCACCGTTTCTGATAGCACCAAGCAAGACCTGATGCGCCACGGTTTTGATAACGTCCATGTGGCCGTTATTTCAGAAGGCATCCAACTGGACCCAGTAGTAGACATTGGCGCGCTTCAAAAATTTGACGCACCCACTGTGGTGTCGCTTGGCAGCTTACGCTCCATGAAACGCACCATGCATCAAATAGAAGCGTTCGAGATTGCCAAAAAATCCATACCAAATTTGCAGCTCAAAATAGCCGGCAGCAGTGACGACGCCTATGGGCAAAAGATCCTGAAGCGCATCACGTTCAGCCCTTACGCTCAGGACATTCGGTACCTGGGCAGAATCAATGACCAGCAAAAGCGCGAGCTTATGCAGAAAAGTCATGTGATAACCGTCACGTCCGTGAAGGAAGGGTGGGGATTGATTGTTACCGAGGCTGCCAGCCAAGGCACGCCAGCCGTGGTATACGATGTAGATGGCCTGCGTGACAGCGTACAGCACGGCCGCACAGGCCTGGTAACCCCCGAGGCTCCCGAATACTTAGCCGAGGGGCTGGTAAGCCTGCTGCGCGACGCCACCGCCTATACAAGCTTTCAGAAACAGGCTCATGATTGGAGCCGACAGATCACATTTGAGCATTCATATAGGGACTTCAAGGAGGCCGTTTCACTATGACAAAGCCGTTAGTGTCGGTTGTTGTGCCGACAAAAAACTCATCACAAACATTGGCCATTTGTTTGCAATCACTAGCCAAGCAATCATACCAACCCATAGAAATCATTGTGGTAGATAACTATTCAGAAGACGACACCATCGAGATTGCCGAGCGGTACGCTACCAAAGTTTTCGTACGCGGGCCAGAGCGTTGCGCCCAACGAAACTATGGCGCCAGCAAGGCAGCAGGTGAGTATGTGGTGATGATCGACTCTGACATGAAGCTGGAAAGCGATGTAATTGCTGCCTGCGTCAAGCAAGCAGAAGACGATCCAGATACTGCCGGTATTGTCATTCCGGAAGAATCATATGGCATTGGCTTTTGGGCAAAGTGCAAACAACTAGAGCGCAGTTTTTACCAGGGCGTGCCCTGGATGGAAGCGGCTCGATTTTTCAGCCGTGAAGCGTTCGAGAAAGTCAGTGGCTACGACGAAAATTTGCTGAGCGGGGAAGATTGGGACTTGTCACAACGTGTGGCAGAGATTGGCACTATTGGCCGCGTTACGCAGCTGATTCACCACAACGAAGGTCACCTTCGCCTAGGCAGAACTCTTAGCAAAAAAGTGTACTACGCCCGTCAGTTCAAAAAGTATATGAGCACGTCGACCAGCCACAACACCAAGAGCCAGACGGGCATCATTAAACGCTATGCCTTGTTCTTCCGTCATCCCGTCAAACTGTTTACTCATCCGTTGCTTGGCCTCGGCATGTTGACCATGAAGACTCTCGAGTTTGCCATAGGCGGATTCGCCTTTTTAACCACCTCAAAGGAAAACTAATGTCAGCCACCACAGACTTTTTTGAAAATGCCGATTTAGAGCGCGCCATCCTCGTAGGCTACTATGGCGGGGGCAACTACGGAGACGAGCTACTGCTGGAAATCATTCAGAACATGCTGAAGCCAAAAGACTACAAACAGATCCAAGTTGCTTTCCAAAATCCTGAGCAATTTGGTGCCTATCATCATAACTTTGGCCACAAAGTTATTGCCATGAATAAGCCTGTCCAGTTTTTGCGGGGGCTGACCACTAGCCGTAGTATCGTAGTTGGCGGCGGCGGATTGTGGGGCATGGATGTCAACACAAACATCGTAGGCCTCAGCCTGCTGCTATTTTTGAGTCGGTATATACTTTTCAAAAAAGTCTACTTACTAGGCGTTGGCTACTACGGCTCAACAAGTAAAGCAGGAAGGTTCGCAGCATGGCTGGTGGGAAAAGCCGCAAACCTTGTTATTGCTCGCGACGCTGAGTCATTGCAGCAGTTTGGCAAACTCACCAAGCATGTGGTGCAAGACAAAGACTTGGCGTGGTTAGCTAAAGATCTGGACCTCTCCGCATACGAGGCAGAGGCTCAAGCAATCGATCAAAAATTGGGTGTTACCGGCAAGTCACTACTGGTAACGCTGCGCCACTTTCGTGGCAGCCTCGCTGACCAGTATCATCAGCAGATCGGAAACTTCCTGGCTAACAATGCGGATAAATCAATTATCATCGCCTTACTACAAACGGCCGAAAGCTATCCTGAAGGTAGTCGGCTCATCCAGTCATGGCAGCAGATGTACCCTAACGTGCGTGTGTTATCAGGAACACTGAATCCTCTGGCGTTCTTTGTGTTCATGCAAAGACGTCGCCATGACATCGGCCTGGTGGCGCCGCAATTCCACGCTATTCTAACTGCTAGCTTAAACGACATTCCATTCCTGCCCGTGGCCTACGACAACAAAGTGTTTGAGCTATTCGACCAACTCGGCGTTCCGCAAGGTATCCATGTACAGAACCTCGTGCCCAGTGACCTCCAGTTGTTTGCTGACGCATTCTACGCCGAGGGGAGGGCTTAAGGCACCGTGGCATTTGTCTCTCAGGGCGACTTTTTGTTTCCGTTTACTTTTGCACCATATTGGCTGAAACACTTCTACGTATGGTCCTACCAGACCGGCGCGTCCAATCTGGATGGTATCATGCGCCTGCCCAGCCGACTTCTGAATATACTGATCTTTGGGCTGACAGGGAACATTGGTGTCAGTTACTTCTATATCTTTTCTTCGCTGCTGTTGATCTTTGTATCCTTTTACCTCTTTGCGTTGCACTTTTTGGACATCAAAGATTGGCGCATCCGGGTACTGGGCGCCGCGTTTTTTGCCCTGAATCCTATATTTTTGGGCTACATTGCCAAAGTCGGATTGTTGGTTGGCGTAGCCATGTTACCACTCTGCCTGGTGGTCCTCAGGCAGGCATTTCTAAAAAGACAGTTTCGTTATTTTATCTTGTACATATTGTTACTGAATGTCTCGCTAGTGCATCCGTTTACCCTCACCATAAACCTGGGCGTGTCGGGAATATACTTTATAAGTATGCTGCGCCCCTACGGAAAGTTCCTGCGCCAACACAAGCTCAAAACCATTGGCGTTGTGGTACTAGGTGTGGCTCTGAATTTGTATTTTCTACTGCCAGTGGCAGCTGTGGGCACTATCAATAAGGCCGCTTTGTCTGAAGAAATCAGTACTACCACCAGCAGCGTAGATTACACCGGACTTATTGACTTTGCCAATGCTGGCAATCCACTGACTGCCTTGTCTTTGTCGCGCGATGTACTGCTAGACTTCCGCTACTATAACTTCACGTACGAGCCTGTCTATTTTGGGGCCGTGTTTGTGTTTTATGTCATACTGTTTGGCCTATATATCTACAATGAGAAGCGCTTGGGCAAGTTGCATCGTAGTCGGCTGGTACTGTTGTTTGGATTGTTCTTACTGCTCATTTTACTGTCCATGGCTACGTTCTTTGGCTTTAACGTTTTGATAAAAATGTTAGTCACTCTGCCAGGCGGCTGGGCCTTTAGATCGCCCCTGAAATGGCAGCTCTACATCCCACTCATACTGGCAACAATCATGTGTATATTGCTGGCCCAAACCCAGGTCAAACGGATCCGTCTGCTGGCTATGCTGGGTATTGCCAGCACACTGGCACTTATGAGCATTTTCTTGTGTGTGGATATCAAACGCAAGCTGATTGCGCCCAAGAACTTTCAATATTTAGGCGGGCTGCAAGCGGTCGACCTGCATCATAAAAACGTCTTGTTTGTCAGCGACGCAGCGTGCTTTGCTTTTCTGCAAGAGAATTTGGGCGTGGTGACCGAGATGAATCAGATTTTCTTGTCCAAAGAAACACAACTGAAGCGCATCAAATCAGCCGACGTAGGCACCATAAACGCCGGCTCCTATGATTACGTTCTGGGCTGCAAAGAGGCACTGGTCCAGCCTATGCAATCACAGCCAGCTTTTCAGAGGTTTGGCGTCTATGCTGACGGCCAGTTTGAGTTATACCAGAATAAAAATGTTCGCCCGTATATTTACAGCACCGATCAGGTAGTATCATTGCCCAAACAGCGAAACGTAGGCGACAAGGGCGCTTTTATAAAGCAACTCACGGGCAAAGAGTTTGACTTTGTCACCCAGGCCGACGACAAACCAGTCACCACCCTGTACGATCCATTTGAAGGCCTGACCGCAGAAAATGTCGAAGACAACAAGATTTTGGCAAAGGTTTTCCCCGGGCAAAATACCCAGACCCACTTACTCGTCCAGCCCCAAGGACCGCTCTACAACATGGTTGATGGCAGCCGTATGACCTTCCAGGCCACGCCGGCTGCTGGCTTTAAAAAAGTAAACCCAGGAGACTATACGCTGAGCGGTGCCATGAAAAACGGGCTAGAGTTTGCCTATCAGGACAATGTATCGAAGCGGCCAAACCTCATCCCCAACCCCTCACTCGAACAAGGACTGTGGCAAAAGAACGTCTGGGATTGTTACGCCTATGATGACCAGCCACGTATTGGCATGGCGCTCAATACCAAACAAAAAGTAACTGGGCAGAATTCGCTAGAGCTGGAAGCCAGCAACCACATCGCCTGCAGCGGCCCACCGATGGTTACCGTCAAACAGACGTCGCGATATCTGGTATCTTTCCGGTATCTTGCAGGGCGCGGAACGGCAGCAGGGTATGGCATTGGCTTCGACGATCTATCGCACGCCAGTCAGTCCGACCGCCTGGCAGGCACTGGCACATGGGAATATTTCATAGGCGAGGTCGAGGTACCTACAGGCGCCCGCCATTTGCAGCTGACCGCTCACGCCTATCCTGGCACATCGGGCGTGACCAGCAAGGTACTTTACGACGACTTTAGCCTCATAGAGATACCTGACGTACAGGGTAAATTCTACGTAGCGACCATGCCCACCACTACCCTGAAGGCCCCAGCAGAAACAACTTTTGCATCGGTCAATCCATCCAAAAAGGTTGTCACCGTCAAGGGCGCTCAGACTCCGTTCTACCTCGCCATGCGCGACAGTTTTAACCCCAAGTGGCAGCTAGGGCTACCCACCACCAGCCTATCGCCCAAACCCAGCACCATTCCTGGGAATAACCACCTCAAACTTAACGGCTTCATGAACGGGTGGTATATCAATCCAGCCGAGCTCTGCAAGAACATGCCCAAAGGCTGCACCAAACTTGCAGACGGCTCGTACGATATTCAGCTGGTTGCCGAGTTCGCCCCACAGCGGTGGTTCTACGCGGGCCTACTGGCAAGTGGCCTGACAGCAGGTGGTGTGGTCATTTACTTTGCATATGTGGGTCTGAAGTGGATCAAAAGAGGAGGAGACAAACGATGGCGTCACCGTTAAATAAGCTCTATCACAACCCCAAAACTCGAGTGTTGGCACTTTTTAGCACGCTGTCGCTCACTATTCTGCTACCACTGTTGCCGCGGGGGCATATCATGACCCTGGATCTGGCGTTTGCTCCCACCATTCCTTCCCCACAGACTGTTACAAGCAGCTATCTTTTTCGACTGCTGCTGCATGGGGCCAACAAACTACTACCCAGTGATGTCATCGAGAAGCTCTTGTTTTTCAGCATTCTGTTGCTGGCTAGCTATGGAATGTATGCTTTGGTCCAAAGCCTCAAAACACGCGCGCTACCCTCTGCGGCATATTTTTCGGCGCTGCTCTATACGGTGAATCCCTACACATATTCTCGATTCATGGCTGGCCAATATTCAGTACTTCTGGGTTACGCGCTGTTGCCATTTTTTGCCCAAGCTTTCCTTCGAACCATTAGAAATCCCACCACCAGAAATGCCCTGAAGCTCGGGGGGTGGGCGACGCTGATCGGGATTGTATCTATCCATACACTGGGCCTGATTGCTGTGTTGCTGGTGCTAGGAGGTGCTCTAGTAACCAAGCAATATCAGCGCCAGCCAGGACGCCTAAAACAACATTACAAGGCAACAGCCTTAGGTATCGGAGTTATGCTGCTGGCCAGCAGTTACTGGCTGGTACCGCTGCTGGCGGGGCGAGGCACAACGGCCCAGACCATTCAGAGCTTTGGCGCTACCGACACTACTGCTTTTGCCACTGCAGGCGGCAACCTGATTGGCAAAGTGGGCAATATCATACGGCTGCAAGGATTCTGGGCCGAGGACCGTGGTCTGTTCTTGCTGCCCCAAGACCACATGCCTGCCTGGGGGCTGCTAATGTGCGCTCTGTGGGTACTTATATTTATAGGCAGTCGAACCTTGTGGCGTTCTGGCAACCGCTTTATGGTGCTGTTTTTCGGGCTAGGTGCCGCCGTAGCGCTGGTGCTGGCACTGGGCATACCCTCGCTACCCGGTTACCGCGAGCCGCATAAGTTTGTCGGGCTGATAGCGTTGTTCTACGCTCTATGCGCCGGGCAGGGCATGGCAGCGCTTGCCCACAAATACCAAAAGCGCACCGAACTGGCTGGTACATCTGTGATCGCCTGCTGCGTCGTACTACTTGTCGCACTGACGTCTACTATGTTCTGGGGATTCAGCGGGCAGCTAAGCCCGCGGCACTATCCCGAAGATTGGGCTACCATAAATCAACAATTATCGCAGGACAAGGACAAGTTCCAGACAGTCTTTTTGCCTTGGCATTTATATATGCATTTCACCTTTGCCGGCCGAATCATTGCCAACCCTGCCCAGGAATTTTTTGATAAGCCAGTGCTAGTCAGCAACGACCCAGAGTTTGGTGGAGTAGCGCGCACATCGCAAGATTCGCTGAAAGACCGGCTGAGCTACGATATACTGCCGCAGGCAAGTACCCGCCAAGATTTTGGTTCACAATTGGCCGGCTTGCGTATCAAGTACGTGGTTTTCGCCAAAGAGTCCGACGCCCCGGACTATGACTACTTAGATCACCAAAAAGATCTGAAACTTATATACGAAAACCAATCCCTCAAGCTATATCGTAACGAAACATGGAAGGACTAGCATGGACCCTAGACCACACAGACCAGCCCGCTCAGTCGATGGATTTCTACCGTCACGATCTAGGGCGACGCCTCTGCCGCGCCCCACACCAATGACACCGCCAGCAGCAGCTCATCGCCCCGCGCCCCAAGCCAAACCCGTGGCAGCCGTACGACCCGCGCCCACCACACCTGCCACACCCAAGAAACGGTCATTCTTCAAACGGATGGTAGTTGGTATAGGCAAGTTTCTGTTAGGTATTGGTATATTTATCCTTGCCTTTTTGGCCCAGTCGCCCGCGATCGGCCAGGTGGCCATAGGGATTTACGCCATTGCAGCTATTGGCTGGCGTATTTCCAGCAGGATCACTTTTACTATGGCAGTTATGGCGCTGGCGCTGGTCATTTTTGCCAGCATACGATCGGACGTAACACTGGCAAATACTTTTGCACTGTATGTCTTCTTACTCCTGGCAGTTGGCACCCTTACTCTCTGGAGAGAAGTACGGAGCGAAATATAATACAGAAATGCTCGTGTATGGTAGTTAGAATGGTTCGGTTACTTAAGCGCTAATAAAAGGAGGGCCGATGCGAATAAGTACACCAACAACAAAGAAGGGGTCGCTGTCCAAGCGTATGGTCATGGGTTTCGCAGCCGTGGCTAGCGCAGCAGTGGTAGCAACAGCAGGCATGGCAAGTGCCGCAGTCAACAAACCCACCAAGGACGAGTGTCAAAAGGCTGGATTCACTAACTATGGCCAATGTGTCAAAGAGTGGGCTCAGAACAAGAACAAGCCAAACGTTGGCTATGGTAACGGTAACCAAAATAATGTGAATACCGATACCGATATCAACGTCGATATAGATGGCGACGGAAATACCGTTCAAGTTATCTTGAACTACGTATTTGGCTAGCATTATTGCCTGCGATTATCCAGAGAACTCCCCCGCAACCAGCGGGGGGTTTTATTTTTTCAGTACTTCAGTCGGAATTGACTCGGCAGATTGTTCCTGCACTACATCTGACACGGGACTGAGGCGACGTGCAGCAATAATAAAGGGAGCAGCCAATATCTGTATGCCTCCACTCACAACGTAGGACGTGCCATAGCTCCAAAGGTCGGCAGATTTGCCAAGTGCAGGCTGAAAGACAACACCTCCGACTGAACCAATCAATGAGTCAAACGACAACACCGTGGCCCGTTGTTCGGAAGGTATGAGGCCGTTCAGGTAGGCTTGTCGGATCGGGCTGGTGGCCGCAAAAACAAGCCCCCACAGCACCAGCAGGACAATGACCACCCAGAATTGTGCAGCCAGACCAATAGCACACAGGATTGCCGCACTACACACGACGCTCGCCAGTAAGGCAGAGGTACGACGCTTGAAAATACGTCGAATATATTTAACCGACAGGCCACCTACAATTTGCGCCCCAGCCACGATGGCTGCAGCCAGACCAGCTACTCCATAGGCGGCATTGTTGCCATACAATTCCAGCAAATATGGCTGCATAGCATAAAAAGCAAAAAAGCCTACGCCAGCGCTAAAGGGCGCTGCCAACATCACCCACCTTACTTCCGGTTTGCGGATGCCGTATTTTACAGACTTTTGTAGGATCAACTTCATCTCCTGCACATGGCTTGTACTTTTGCGTGGGGTAAAGCCCAAGTCTTTCATAAGCACAAACGCCACTGCAAAACTAAGCAACAAGACTGCCGACCGAACTATATACGGAACCCCCAGATTGGTCTGCTGGGCCAGCACTCCGCCCAAAACCGAACCAGACAGCATGGCCACGCCCCCAACAATCTGTCCTTTGGCAAATACCGATTCAAGCTGACCCGTGAATCCAGTGGCATGCAGAGCATCTACCAGCCATGCCTCGGTGGCACCAGAAAAAAAAGTAAACCCGAGGCCTAGCAGCATCGAAGATACCGCCCACCCCCAAAATGGGCCAGATATCTGCCACATGTACAAATACAGCAGGGTCGAGCCCATCAGGGTAATAACCCCCAACAGATACGACGCCCGTCGGCCCCATGTATCAGCGATCACTCCTGTTGGAATTTCAAACAATACTTGGCCGGCCGTAAAGAACGCGTTAGCAGCAAAGGCCTGGGCGTTAGACAGTCCGGCGTCGAGTAAAAAGAGCGTATTAATGCCCCATATAAATGATGCTGCCAGCGTATTCAAGAGCATCAGTATCAAGTAGGTATTTTGTACGGTTAACTGGTGCGACTTACGCTGATGCGATACGGTCATGGCCCCATTGTAACAGCCTTATCCTCCCGTACATTGACACAAGCGTAAGCCCTATGCTTGAATGAGCACCAAGACATGAACCCATTTCAGAACCCCCGTCTGTTAAGTGAAAGCCTTTCTGGCGAGTGCCATTTGTCAGTTCTTCTGAGAAGATGTACCCGTAGGTACATCGCCGAGGAAAACTGGCAAAGGGTGCCGTCAGAATGGATTGAAGCTGAATGGGAGTTCTGAAATGGATTCAATGACAAAAACTCCCAAGAACGGCCAGCGACAAACAACTATTCGCCACCTGTGCATGGTGCACTTTGCCTATATATTTGCCTTTGCGGCCAGCATTGTCGCCTACCATGCAGGCAATCTCATACCGACCGACGCTATCATGCGTCGCTGGACCGCGGTCGCTGCCATGCTAATCATCACAACAGTGATCTGGTACTACGCCCGCACTCAGAAAGTTGGTACCACCGGCTTCAGGACGCTCGTCTACTGCTTGGCGGCCATGGATATTGTTTTTGCGGGTTACCTAGTCTATGTCGAGCGCGGCATGGCCAGCCTAGGGGTAGCCCTGTTTGCCATTCCATTGGCAGTTATCGCAACCCTGGCCAGTCGAGCAGCGTTATGGGCCACGGCCTCGCTGTGCATTACCGTCTATTCATACGCAGCAATTCGCTATTTCATAGATTTCTTCAATGAAGGGTACAAGCTGCAATTGTATGCCACGATTGGCTTCTATGGAGCGTTTTTCTTTGTGCTGGCAGGCATACTAGCCATCGTCAGTCGAGCAGACGAACACTGATCAGGGGTGTTGGTTGCGACTGCGCCCACATACGGGTTATCCTTATATGATGAGCCTACCCCACTTCTCCGGTCCAGCCTTAACACGTTTTGGCGGCACCCTTTGCCAGATTTCCTCGGTGACATACCAACGGATATGCCTTCTCGGAAGATCTAACAAAGGGCACTCGCCAAAACACATTTCGCTTAACAGACCGGAGAGGTGAGGTAGGCTCAATGTCCAAACCGAGCGTCTCGCACGCCTATGGACGATGGCTCACCGCCATGCTCGGCCTTGTGTTACTCATGCACTGGCTGTTCGTATACCTAGACCTGTATGCTTCGTCCGTACCGCTCACCCGGCTCACCCCTCTATTTGACCTAGATAGGGAGCGCAACCTCCCAACCCTCATCAGCAGCGGCTTATTTCTGCTTGTCAGTTATTGGTGCATACGGCTGGCCGTGATCTCTCGTTACAAGTCCCAGAAGCTGGGATGGATCATGTTTGCCGGATTGTTAGGATATTTTGCCTTGGACGAGTTCTTGATAATCCACGAACAGCTAGCCGAACCAGTCCGCAAGCTGCTAAACATTTCGACTACCAGCCCGCTGTTTCACGCCTGGGTCATACCAGGGATAGTAGCAGCAGGACTGCTGGGAGCGACTCTATTATTCATTCGGCAGCACAAACAAAAGCTGACGGTTTTTACGCCCATGCTGGTGCGTGTATTTATCTTGGTCGCTGGGACCATTACCTGGGAAATTGCCGGGACATATGTATACGGACACCAGACGACCTATCGGCTACTCATGGTCCCCATAGAAGAGATGTTCGAACTGACCATGACAGCCCTCATCGGGCTGCAAGCATACCGTATCTATCGCACCCTTTCGACCAAAAAGCAAAAAATATTACAGCCATAGCAACAACCCCATCAGTATGATGAAAGGGCCAGGTAGTTTAAGAACCCATCCTCAAATCCTTCTCCTGATCAAAACCGTCTGCCTCCGAGAGGACTTGAGGATGGGTTCCAGGGGAGGTTTTAATGAAAAAACTTAAAATCTTAACAAAAGTTACGCGCTATTCAGACCTTAGTCTAGACGACATCTACGACGAAGTCTCTGATACTCGCGAGATCAAAGTAGAAAAGCTACGCACCCGCGCCCTGCGCAAATTCAAGCACCAAATCGCCTAAGAGCCCACCCAAGGTCTCGCTTCTGATGCTCCTAGGGTTAGGACTTGAGCGGAAAGCCCGAGCTGTACTCTTCGTCCAAAAGATCGTTTAGTTTGTCGGTGCGCACAATGTAGTTGCGCTTTTTATAGGTGAGTACTCCGGCTCGCTGCAACTTCTTGAGCTCTATACCGGTTGTTTCCCGCGTCAGACCAACAAAGTTCGCCAGGTCCTGTTGGGTCAGCGGCAATTCTATGCACACCGTGTCTTTCTTTACTTCTACGCCAAAACGCAGGCACAAGAAGTGAATGGTATTGATCACCTTCGAGGGAGCCTTGGACTGCTCCAGCGCATTCACGCGCATCTGAATACTGATGTACTTATCTACTAGGTGGGTGAGCATGGTCATCATCTCGTCAGGACTCTTGCGCAAGTAGTCTACATACGGCTTTATGGGTACGCAGTAGACCTCGCAGTCGGTAAAGGCCTCGTAGTAGTACTGGACGTATCTCACCTTGGTAAATACCCATGCAACAGGGAATATATCGTGCTCTACGTCAAAGCCAATAGGCTTCTCTTCGCCCTGTAGGGTCAGGTTGTAGGTCTTGACCACCCCTTGCTTCACGATAAAGGCACAATCTGGTGTTTCACCCTGGCACAGAATAAGCTCTCCCTTCTGGAAGCGCTTAATACGAAACTGACTCAGGAATTTCTGATAATCTTGCATATATAAATAAGAAACCTTGGAGCTCCCGTCCATTGTAGTGTAGTCGCCGCACCCACGTAAAGTTTTCTACAACACAAAACTCCTGACAATGAAAATATCACTTTGAATTAATTTTTATTTAACGATTCAAGACTTGCGCGACTTTTTGGTGCCTCCTTTATATGCTGGACGTACTTGGAACAACAAATAAAATCCGATAACCGAGCTAATGCCGCTGAAGAAAAAGGTGCCAGCGCCACGGTCGCTGATGAAAAGACTGACGAGCGAATACACCACATTAATGATCGATCCCAGAAACAGCAGGTCCCAGCCGCGAGCCTTGCGCTTGGCCAGCTCAGGATAAGCCATGAGCAAAATGACCGCGTCCACTACCAATACTGCAATGCCAAGGTAGATCATGAATCGATCAGAAGAGCTAAGGCCGGTCTGGTAAGTGTAGATGTTGGCAATAGTATTGAGGCGGTCAACGCTGCGAGCTAGATTCCATAGGCCCCAGGCAGCCATCAGCTGCAAAATACCAAAGATCAGGGCAATCCACGGCCAGGCTTTAACAAGCATATCCCGAGCGTTCTTGGGCAACGGTGGGGCGCTCTTAAATAAACCTCCTACGAGTGTTTCTAATTTCTTCACAGAATCCATGTGAGGATCCTCCATTTTTTAGGTTGATGTTTTTAGCATAAACCCCTACAACCCCTGCCGCAACCACTTCCGCTCGTGGAATTTTACAGACCGCCGACAGGTGTGGCGTACAGGCCAGTAAGGTAGAATGTATAAGATGTCAGACTTCGAGAGGGAATATGACCGGCTGAATACTCAGCAGCAAAAGGCCGTCGATACCATTGATGGACCCTTGTTGGTTATTGCCGGACCAGGTACAGGCAAGACCCAGCTGCTGTCTCTGCGCGTGGCCAACATCTTGGCCAAAACCGATGCATCACCAGACAACATCTTGTGCCTAACCTTTACCAACAAGGCAGCCAACAATATGCGACAGCGACTCAGTGCACTCATCGGACCGGCCGGTACTCGCGTGCCAATCCGTACCTTTCACAGCTTTGCGGCTGACCTCATGAGCCTGTACCCCGAGTTCTTCTGGAATGGAGCCAGCCTGACACACGTGCCACAGGCGGTCCAGTTAGAAATCATCACCTCTATCTTGGCGAGCCTGCCGCTCAGTAATCCACTGGCACTCAAGTTTGCGGGTATGTACACCGGTATCCGTGACGTACAGGATGGCCTGCGGCTGGCAAAAGAGGCAGGACTAACGCCAGACAAGCTACGCTCGCTGATTCAGCTCAACCTAAAATACCTGGACATCATCGAGCCACAGCTGGTAGATATCTGCAGCCAAAAGCTTAGTTACAAAAAGCTGGATGAATTCGCCACCCGGATCGCCGAGCTACCAGACCAAACCACCGACGAAACCACTCGTCCGCTTATCGCGCTGACCACCGTACTCAAAGAGAGCTTCGCGGCAGCACGGGCCAAAGACGAAGGCACCAACAAGACCACCAACGTCAGCAAGTGGAAATCTCGGCTAGTCACCACCGTAAATGGCCAGAAGGGCATGTTCGACGAGCGCAAACGGAATGCGTGGTGGCTGAGCTTGTGTGATGTGTATAAAAAGTATCGCGATCACCTGCATGCCAGGGGTTACTACGATTATGCCGACATGATCATAGAGGTAATCACTCAGCTAGAACACCACCCCGACATGCTGGCCAGCGCCCAGGAACGCTACCAATATGTATTGATCGACGAATTCCAGGACACCAATGCCGCCCAGCTACGGCTGGCACACCTGATTGCCGACCACCACTCGGCGGAAGGCAGACCCAATATTATGGTCGTTGGTGACGATGACCAGTCCATTTATAAATTCAACGGAGCCGAACTGAGCAACATGCTGGGCTTTCGGCGCAGTTACCCAACCTGCGATGTAGTGGTACTGACCGACAACTACCGCTCTAGCCAGGCGGTACTGAATTTCTCCGAGCGTGTTATTACCCAAGCCAGTGAACGCGTCACAACCGTCGAAAAAGATATACAGAAGGTCCTGGTGGCACGCAATCAGCCCGAGCAATCGGGAACTATCAGGCACATCTCGTACCCGACAGCCGACCACCAGTACCACAGCATCGCCAAAGAAATTGATACTGCCTTTAAGAACCAGCCGGGCAGCGTGGCAGTCCTGGCCCGTAGCCACGAATCACTCAGGCGCGTTGCCACTATGCTGCAGCAGGCTGGGGTACCTATTCGGTACGAGCAGCAACAGAGCGTCCTAGAGCAAGAGGCCGTCCAGCAAATCATGCTGGTAGCACGGTGCGTGGTCGCCATAGCCGAAGGTAACCAGCCGCAGGTCAATCAATATCTTGCCACGCTCTTGTGCCACCCTGTGTGGCAGGTAAGTCCCGAAATAACCTGGCACCTGGCAGTCCACAACCGCACCCACAAAGAATGGCTGACCAGCCTCACCAGTCACACAGACGAACATATCCAAACCCTTGGCCAATGGCTGCTCTGGCTTGGCCAGCAGAGCCGTTTACAGCCGCTCCCACGGGTGCTGGAGTACATCATAGGCCTGACAGCCTCCGAGCACATGACCAGCCCCATTCGCGCTTATTTCCTGCAGGAGAACACGGTAGACAGTCCATACATCGCCGCCTTGTCCGGTACGCGCCAGTTACTGGCCCTGGCCCAGGACTTTAGCCGGCAAGGGCAGAGCCGCCTGGCAGATCTGGTACGACTTATCGACGTAGCCGCCGACAACGGCCAAACCCTGACCGACGAGTCGCTGTTTGTCAGTGCCCCGCACGCCGTAGAGCTCATGACCATCCATAAGGCAAAGGGGCTCGAATTTGATAGCGTCTTTATCATCGACGCCATGGATAGCATCTGGCGGCCCGTTAATAGCGGCCGGAGACCACCCATTAACTTACCGCTCAAGCCCAACGGCGATGATCTGGACGACTATATTCGCCTGATGTTTGTGGCGGTCACACGGGCTAAGCACAGCATCACCATTAGCAGTTTTTACACCACACTAGACGGCGGCACCACACTACCCACTGCTATTATTCGTGACATCCTAGAAGCAGAGCAGGTAGACATCAGCCAGGCCGATGCACCCGAAGAAGTGCTAGAGAGCTCGCTGACCTGGCCACAGCTAGAGGGCAGTGCAGAGAAGCTTCTGCTGCGCGACATCCTAGAGGGCTTTTCACTCAGCGCAACTGGGTTACTGGACTTCTTAGACATCAGCAAAGGCGGACCCCAGTATTTCCTAGAGCGTCATCTGCTGCGCTTGCCAGAGGCCACCAGCACGGCCGCGGCCTTTGGAAGCGCTATACACGCTGCGCTGGAATACGCCCAACAGCAAGTATGCCAGGGCCAGTTTGCGCCAGAAAAAGTCTTGGCCCACTACGAGAGTCGCCTCAAAGACCAGTACCTCAGTACCGTAGACCACGAACGCTACCTGCTACACGGGCAACAGCTTCTGTCGCGGTTACTGGACGAACTGCACCTGCAGTCCACCGGACAGCCAGAGGTAAAGCTCGCCAATATTCCACTGGGTATTGCTCGCCTGACTGGTGTGCTGGACCGCGTAGATGCCGTCGGCAGTGCGGTGCTCATTAGCGACTATAAAACCAGCAAACCCCTCACCAGTCTGTCCTCCAAGGACAAAACCAAACAGATAAAAGCCTGGCGACATCGCACCCAGCTGCAATTCTACGCGCTCCTGGCCCAAGAGAGTAAACAATTCAAGCCAGATGCCTCGTTCGAAACCCAGATGATCTACGTAGAAGCCGAGACGCCTCAGCAGCTTTTTCTGCGTTACCAGCCGACGCCCGAAGAGCTGGAGCGCTTACGCCGTCTGATTCAGTCAGTATGGGCCAAGATCACCACCCACGCATTCATAGATATACGTCACTACACACCAGACTACACTGGCATCAGCCTGTTCGAGCAAGACCTGCTAGACAAGAAACTGTAAGAACCCGCTGGTTATTTTTTCAGGCGAGTGGCAGTCTTTGCCCGAGAAGCAGCTGGCTGCGGGGCAAACAACTGAACATACAAATTCATACCAACGACAGCACCCAGCAAAGGACCCAGAGCATAGGCTGCGCTCCACGAATGCAAACCCAGAGCAACCGCCGGATTCAGAACACCGTTAGATCCAACAGACGCCACCAACACCCCAACAAACAACGAACCACCAATAGCTGCAGCCAACTTGCCACCCTCATACGTGCCGTATACCGCTGCCGCGATACCAAAGGTAAATATCAGCGTACCAATCAACTCAGCAGAAAACACCCGCCAGTCCCAGTTGGCTTTTGCCAAACTAGGCAGCGCCTGGTCCATCATGTACTGGTTGACCCGGAAGGCCGTAAAGCCAGCCACCATCTGCACCATGATGTAGGTTAGCGCTTGCAGAGTAGGCACCTTGCGAATGCTCCACAAACCAATCGTTACCGCAGGGTTGATATGCGCCCCAGAGGTGGCACCAATAACCAACACCATCACTGCCAGCGTTAGACCTGCGGCAGCTCCACCAAAAAACGGAAAAGTGGTGCGGCTAGCCATAGCCAACACGGCACTCGCCAGAGCGTAGGTACCTAGAAACTCTGCCACCAACATGGCGACTTTTTTGCGTCCAAACATAGAACTCCCTCCTTATGTATTACCTAAAGAATAGCATAGCCCCCGCAATATAAAACGCTACGCATAGCGTTTTTGCGGGGGCTACCCGGGTCGAGAACTATACCGCAACTGGCTCTGGTATATCTGCCGTCGCCTGATCAATGACATATACCGGCAAATCACCCTTGGTAAGTGTTCCGGCGGTGGACAGGGTATAGACCAGTTCGCTCAAGAAGGCTCGGTGAAGCACTTCTTCCGGCTCGCCCTTATAAACCCTCTCAACCAGCTGCTGCATGCGCCAGACATCTACCGCAAAAGCCTGGGCCTCGCCGTCGGTGAGCTGACGAACTTGGTCTTGGTCAACCGTGTAACCCTCTGCCATGTTCAGCAAGATGACCACTTCTTTGTGGTCATCGCCTAATTCTTTGACCACAATCTTTCCGTTATCGATAATCTCGCCCATGACATCGGCGCCGCTGTAGTCTTGGCCCTTGGTCTCCGCTGCATAGCTGCGAAAGTTGTCAAAAACATCATCCAAGCCAGTGGCGTCAACTCCCAGCCCATCTATAGCGCCCCGGATGCCTTCCTCGTAGGTGAGGGCATTTTGGACAATAGCCGGAGCTTGATCAATTGCCCCACAGCCACAGTTCGGTCCGTGGGCATGTCCGGTATGTGCACCGAACCCAATTTTCTTTTCAGCCAGTGTAGACATGCTGCCAGAAAAAACTTGGCGCAATCTTTGGCCCGCAGCCCGCCCTAGTCCGATCACACTTGACGCAAGCATAGTCACGCCACCACCAAATACCTTGGAGCGATTTAATGACCGAGACTTTTCTTGGGTTCCCAAGAAAATACGCACCGCTTCGCGGCCGTCGCCACACCCATCATCATCAATAGGCTCACCATCTTTGCCCACGCTGACGGGGACAAGGATTTGTGGTGAACCAGCCAGTTCTTCTATCTTTGTTAATACATCACCGCCCAGGCTGTCTAGACGCTCTTTGCCAGATATAGTGCCGTCGCCAAAGCCGAGGCCTTCGGGTGCCACTTTTGTAACGGTGAGTTCGAGTTGTTCTTTTTCCATATCAACCTCAAACACATGCGCTTTATGTTCGCGCTCCATGTGAATTTTCCCTCATTTTCTCTTTTAAATAACTTTTCTATACTACTGCTACAGCTTTTTCTTTTCAAGTTCATAAGCCACCACGCTATATGTAGTATACTTATAGTGGAGGGAGGCCCCATGGAACAACCTCAGCCATCAATGACAGAGATCCAGGAACGCGTTGATTCGCTCCCTATGGTTGATGCGGGCCCACTACTTGATCATAAAGCTGCACTTGCAGCGCTCCACGCACTGCGCCGCCGCGAACTCTTCGGCGGCAATCGACTTGCTGCTCAGATAGACGCAACGCTAGACGATACCACCCAGCAGCTAGGCCAAGACCGGAATCAGCCGGTGTTTACCGTTACCAGTGAACAGCTGCGAGGCATTGTCGCGCGAGCCATGATAACCGGTATCGGCCAGGTGGCATACGACGTGGGCGGAGCCCAACAGACTGTCGAACACTTGCAACAGCTATTCAATATGGACACCGTAGACGAACCACCCATAATCACAGACACCGCACCCGAAGGTGGGATGTAAATTTTAGTGTTGCAATATTCTTGCCTCGCTATAGAATAAATGCCGGAAACGTTTTTGATCTTTGTCGGTCAAAAACAATTTTTATTTTCTAAAGCTCTCTCCTGAAAGCAAACATGCAACACAGCGTTACTAAGCGAACAAAACTCGGTGTGGCCGGACTGACGCTCGGTGCACTCGGTGTGGTCTATGGTGACATTGGTACCAGCCCTTTATATGCAGCCAACGAAATCTTCTTTGGCCATGCCCATGTGCAGCCTACCGATAATCGCATCCTCGGCATTATTTCTCTTATTCTCTGGACACTCATCATCGTTGTAGCCATCAAATACGTGGCTTTTGTACTGAGGGCAGACAACGAAGGAGAGGGCGGAACATTCGCCCTCTTTGCACGCTTAAAGGGCATGCGTGGCAAAGCCATGCCCGCCCTAGGCGTCTTACTTATCATTGCCGCCGGGCTGCTGTATGGCGACGGAACTATTACGCCCGCCATTAGCGTGCTATCTGCGGTAGAGGGGCTAAAAGTTGCTACGCAATCATTCAACCCCTACGTCATACCCCTTACCATAGCTATCCTGACTGGACTGTTTGCTATACAGTCTCGGGGCACACACAAGATCGGCAAACTATTTGGGCCGATCACCCTGATATGGCTGGCGACTATAGCCTCCTTGGGCGTACGACAAATCGTGGGGGCACCCCAGATATTGATGGCCTTCAATCCACTATACGCCCTCCGGGCGCTCACCCTCTTTCCATTCCATCAATTGCTCATGATCTTTGGCTCGCTAGTACTGGTGGTGACGGGCGGCGAGGCTCTGTATGCCGACATGGGCCACTTCGGTAGTTTGCCCATTCGTATTAGCTGGTTTACGGTAGTTATGCCATGCCTGATGCTCAACTACTTGGGGCAGGGAGCATTTCTACTCGGCGGAAAACAGGTTGTGAGTGACAACCTGTTTTATAGTTTGGTGCCAACAAATTTGCTGTACCCCGTGGTTATTCTGGCCTGCATGGCTACTATCATCGCCAGTCAAGCCCTGATATCTGGCGCCTTCAGCCTGACCGCTCAGGGAATTAACCTGGGCCTGCTGCCGCGCCTCAAGATCAAGCAAACGCACCCCGAACATCAGGGACAGATCTATATTCCGTTTATTAACTGGGGTTTATTCATTGGTTGTGTGGCCCTGGTACTGAGCTTTAAGTCCAGCAGCAACTTGGCAAACGCCTACGGCCTGGCAGAATCTGGCGTAATGATTGCCACCACCCTCAGCATGATCGTAGTTGCGCATCGTTTATGGAAATGGAAGCGAGCCGTCGCCCTGGCAGTCTTTGTGCCGATACTACTAATAGATATCAACTTTTTAGTAGCCAACAGTCTCAAGTTTTTGCAGGGTGGTTTTGTGCCGCTGACCATTGGCTGCACCCTCTACGTCATTATGACCACCTGGCAGTGGGGCAGACACCGCTGGCGTGATACGCTACGAGCCCACAGCACCATGACTATGGGTGAAATCCTGAAACAAAAACAGGCCCAAACCAGCTCACTGGATCGCAGCCTGCTCATCCTCAGCCACGAAACCCAGCCCAAGCAGAAAGCAGACAAAGCTCCAGCACTGCTGCAGATTTTTATGGACCGCTACCACTTGCTGCCCAAGCATGTGATTACCATGACTATTCGCCAAACCCGCAGACCGTATGTGGACGAAAAAGAGCGCTATACCATCACCGAGTTTGAGAACAATCATCAGAAAGGCTTTAGCCTGCTGTCCATTACTGCCAGCTTTGGCTTTATGGAAGAACCGGACGTTGAACAAGTCATTGAAGACATTGCCAAAAATAGGGACCTGATACCCGACGACGACATGAAAGACTGGATCATCTACGTTGCCCGCATGCGCGTAGTAGCCCACCTAAAAAAGCGACACCCCAAACGTGTTACCCGCATGCGCGCACTGCTGTTTAGCTGGCTGGTGATCAATGCCACACCTGGCTATGAGTACTACGGTCTGGGAGACGACTCCCGCGTCAGCGCCGAACTCATCCCCGTCCGCATCTCGTAAACGAAAGCGTTCTGGGAGCTCAGTCCTCATGCGCCAGACAGGCGGTTGCAAAAACATTATTGACTTTTGGCCAAGATGCATCCGGTCACTGCGGAGCTCCCTTAAGGTCAAACAGTCCTCGCTCCGCGGCCTGCAACTTGGCCAAAAGATCAATCAGTTTCCGCAAAGCCTGATCTGGTCGCATGAGGACTGAGCCTCGAAGTCCATGCTATCATTACTGCTATGAAGCTATTTCTTTCATCTATGCCACTGTCAAACACAGACGAATTACTGAAACTCTTAGACAAACCAAATCCTGCAGTCGCTGTCGTCCCCAATGCCTGGGACACATACCCACCAGAGCGTAAGGCAGTCGAGGTTGAAAAAGCGGTCAAGCTTTTCGAAGCAGCAGGGTTTACAACCTCACTGCTCGACCTTACAAAAGCCAACAAAGAATCAGTAGAGGGCACACTAAAAGCCCAGGATGTGGTTTGGGTTATGGGTGGCAACACATTTTATCTTAACTTCTATATACACCAATCTGGTTTTGATGATGTGGTCAAAGACTTGGTGAATCAGGGACTCGTTTACGGCGGAGAAAGCGCTGGCGCGGTAATAATCGGCACCACTTTGCACGGCATTGAACACGTAGACGACCCCAAAGATGCCCCCGAAGTAGTCTGGGCAGGGCTTAGCCTGCAGCCTTACGGCATCGTTCCACACTGGGGGTGGGGAAAATACCAGCCAGTCCTAGAAAAGGCAAAAGAGACCATGAAGGATTTTACAAAAGTTGTAACTCTAAACAACGATCAAGCTCTTGTCATTAATGATGACCAAATAACCACCGTCAAAAACCCAACCACGTAAGTAGTTTTGCTATCTTAACGGTGGTCAGCGTGGCAGCCCCATCAAGTTTTGGACGTATTCTGAGAATATTTGGCTTAACCCAGATCACTGGTCGGTGGTTGCTTTAATACGATAGGCAGTTATTAAGGTGTCATAGTCAATGATTCTCATCTCATCGTAAGCTCTACCAGCTTGTTTCACGAACTCGTTGTTATAATTCTCATAATTGCCCACTACTAGTGTGAGGGCGGGTGAGTCAACTTTAATTTTGTACTTACTCATTGCATAATCTCTGTTCTTTTCTTGCCTGAAGTAATCACGATAGCCTGCAATTTGTGATAAACCCTTGTGTATTGGTGCAATAAAACTTCGATCCCTAGTGTGCCCAGTGGTGAGTGAACTATTTGATAAAAGAGGTAATTTTAAGTCACATATATCAAAAAATCCATCAGCTCTTTTGATCATGAAGTCAGGTATGATGGACGTCTCTTCTTGGCCTGCATCAACCTGCCATTCTAACTCAGGCTGATAAATAAGATCACTTCCATCAAGAGCGAGCAATATGATCTCCTTATGATGCTCTAAAAAATCACTTATCAGTGTTTCATGGATATTGCTTTGTAAGTAAAGATTATAGAACTGGGCACATATGTCTATAGAGTGCTGGCTCGTACTATCAAACGTCTTTATGACACGAAGACTCTCTCCGTCCCTAATTCTGAAGTTAGCGTTTAAGTACTCCACTAATTCTCTCTTACTCGTTTTATTGGAAACAATAAACACGAGGGTTGGATTCCTTAATCGAGATTGATTATCATAATTATTGAGTAACATGACATCCTCGAGGCAAAAGTAGTCTAACTCATTATTGAACTCAAAGACCCTCCTAGCGTCAAAGCTTGCCTTTATTTTTGACTTATATCTTTCGAGAATTGTTTTAGGAAAACGCTTAACCAGCGCTTCATTGCTTGAGCTGGTTTGAAAAAAAAGATTGCCTATTGTGTTGTGATGACCAACTTCCATCATAGCCTCTCCTTCCTCAACCTGCCCTAAGAAGCTATATATAGATTCTGGCTTTGTAAACTTTTTGCTCAAAGGGACGAAGTGATCGCTAGAACCTACCAGTTCAAGGAAAAGGAACCCGGACACCATGCCTATAATCACGTGGGTTGGGTAAACAAATATAGGATCGGCAATATCAGATTGAAACGCTTCCGATTTAATAAGCTCCGAGGCCTCCTCGAGATAGGCATTAAATGCAGCAAGACAAACACTTGCGAAATCACTTTGTGTCATCTAAGGCATCATAGCACCTGAAATGCGTTGCTACATACTAACCATTGGATAACTTGATCGGCGAGATTAATCCCTAGCGGTTTCGGTGGCGACGCTTGAGACCAGCTACTTGCAAGCGGACGGCATGGCGGTCCATCAGGCTCTGGGCATGTTCTAGGGACACTTGGTCCTTGGCTTCGCCCTTCATTTTCTGGGCTAGTTCATAAGCCTTCTTGGCTTCGTCTTCGCTGATGTCATCGGCATGGTCAGCCTCGTCTACCAACACGGTCAGCGTGCCGGCTTCGTGGTCCATTTCTATAACACCACCGTTAGTGGCAAAGAAGTCACGCATATCGTCCGGCTCAGTGGCAGTTTTGCGAATCTTGATCACACCATGAGTGGCCACACTTATCAGTGGCATATGTCCGGTCAATACACCAATTTGGCCCGCCATTGTTGGCAGCTCGACTTCATATACATCGTCGTCATATTTAGTGCCACTGATTGTTTCTAACTTTAGTCGAATCATTGCATTCTTTCTTCGTCAATCAAATCATCCATAGGGGTGCGGCCCATCGGCTGATCCGTTACCACGAGCTCATCATCCACATCAATATCTACTCGATTGTTGCCGTAACCCTCTCTGACATTTGTACGGAGGTGTGGGGGTTCACCGCCATACAGTTCTGGGTTAACGTCACTCACGTTATTTCTCCTTTGTAGCTACGACTTCGTCGATGGCACCCTTCATATAGAAGGCACTCTCAGGCTTGTCGTCATGCTTGCCGTCTAAGATTTCACGGAAGCCAGCAATGGTATCTTGCAGTGATACGTACTTACCGGGGAATCCGGTGAAGACTTCACCCACAAAGAACGGCTGGGTCAGGAAGCGCTGGATACGTCGGGCGCGAGATACGGTCTGCTTGTCTTCGTCAGACAATTCTTCCATACCCAGGATGGCAATGATGTCCTGCAAGTCTTTGTAGCGTTGCAAAACACGCTGCACTTCGCGGGCTACGTTGTAGTGCTCGTCACCCACAATCTCGGCGTCCAGAATAGTAGAGTTACTGTCCAGCGGGTCAACAGCTGGATACAGACCAAGCTCGGTCAAGGAACGGTTCAGGGCAATAGTAGAGTCCAGGTGAGCAAAGGTAGTAGCAGGGGCAGGGTCGGTAAAGTCGTCGGCCGGGACATACACAGCCTGCACAGAAGTAATAGAACCTTTGCGGGTCGAGGTAATGCGCTCTTGCAACTGACCCATTTCTTGGGCCAAGTTAGGCTGGTAGCCCACAGCTGAGGGCAGGCGGCCCAATAGGGCAGATACTTCGGCACCCGCCTGGGTAAAACGGAAGATATTATCTACAAACAACAGCACGTCGCTGCCTTTGTCACGGAAACCTTCGGCAATAGTCAGACCACTTAGGCCTACACGCAAACGCGCTCCGGGTGGTTCGTTCATCTGGCCAAAGACCAGAGCTGTTTTTTCCAAAGTGCCAGAGTCTGCCATTTCATGATACAAGTCGTTACCTTCACGGGTACGCTCACCCACGCCAGCAAAGACTGAATAGCCGCTGTGGAACTTGGCAATATTGTTGATAAGCTCCTGAATCAGCACCGTCTTGCCCACACCAGCGCCACCGAACAGGCCAACCTTACCACCCTTGGTAATAGGCGCAATCAGGTCGATAACCTTGATACCGGTTTCCAGGATTTCTACCGTACCGGACTGGTCAATCAGCGGTGGAGGGGACTTATGAATAGGCGAAGTGGTCTTGAAGGTACCACCTTTGCCGTCAATTGGTTCACCCACCACGTTGAACATGCGGCCCAATGTTTCTTCGCCAACTGGCACACTAATAGAATCGCCGGTGTCGGTTACTTCGGCACCACGCTCTAGACCATCGGTCGAGCCGAGCGATACGGCGCGTACACTTGATTCGCTCAGGTGCTGGGCGACCTCTAGAACCAGCGTTTTACCATCCAGCTCGGTCGTAACTGCGTTATAAATAGCCGGCAGGTGATCTTTGGGAAAGTCTATGTCAACCACCACGCCCACAATTTGGCTAATCTTGCCTGTCTTGGTTTTTTCCTTAGTTGCTGTTGCCATCAATTATCTCCTTCCGGCGTATGCGCTTCACCCAAAATTTGTCTAAGTCCTGAATCTAAATCTAGTGTTTCAGCTAAATCACGAATCAAAGCCGCATGAAAACCCCTCATTAATTTTTCAAATCGCAAATCAACCTCTCCGTCACCAATGTACACTTCGTCTTGGGGATACAAAAACTCAGGGTCATTACCCGATGGATCAACCCCCACCAGGCCGGCATCGCCCTCCTGGATTGCTTGTCGGAATGTTCCTCGCTCGCTCATTCTTGGGTTACCTCCGTTGATTGCTTGTACTCAGTAGCAAACGCACTGTGTCTACCAATGGACATCCCAGAAGCGAGCGTGCGGGCCGCCGCACCAATACGTGCTGCATCCCCGGTCAGCGGAAACTCACCATGTCTGCCGTAACTCACCACGAAACTGCCAAGCTCGGAAAGCTTACCTGCCAGCTCTGCTCGTCCAACCAGATCTTCTTCTAGCTCTGCCATCGCATAAAATGACAGTACGCGAGGTTGCTGGTACCTATCCAAACCCCCTTCGACACGACAAGCCTGCTCGTATCTCTCCCGTGCAAGTTCATAGTCACCATCCGAGTCACCATGAAGGTATACGATCTGTGCCATTACTTGATCGCCTCCGCACCACCGGTTATCTCGGCTAGTTCTTGGGTGATAGCCGCTTGGCGAGCTGTGTTGAATGCTAACGTCAGGTCATCGATCAAATCCGAGGCGTTGTCGGTAGCGTTTTTCATAGCCATCATGCGCATGGATTGCTCAGAAGCAAAGCTTTCCAGGATTGCTTGCCAGACCTGCACTTCGATCAGACGCAGGGCAACGTTGTCCAGGACTGCCGTTGCCGATGGCTCAAAGGTGACATTATCCAGGGCGTGAGCCTCTTCATTAGTCTCTTCGAATGTAGCAGGCAAGATCTGAAGCGTACTAGCTATCTGCAGCAAGTTAGTCTTAAAGTCGGTGTAGAGCAGTTTTACTTCGTCTACCTGACCTTCGGCATATTGGTCGGTAATAGTATTCAGTAGGGGGCGTAAATCGTTGGCTGTTGGCTGATCGCCAATGTCTGTATAGACAGCCAGCAGATCTATGCCCTGGAGGTTGCGGGTAAAATTGGCACCTTTTTTACCAATGGCAATGATTTTGGCACTGATACCATTGGCAACGTCTTCGCGTACTGAACGGGTTAAGAGTTTCAAAATATTGGCGTCGTAGGCACCAGCCAAACCTTGGTTGCTGGTAACCACCACATACAAGCGATGCTTGACCTGGCGTTTGGTAAACAGCGGATGGTCCTCGACATCGGTGATCATACTCAGGCGCGTCAGCAGGGAATAGGCCGCAATACGATAGTTGCGGCTACGCTGGGCAAACTCCTGGGCCCGGCGCATCTTGCTGGCCGCCACCAGTTCCATAGCCTTAGTAATCTGCCGAGTATTCTTGACAGAGCCAATACGTCGTTTGAGTGTAATAGTATTAGCCACGAGATTCACCCCTGATCATGTGACGCAGTTCAGCCGTAAACCGCCAATTATCCAGCGTAAGTCTGCCTTTGAGAAAGACCGTGAATTCGCTGACTTCTTCTGGTGTTGTTTCTACCTGGCAGGCCACCGCCAGGCCACCAACCCATTCTTCAGGATCGTAGCTACTCACTATCTCTCCGTCCTTATGCTCCTGGATCCACAAAAGTTCATCGCGGTCATCGCTGGCCGGGTTGTAAAGCATAGAGTACTGACCCGGCTCGTTCACGTCTGCAGCAAACACTCCTCCATCGGCCAGAGCATCAACTGCATCTAGTAGTTCCCTGGAGGTGGTCATGCTACTTTTTGGTCCCTTCGGTGGCCTTGGGGGCTAGCTTTGATACGCCAGCTGTTGCAGCAGGTTCGGCATGGTAGCTGGCTGCTACTTTGTGAGCAGTATCTAGGATGATCTTTTTGACCTTATCGTCAGGCTCTGCGCCACTGTTCAAATCTTTGACTAGCTTCTTTTGTTCATTCTTGAGCTCACGCAGGAGGTTGGCCTCGGCTGTCTTGACCTTGTCCAGGGGCACCTTATCAAAGGCACCTTGAATTGCAGCATACAGGACAGAGAACATCTCCCAGACACTCAGCGGACTGAACTGGAGCTGCTTGAGCAACTCAGTCAGACGCTGACCGCGCTCGATACGCTGACGGGTTTCGGCGTCTAGGTCGGTCGAGAACTGACTAAAGGCAGCCAGCTCACGGAACTGAGCCAAGTCTACGCGTAGACCCTTGGACACACTCTTGACGGCCTTGGTTTGGGCGTTACCACCCACACGTGACACTGACAGACCGACAGAAATAGCTGGGCGAATGCCCTGGTAGAACAGGTTAGTTTCGAAGAAGATCTGGCCATCAGTGATAGAAATCACATTGGTAGGAATGTAAGCACTAATATCGCCAGCCTGGGTCTCGATGATAGGCAGAGCAGTCAGGCTACCGGCACCAAGGTCGTCGGACAATTTAGCAGCGCGCTCCAGTAAGCGAGAGTGCAAGTAGAAAACGTCGCCAGGATAGGCTTCGCGGCCCGGTGGGCGACGGAGCAACAGAGACATCTGACGGTAAGCGGCAGCATGCTTGGACAAGTCGTCGTAAATAATCAGAGCGTGTTGTTTGTTGTCACGGAAATATTCACCCATGGCAGCACCAGCGTAAGGAGCCAAATACTGCAAGCTGGCTGGGTCGGCAGCAGAAGTTGCCACCACAATGGTTTGATCCATCACGCCTTCGCGCTTGAGACGCTCGACCAAACGGGCAACTTTACTCAGCTTTTGGCCGATAGCTACGTAGATGTTGATAACACCAGTTTCTTGGCGGTGTTGGTTAATCATAGTGTCTACAGCCACGGCTGTTTTACCGGTCTGGCGGTCACCAATTAGCAACTCGCGCTGACCACGGCCGATTGGCACCATGGCATCGATAGCCGTAATGCCGGTCATGAGTGGTTCGTGCACACTCTTACGGGCGAGTACGCCAGGGGCGGGGCGTTCTACACGGCTGGTCTGCGTAGCCTTGATAGAACCTTTGCCGTCCAGTGGCTGGCCCAGCGGGTTGACTACACGGCCAACAAGCTCGGGACCCACGGGTACTTCTAGTACCTTGCCACTCAGTTTGGCGGTAGCACCAGCCTTGATAATCACGTCGTCGCCCAAGAGCACGGCGCCGATCTCGTCTTCGCCCAAGTTGAAGGCAAAGGCCGTGACCGATGTGCCGTCTGTGGCTTCGATATCGATCATCTCGGAGTAGCCGGCAGTGGTCAGGCCATAGATCCAGGCCACACCATCACCAACGCGGGTAACAATTCCGACCTTTTCGATCTCTGGCCGAGACTTCAGCTGGCTTATAGCCGAACGAATGTCTTCTGATAATTCTTTAATGGAAATGTTGTCCATATGACTCGTACTTATTCCTTAATGTTTGCCGTTAAGCGTTTGAATGCATCTATCTTGTCACGCACCGTGAGATCCAGCTGTTCGTTAGCCATTTCTACGCGCACGCCGCCTACTACGGTTGGATCTATGCGGCTAATAACGTGAATGTGCTTGGCGTGGGGATACTCTTTTTTCAGGATGGTTTCTATGTCCTTGACGACACTTTGGGTCAGGTCATGAGCGCTGACGGCTACGGCCTCGACCACACCATGCTGGGCACGGTATTCCATGACGTCGCGCAGCAAAGACTCTAGATCATCTGTATCGTGGGTATCCAATAGATAAGCCGCCACTTCCTGAGCCAGTTTTTTGGTACTATGAACCTTGAGGGTACGCGCCCCAATAACTTCGGCTAGGTGGCGGCGGGAAATCACTACTTACGGCTCCGAATAACTTTTTCAATAATTGCAGCGTCTTTTTTGGGGTCGACCTTTTCCCCAACGATCGCTTCTGTAGCTTCTGATACCAGGCCCACAATGTCTTTTTCTAGCTTGCGCTTGGCCTGCTCGGTTTCTTCGTGAATCCGCACTTCGGCATCCGCCAACATGGCGTCTGACTTGCGATTGGCAGCCTTCTCGGCGTCACGCAGTACTTCGCGGGCCTCTTTGTGGCCGTTGGCAATAATGCGATCGGCCTCATGGCGAGCTTCGCGGGTAATCTTGGCTGCCTCTTGATCCATTTGTTCGCGCTGGCGCTCTAGCTTTTGGCCTAGGCGCACGCCGTCATCAATAGTTTGGCGACGCTTTTCCAGCATGTTACCAATAGGTTTGAAGGCAAACTTCTTGAGCAGCAGGAATACCAGGACAAAGGTGAAAAGCTGGATAACGAAAGACTGTAGACTCACGCCCAAGGCACCGAGTCCGGTTGCTTCCTCAGCATGTCCGGCTGCTTGCTCTGCCGCATGTGCGGCTTCGGCTGCAAATAGTGTTACAAACATAAGGTCTTTAACGTTCCTTGCTTTCTTAGATAATGAATAATGAAGCGAACACCAACAGCGCCATCAACTCAACGATACCGATGATAACCAGGATCTGACCAAGGTACTTGGATGACTCAGGGTTGCGACCTACAGCATTCATGAATGAGGAACCAATCAGTCCGATACCAATAGCTGGGCCAAGCATACCGAAGCCCATCATGATACCTTTTGCGAGTACTTCTGTGTCCATGTGTATGAAACTCCTTACAAATTTATTTACTTCTTAACGATACTTATCACTAGGCCGACACCGCCGAAGGCTCTTGGTCTTCGGTTTCGTGTTCCTCGCCGTGCTTTATGGCAACAGATAGATAAGTCATGCTAAGCATTACAAAAATATAGGCCTGCAGACCACCCACCGCCAGCTCTAGCGTCACAAATGGCAGAGAGGTTATAGGAGCTGCAAAACTACCCAGGTAACTGAAAACTGAAATGATCACTTCACCAATGGTGACGTTCAAAAACAAACGAAGCGCGAGGCTAAACACGCGAATGAGTTCGCTAAACATCTCGAAGATGCCCAGGAAAATAGTCAGCGGATTCTTCAGGCTACCGTTGAAGTAGTGTCCGATATGTTTGAGTAACCCCGATTCTTTGATGGCAAAATACTGGACGATAGACATAACAACCGTGGCGGCAGCCAGGGTACCGTTCAGGTCAGCCGTGAAGGGCCGAAACACCGGGCTGTCGTTGACGGTCAACGCCTCGCCTACACCCGGCAATAGGCCGAGCCAGTTAGAGAACATGATGAAAAAGAAAAAGGTCACAAAGTAGGGTGCATACTGCAATGCCTTTTTTCGTGAACCTAGGGCGCCAGTCATTTGGTTGGTGATAAAGTCGCTGCCGATTTCTAAGAACTGCGTAAAGCCCTTTTTGGGGCGCAGGCCAACCCGGCGAGCGGCAATTACTACCAGTACAATGATAACGAATGAGCTGATCCAGCCATAGAAGATAGAGTTGGTAATGGTTATATTGCCAATCTGGAATACATCGCCAGGGGTGATATGAACCGCAGGGCCAGAGCTCTCGGCGGCAAATCTACTGAGTATACTAAGCACGCTTCTTACCTCTCTTATTTTTATCGTCTTCGGCCTGTAACTTATTTACGTCCTTGACAGTGTTCCACACCACATAACAGGCTGCAAAGGCTGCAAGAAAAAAGCCCGTCAGCGTAAGCGACGGGGCAGTATCAAATTTTTGGTCCAGCTTTACGCCGGCAACTACCGGAATCACCACCATGAGGGCGAGCTGCCAGCTCATATTGAGAGTAGCCGAAAAAAAACGCTGCTTGGCGTTAAATACCTCAGCGGCCTGCTGCAAATCAGCAGTAGTCGTCGTCTTCCGAGTGGCGGCGGCTTTACCCATATGACCTCAGTATAACAGGGAAGGCTGCGATACCGCAACAGGATTCTACCCAGAAAACAACTTTCCGAAATGTCTACTGGCCGGAAAGGCTCAGGGCTTTTTTGAGGCGATCCTTAAAGCTCAGGGGCTTTGTGCCCGTACAGCTGCTGGGATCGTTGCGCTTGTTGAATTCGCCAGCATCTTTACTGATGCCATCGTAGCGCTGTTGCAGCACAGCCGGACTGTCTTTACCGTAGTTGATCAGCAGTACATCTTCGGACTTGATAAGTCGGTTGGCAATATTGTTTACCTCTTTGCCATTGAGCGTAAACGTCAGCTGGGCGCCATCTTGGCCGTCCACATACAAGCCTTTGTCTGTTTTTACCACTGTGTCACCAAGTGTATAGCCCAGGTTTGCAAAGAAATGTCCCCACATTACCGCTGGCTCATGAACATGGACCACATGGTTAACATTGTCATGCATGTGCGTGCGGTGCTTGGGTTCGTTCTTTTCGTCACTACCACAAGACTGGACTTCTTCGTAGAAGGTAAAGTTTTTGAACTCATCCCGCTGGCCATTTATATAGAGCGCAAAGTTAGCATGGTAGTGCGTATTGACTGGCTTGTAGGCAATAAAACGTGCCATCACCAGCCATACCACACCCAGCAGAAAGCCAGCCGCTAGAGCTGCAGCTATTCTTTTAGTAAAACCACCCTTGAATCTCTCCTTGATGTCCGAGAACGAGGGACGAGACTTTTGATTAATCTTAAACTTCATTAATAGCCAGTATATATCAGATGTGTATAAGTGTTAAAATAGGTCTGTGACTTTACAGTACTTTGCCCACAATGGAGTAGAGCATGCCACGCCCGCTGAGGCAACCGCACATAGCGGGTCGGCTACACCTCTATTTCTTTTTGTCCTGACGATCTTGGTTGTCGGCGTCGGAGCACTTGTCATATACCTACTGAGTGCCCCTGGCCAGACCAGATCGGCCTCTGCAAAAAAGCAACCCAACAAACAACGCAAACCTAAGGAGGCATAATGGTTACGATCTACACAACGACCTGGTGTAGCTTTTGCAAAATGGCTAAAAATTACATGAATCAGCTCGGCGTAAAGTACGAGGAAAAGGATGTCGAAAAAGACCCCGTAGCCGCCAACGAAGCAGTCCAAAAATCTGGGCAAATGGGTGTGCCAGTTGTAGATGTAGAAGGTACGATTATCCTCGGATTTGATAAGGCCATGCTAGATCAAGCTTTTAAACTAAATAATCTGGTTCAAAAATAGCTATATAGTGCATTGCATACTTGCTCGTACACTATATATACTATAGGTACAGAGAAGGAGGTGCATATGGCACAAAATTCTGCAAAAGGCATGGAGTGGTTGCGTGATTATCCACTTACCGAGCTAGCTGACTGCCTAACCACTGAACAGGTTAGGATTATTGATGCTTATCAGGCAAACGCAGACATGGCCGCTCTCCTGAGTGACCCAATACCCCTCGCGCTATCGGACACCAACGAGACCGGCGCCCGGGCACTGAAAAACAACACGAGCTTTTACGAACCCGATATCGAGGACCTGATCTCCGGTGACCTTATCGTAGAGCGACTTCTAGGCAACAACACCGAGGCCCGCACGCCAGCCCTCAGGGCACGACGGACCATCATTGCCCTGGCTTTTGAATGGAACATCGACCTGACGTCAGATGGTAGGCCAGCAATACCAGAACAAACGCCCGAGTCTGAGAATATTGAAATCAACCAAAGCACTGCGGCATAATCACACTGCTATGGCATTTGAGGATTACAAAACCAAAGACTCCGTTGTTATTGTCTATACCGGAGAAAGCAAAGGCAAAACAAGTGCCAGCGTGGGGTTAATGGTTCGCGCCCTCGGCAATCGATGGAAGGTTGCTTTTATTCAGTTTATTAAGTATTGGGGTGTTGGCGAGCACATTTTTATCCGAGATATCATGCCAATATATGAAGATCAGCTATTCTTCTACAAGGGAGGCAAGGGTTTTTACAATGCAGGTGACCTGAGCGAAAAACATATCACGCCAGAGCAGCATAAAAAGGCCGCCCAAGATACACTGACCACCACACTAGACTGTGTCAGCAGTGGAGAATACGATCTGGTTATCTGCGACGAGATCAACAATGCTGTGCACGATGGTCTACTGAGCGAGAAGCAGCTGAAAGAGCTTTTCGAAAAACGACACGCTAACACCAGTCTGTGTCTGACCGGTCGGGACTTTCCTGAGCAGTTCCTAAAATATGTCGACATCGCTACTAACATGGCCAAAATCAAACATCACTTTGACGATAAGTACCTTGCCAACAAAGGAATAGACTTTTAACTGCATGAAAGGGAGTTTTTATGCCACCGCTTAACGGTATCGACAGGGGAATCAACGGTAACTTGCTAAAGGCGCTTGAAGAAATAGGTCACGGTGCCCAAATTGCTGTGGTAGACGCCAGTTACGACATCCCACCCGCGGCCGAGGTAGCCGACTACCAGGGTGATTCCTCGGCCAGAGCCTTGAAGGGAATCTTGGACCTTGTGCCGCTTGATGATGCAAATGGCTATCCAAATGTCTCGGTTATGGTCCCTCATTTTCCCCAGGAACCTGGCACGGCATTAGAAGCGTTCGAGGAAGCGTTGACGGTTGAACCAGGCCTGACAGGGCAGAGGGATTTTTACACGCTTGCCAACAATCCAGAGAAGCACACTCTGTTTGTAAGAACCCGTGACGAAAAAGCTTTTGCGTGCGCCTTGTTTGTAGTCGGACATTCTCAAGAATAGCTTCAACCGGCATGACATATTAGTACATAATGACATTGACTTTCATTATTAGCGAATACGTGATATAATTGCATCATTATGGCAGGTTCAGAAGCTTCACAGGAGCCCAGGCTCACTAATGTGGAAATACGTCATCAGCAACAGCCGGAACAGTTCCGTGATCTATTAGATGCCGAACAGCGGCTGCGTGTTGCGTGCGAAGATGAAGACCCCACCCTCTATTTAAAGGATAATTTCCTGGTATTTATGTCAGCAGCATCCCAAGAGGCTCGGTCGGCCGACCACGACGTACGGGTTCACTCATACAACACCCCACACCAGTTGACCTATATGCAGCTCCTGCGATCTATCTCTGAAGCGGGCACAGATTATGTGAAAGGACTCAGCAGTACACAGCAGCCAACGGTATATCACTCCCTATTTATAGATATGCAGAAACAAGCCGAGCGCAGCCAAGCGGACACTTCGAAAACCCATGACCTGCAACGACACCTATCACTTGCGGCTTTGCACATGCGCGTCATCCACGAACACCAAAGCTATGCACCAGTATCTCGGCAAGAATATCGCTATACCATTGAAGAGCAAATTATTACACCCTTGGCCCTGCAGGCCCTGACCTCGGGACGCCCCATCCATCCCAACCTAGTAGATGCCCATGATCAGCCAGAGGCTCTGTCCGTGCTAGTACGAGCCGTTGCAAGGTTTACCAGGAGCAACGAGCTCCCCAACCTGGTCTAGCCCCGCACCAGGCGTAGAGTGGTAGACTAGGTGCATGATGGCACCAAAAACTCCCACCCTTTATTTGATGCTCGGCTATCCGGGCTCTGGCAAAACAACCACGGCCAGATTTATCCACGAATTAACAGGAGCCGTGCATATCTGGGAAGACCAAAAGCGACTAGAAGCCAACCCGCATCCGGTGTTTTCCCAGCCCGAGAACGATCAACTGCACACGCTATTGAACACGCAAACCGGCGAACTGCTAGGCCGGGGTGCCAATGTTATTTATGACACTAGCTTTAATCGACGCGAAGATCGCCGCCGCATGTATGACATTGCGGACGCTTGTGGGGCAACGGTAAAGCTGATCTGGCTACAAACCGATAGAGAAACGGCCAGACACCGGGCCACCAGAGATACGGCCTCGCAGCCGACACGCATTCTGGCGACAGTGCTCGGGGACATGGACCAAGAAACCTTTAACCGGCTCAGCGACAAGTTGGAGACCCCCGAAGATGGCGAACCATATATTGCGGTTGACGGCACTAAAGTGACCCGTGACTATCTGCGCGAGAAGCTGGAGCTCTAGCCTATGCGGGTGGGGAAACGGACGCAGAGACGACTGTTCAAGCTCCTGATAGCTCTGGTCATTTTGGGGCTAGGGTATGTTGCCAATAGCCGTCAGATCCAAGTCCAGCCACCACCTCAAATTGCCAGCACAGTGAGCCCCGGATACTACCGAGTTGTCAGTTTTTCAGACGGAGATACTATCGTGGTTGACATGGACGGCACGTCTGAACACATCCGCATGATCGGCGTGGACACCCCCGAGACCAAAGACCCGCGCAAGCCGGTGCAATGTTTTGGTCAGGCGGCCAGCGACTTTACCAAGCAGCTTATTGGCATACAGCCCGTTCGGCTAGAGTCTGACCCGCTGAGCACTAACCGAGACCGGTATAATCGCTTACTGCGCTATGTGTATTTGCCAGATGGGCGATTGGTGGAAGCTGAGATCATTCGACAAGGCTATGGATTTGCCTATACCAGCTTTCCTTTTACTAAAGCAGACGAATTTACCACTTACCAACGTGAGGCCCGCGAGCAAAATCGTGGGCTCTGGACTAGCTGTCCGCAAACATAAAAAAGAGACCCTTAATGTCACCACTGTCGTGGGAATCTCGGGTCGCTGTGCCAGGGGAGGCTCTCAGCCTGCTTCGCCAAGTCACTCTTGGCTACTTAACCCTGGGCTTCTTTAGAACATGTGAGGCTCACCAGTGTGCCAGGAAGGTGCCGTCAGGGGCACCGATACAACCATGACTGGGTCCAAAAAATACGTCGAGCGCCCATGTCAGAGGCAGTCCATGGTCTGTAAACCACTGCATGAACATATCTGCCAGTGTGTTGCGCACGCGTATTCTGTCGTCATACTTGGGCACTTCTTCTGTCAGCTCTACCCGGAACCAAAGGTCGGGCTTATTAACGGCCAGGCGATGAAACTTCTGGAAGTCAACCTGCACAGCCTCCTCGGGTGTGTCGGCCTCCAACAGCAGGGCTTCGGCCCGACTAACGACGAGAGCCGGTAGCGCTTCGGCAAGCCGAATAGCCCGCTCAGCATCTGCGCCACCGACACCCGTTATATCGGCGGGATAGAAATTATCACTACAAGTGATAGTAATGATGGACATGACTGCCTCCATGGGTTCGCTGGTCTTCCAGAGTCGATCACCACAAAAAGACACCTAACCATACCACAAGCGCTAAGACTGCAAAACGATTATTCAGCCATAGGGTTTTTGCGAGCTCGCTGGCCACCTCTGCGCAGCTGACGCAGACTGCGTCTGTCCGCCCCCTGATCATACGATCGCCTGAGTGGCCACAGCACAAAATAACCAAACCAATACAGGCCAACGGCGATGGTTGGCGAGATACTTTTGATCTGATGGTGGCGATAGCTATTACGGTACATATTCATATAATGGGCCCACTGGGGTAAGTGGTCATCGTAGCGCCGGGAGGAAGTACCGGCCAGTAAGCGCTTGTCGTACCGGATAGGCAGGTCCGCCCGCGTGAGATGAATGGCAAGATCCAAATCTTCATGCATGGCGCGTACGTGACAGACCTCTTTTCGGACCTTTTTCCAGGCTGATTTGCGCAAGGCAGAATTAGAACCGAATAAAAAGGGAGCATGGGGAGCACCACGGTATAAGTATTTTCGTACTTGGTGGTCTATCCAGTAATTACGGGGGCTAAATGGCATGTCGTAGTAGAAGACCGGGCCGTTAACTGCTGCATAGTGTTGGTCTTGCATTAGTTTCTTTACGGTCTGCACCCAATGGGGGGGCAAGATGGTGTCACCGTCGATACGTCCGATGATGTCGCTCTTTGCGGCGTCAAATCCGGTGTCTCGGGCAAATACCACGCCCTGGGTTTTTTCGTGGAGCACACGGACAAAGGGAAACTGTTTGGTCATGTCGCGTGTTTTGTCAGTAGAGTTGTTATCTACCAGGATCACTTCATCTGGTAAAACAGTTTGAGCAGCTAGAGCCTCGAGACACCTCTGGATGTGGTGTTCTTCATTGTATACGGGTATAATTATGCTTAAGCTAAATTCTTGAGCCACGATATAGACACTATAAAGCCTACCGAAGAAATGCCAAAAAAAGCGCCTAAATCAACCGCCTCGAGCGGTTCGTCACCACGAAAACTCCTGGCCCGCGGGAAAGGGTGGTTTGTGCGCTGGCTCCAAAAAGGCTTTTGGCAAAAGGCACTGGCCGTCCTAGTAGCATTGGTTATTGTGTCCCTGACCGGCATGTTCGCCATTGCCCAGTGGTACTACGCAAAACACCGAGCCGAGCCAGTGCGAATGGGCGCAACCTTTATACCAGACTATGCGCTGCAGCTCGGAGTAGACCCAGACGAAACCCTAGACGCCATCATAAACGACCTGGGCGTAAAGCACCTCCGACTGGTGAGCTATTGGGAAAATGGCGAGATGGTTCAGGGTACTTATGATTTTGCATTTTTGGACAAACAAATGGACAAGGCCGCAGAAGCCGACGTGAAGGTGTCACTGGCCATTGGCCTGCGCCAGCCCCGGTGGCCCGAATGTCACATGCCGGCCTGGGCGGCCAAGCTGCCAATCGGCGAGTGGGAACCACGACTACTAGACTACATAAGTGCTGTCGTAGAGCGCTACCGAAACCATCCAGCACTGGATAGCTGGCAGCTAGAGAACGAATTCTTCCTGAAAGCGTTTGGTGATTGCCCAGATCATAGCCGCGATCGGCTGGTCAACGAATTTAACCGGGTTAAGCAGCTAGACCCTGACACTACGTTAGTTGTCAGCATGAGCAACAACGCCATCGGTACCCCGATTGGCCAACCAACTCCTGACGAATGGGCTATTTCTGTCTATAAACGAGTATGGGATCAGACGCTAACTAAGCGGTATTTTGAGTACCCCATACCAGCCTGGTACTACGCCTTTCGGGCTGGATTCACCGAGATAACCAGGGGTCATAACTCATTCATACATGAACTCCAGGCCGAAGCCTGGCTGCCGCCCAGCTATACCATGCAGACCGCCCCAATTGATGAGTTTTACAAATCACTCAATCCAGAAAGATTGCAGCATCGTTTCCGGTATGCGCAAGCAACCGGGATGAAGAAAATCGACCTATGGGGAGCGGAGTGGTGGTATTACATGAAGGTCCGTCGAAATGCCCCAGAGCTCTGGAATGTAGCAAAACAAGAATACGGGAGAGTCCAATGATAGACCCAGAACGGTATGGTGTAAGCTTTTCAGTGAAACAGTGCAGACGCTTCGAGAGCGACCCGGAAAAGACCCTGGCCTGGCTACTAGACGAAGCCGGCTTTCGGCGCGTACGTCTGATGAGCTACTGGAACGAGCACGAGAAAGAAAAAGGGGTCTACGATTTTACCACCCTGGACAAGCAGCTAGACCTCGTTGAAAAAGCCGGGGGTGTCGTAACGATGTGCCTCGGAGTTCGTCAACCACGCTGGCCAGAATTTCACTGGCCAGACTGGGCCTGGGAGGCGCCAAAGCCAGAACGCGACGAGGCGCTCCTAAAATATGTAGAAGTAGTAGTGGAACGTTATAAAGACAGAAAAAGCATTGTCAGCTGGCAGCTAGAAAACGAAGCACTGCTGACCGGCTTTGGCGAGCGCATAGAGATTGACAGAGCACGTCTGCGCAAAGAATATGCGCTTGTTAAAAAACTAGACACGTCGCCGCGCCCGGTCATTATGAGCACCAGCGCCGCCTGGGGTATTCCTATTATCGGACCCATCCCTAACATGTCAGCTTTTTCCTACTACCTGATCCGCTGGAAGGACACCAAGTACACCACCACCTATCATGCCGCCTTTATCCATCGCATCCGTGCCTTTTTGATTCGTCTGTTGTGGCGCATTCCCAGTTTTATTCACGAATTACAAATGGAGCCCTGGGGACCAAAAGACATCTGGGAAATGACACCAGAACAGCAAGACCAATCTATGGGACCTGCCCAAATACACAAAAACTTTGGTGCCGGCCGCAAAACCAACCTCTACCCACTGGATCTATGGGGCGGGGAATGGTGGTACTGGCGCCTGACTACCCTGAAAGATCCCACTACCTGGGACGCTGTCAGGCAGGAACTCGCCAACGATCTGTAAAGCGTAAAACATCCTCGATAAGGCCTACGGGTCGTTCTGGGTTGAACTGCTCGTCGTTATGCGAGGCGTGTTTGCCGCTACGGATTTTATTGTCGGCAGTTGGCTGAAGAGAAATTGGCGTTGCATAACGTACCCCCGCCTCTATGGCTACCGTCATGGTCGACTCCATAACACGATCCGGGTAAAGTCGGTCCTCGGCAAAGGCTGCGACCACGATCACGCCAAGTTCTGAGGCGGTTAGAACTGGATAATCCATCCGTAGCCGTGTAAGTTCCCACATTTCGCGAATGGTACGTGGCATATTAGCCATGAAATTCTTGGCTCCGGCCCTAGCCATGTCACCCGGATCTGGCATATCCTTGGCAGTCCTGGCTTCTGTAATAGTGTTTACGAGGAAACGGCCAGCTAGGGAGCCAAACCATTCATGGTCGTTGGATCCAGCAGGAGCCAGCATGACTACCTTTGAATCTGTAAAGTAGGATCGCTGCCGTTCGTTTGCGAGCCGGTGCATAGCCTGAAAGATAAGTGACCCGTAGCTGTGCGTGACAAAGTCAACAGGCCCTTCCGTTTCCGTATGCCCCAACAGAGCCAAATAGTTCATGGCCTGGGAATATGTAGCGCTTCGCTTGTTCGTAGGGTCACGCAAGATACCGCTACGATTCTGTCCGGGCAACAAAGTATCAAACCCCCGATGAGCCATTTCAGCGGCAAAGGGAAGCTTGGCGACGACCCCTGCTGTAAAGCCAGGAATCACAAGTACCGGCCTTTCGTACCGAGGCTCTGCAGGATCAAGCCGAAGAACTGGCAAGGTTTCTCCTGGCGCCGAGCAGTGGGGGAGGGGAATCTGACGCACACCAGCAGCAATCCGCTCCATGATATCGTCTCCAAAACATTCCTGGAGTTGGTTCGTGTAAGCTTTGCTTGGCTCTAGTTCTAGACCCTCAACTGCCATGTCATTTATACCCGCTCTCCATAATTATTGTGCAGGGCGTGATTTTCGACAACCGTAAGCGCATCTGGCGTAGAGGTGCCAAAGGCGTGAGTTCCGTTGATGATAAGCTGCCTCACAACCCCTGGCAGCTCAGAAGGGTCAGCTTCTTTTACTACTTCTTCAAAAACTGTCTTTACATCGCCCGGTCGATTTAACTCGCTATATATAGGAGAGATAAACGTCATGTTACCGGTCACGTTCGGCATGGCGTCGCCTATCGCCTCGCCCAATTTTCCGCGAGCCATCGACAGCGGCAGGCGAATAACCTGCGTCATGAAGCGCTTCTCCAGGATGAGTCTGGCAACGCTTCTTGCAACTTCGGCATGCGATATACCCTCGCTACGTATGCGGGCAGCTTCGGGGTCAAAGCCAGGCACACTTGCGTAAGCAAGAGCATGTTTCGCCTCACCATCAAGAAAATAATGTCTCATGCCCCGAAGCAATGCAATGGTTTCCAGGGCGGCTATGTTCGATTTTTCACCAACACGCAATTCGCGGGAGCCCGGAGAGTCAAATACACTGATAGCCTTCACAGGCCGCTCTAGCTGGGCGGCCACCTCCAGTCCAACCAATCCACCTTCGGATCGAGCGCGAATAGTGAGCACATAGTCTTCGAAGGCCGAGGCCAGACCGCCCAGTACTACTTCGGCAAAAGCAGTGTGCCGACCAGAACGGGCCACTTCCTTAGACACAGCGCGCGGCAAAGGGTCAGACTCACCAGTGTTGGGGTGGTCAGATACCAGCAATCGCATGCCTGGACTCATTCTTAAAATACCGGCAATTTCCCGGATCATTGACTCGTCCCGACATCTGCCCCAGTTCATAAACAAGGCCGTGATCTCGCCCGAATCACTGTCGTCCCCCAAGATGGAGTAAGCTACTTGTCGGCCTTTTGGCCCACCTTTGTATGGCTTTTCGAATAGCTCACGTATTGCTACCACGTCAGGATCGGTTGCCGTGGGTGGGCTATCGTATTGCTCGGGCGGGACAAAAGCAAAGGGTTCTAGTTCCTCTACTTGACCACAAGTGTCGGGCGTGAAGCAACGTGACAGTATCTCTACCCCGTCGGTTAGATCATAATCAATAACATTCGTAAGCGCCTGTTCAGTCATTTTGCGTAGTATACAACCTTTTTAATATTTTTCAATACCTTCATCTTCGGTTACAATAGGAGCATGGTGAAAAAGAAATCGCCCCAAACCAAACGAATAAGCAATCGACGCGCGCGCTTTGACTACGATCTAGGCGATGGGTTAATCGTGGGCATCGCTTTGACCGGAGCAGAGACGAAGTCATTGCGCCGAGGACATGGCCATATTCGCGGTTCTTACGTAACTATCAAAAATGATGAACTGTGGCTCACCAACGCCACTATTACCGGAGATTCTAGCATACCTATATCTGAAGAGCAGCAAACCCGTAGCCGCAAACTGCTGGCAAAGCGTAAAGAAATTGCCGAATTGATAGCCGCCAAGCAGCAAGGTCAGACCATTGTTCCACTCGAGATATTAACCGGCAGTCGTTATATAAAAGTTCGTATCTCTTCAGGCCGTGGTAAAAAGCACTATGACAAACGACAGGTCCTGAAGCACAGAGACCAAGCCCGCGAGATGCAGCGAGCAATCAGTCAACGATAGAAAAGAGAAGGGTAGCAGGCAAAATTCTGGACGTAGTGGCGTATACTTTGTGGTAAATAGAGAGTTACATAGAGAACCAAAATGACGAGAAAATCAAAAAAAACCAACAAGCCACTCCTCAGCCACCACCGGCACACAGCCAAAGTTTTGCCACACCACCATACCTCGTGGCCTTTTGTGGTTTTATTATTACTGATGGTAGGCGTGGTACTAGTGCAGGCTACCTACCAAGCCCGAGCAGCTGATATGGCGGTAACTGCCACAGCAGAGGGGCCCGTGCCAACAGTACCGGCAGTTATTACGGATCCTCAGGCTGGCGCGGCTGTTACAGACATGCCCATACAAGTTGCCGGCACTTGCCAAGCACCGTATGTAGTGAGGCTGTACCGCAACCAAGTCTTTAGCGGCTCTGCCCAGTGCCAGACAGACAATACCTTTCGGATCCTGACTGATCTTTTCGAGGGAAGAAACGAACTAGAAGCTCGCATATTTAACTTTGCCGACCAGGAGGGCCCAGCGCCCGCCAAAATTATCATCATGTACGACCCACCGTCTGATTCACCACCAAGCGGCACCGTGGATGAGTCATCTGGAGAAATTCAGGAGCCATTTCTGCTAACTACCGACCAATTTTTCAAAGCAAACCAGGACAAAACACGCATAGACTGGACCTTTGGGATAACCGGCGGCACCGGGCCGTATGTCGCAGAAGTAGATTGGGGGGATGGAGATAAATCGACGGCTAAAGGCCTCGAGACAAACAGTTTTTCGGTGTCACATGAATATACGAAAAAATCGGCAGCTCGGGCCTACTACAAAATGCAGGTCACCGCAACAGACACATCAGACCATACGGCACACCTGCAAGTTTTTGCCGTCCTGAACTATTCGGTGGAAACAGGCGGGGGAGGTGGTCTGTCAGCAGGTCCTATATCGACAATACCACCGCCCGCTGGCATGTCACAAAATGTTACTTATATATGGGGAGCCTACACCGCGACCAGTTTGATGGCTATTAGCTTTTGGCTGGGTCAGCACGTTATTGCCGCCGGCATTGGTGGACATACATGGCCGCTCAAACTGAGGTTTCCCAAATTCTGGTAGACCGGCCCTAACCACAAGCAGTTTGCAATAAATATATACAATAGACTACAGTTATGTCATGACACGGAGCCCATTTCAGACCTCTTGTTTGTTAAGTGAAAGCCTTTCTGGCGAGTGCCATTTGTCAGTTCTTCTGAGAAGATGTACCCGTAGGTACATCGCCGAGGAAAACTGGCAAAGGGTGCCGTCAGAATGGATTGAAGCTGAATGGGAGTTCTGAAATGGGCTCTATGAGAGGTTTGCGGGAAAGACCCAGTCAGTATGCGCCAGAGGCTACTGAGGTACAAAAATCCCGTGGTTGGTGGGGGCCAAAAAGAATCCTGGGCATTGTGATGCTGTTTGGCGCTGGTTTTTTTATATGGGGATACCACTATATTCAGTCACCGGCCGAAGGCACAGTCCGAACAACAGGGCCGACACCTCGGACCGAGGGGGTGTCTACAACAATATTCACTGGTAAATCGTTCACCGTAGAGTTGCCCGGGACCTACAAATCCCTCAAGGTCGACGCCGCCAAAGCACCGACACAGGAGCTGGCCAGCCTCAGCCAAGTGTCTGCCCTGGAGAATCGACGTATAAGTATCACTATCAAAAACTCACCCCCCGCAAATTTCAGCGAAGAATCAGCTCTGCAGTTCCGACAACACAGTGCCGAATATGTATCTGGCGACGCTGAAGTAGCCGGCCAGAAGGCTATCGAAACAAGTAAAAAGGACGGCTCAGAAATTACTTACTTTGTTCCAGGCAAAAACGCTTATGCTATTATTGCAACCACCTCGACCAATCCCCGCGACAGCTACAATCAAGAAATTACCGAAATAATAAATAGTTTCAAATGGAGATAACTGTAGCCAGAGTAATACAAAACCCGCCTTTTTAGCCAGATGATCTGGCTGAGTCAGAAACTTTCAGACTGAGTGAAGCATATCCATAGATACGGTGAGTGAAGTCTGGGAGATTCTGGCCAGTCAGGCGCTGGCTAGGAAGCGAGTTTTGTATTATTCTGGCTATATTATGGCACCCATAAAAATTGCGGCCGCGTTGAGCGTAGGGCTGGTCACGCTTTTTGCCCAGTCGTCCAGCGGCACCTACCGGCTGGACTCGTACGGCATTGGTTCTGGCGGCAATGCCGGCAGCCAGTCCACCACCTACCAGTCGACCACTATATCTGGTCAAACCTCTACGGCGCCAGGTAACACCAGCACGACTTACGAGCTGCAAAGCGGGGTGCCAGCAACCCATGCCGCCAACGTGCCTGCTGCACCCAACATGACCAACCCGGCGACCTATTACAACAAATTGCATATTGTTTTAGACACCGGCGGCAACCCGACTGACGCCAAGTTTGCCGTTGCCATTAGCACCGACAGCTTCGCGTCTACGCAGTATGTCCAGAGCGACAATACCGTTGGCCCCACTCTGGGTAGCGAAGACTGGCAAACCTACGCAACGTGGGGCAGCGCCGCCGGCGTAGACATCATTGGGCTAAGCTCTAACACCACCTACTACGCAAAAGTAAAAGCCACTCGAGGCTTGTATACCGAGGCCAAGTACAGTGCCGTAGATACGGCCGTCACCACCGGACAATCGCTGACCTTTGATATTGACGTGTCGGCTTCTGACATCGAAACCGGACCACCATACACCACCAACTTTGGCGGCCTGTTGCCGGGCACAGTAACAGACAGTCCACAGCGTATTTGGATTGACTTTGATACCAATGGCACAACTGGTGGCTATATCTTTATTGCTTCAGTAAACAATGGACTACACAGTGTCACCACGGGGGCCACCATTGCCTCGGCCACTGGCGACTTGTCTGTGCTCGGTGCAGGCCTGGGAGCCAAAAGCATGTCAGCTACCCAGTCCGCCGGCGGACCGCTGGCGGTGCAGTCACCCTATAACGGTGCCTCGAACAATGTCGGAGTGCTCAACTCTACCTTGGCCCAAGTCTATTCATCCGGAGCAGCCATCACCGCCGGCCGGGGATCGCTGGTGCTAAAAGCCAAATCTCAGACTTCTACACCAGCCGGCAATGACTATACAGACAGACTCACCCTTGTTGCTGCCGTGGGTTTTTAGGATTTTTCCATACACACCACGTCTGTAAAATATTTCACACTCTTCACCTCTAAAGCTTGTTGAATTTCTGTTGACATAAAAGCACAAGCACAATACGCTTAATGAGAAGTTAATAATCGTTAAGCGAAAGAAAACCAATATGAACAAAAGTATCAAAAAGTTTGTGCCGCTGCTGGCGGCTTTTGCACTCTGTTTGCAACTGTCTTACGGGCTATTCGTGGGCCAAGCTTCGGCTGCCTCACTGAGCTATACATTGGTTCGCTTTAATCGAATGAAACAATCTACTGGTGGGGCAGGCGATGTCTTTACTGATGGTACCGTATGCGCTACCGCAGCCAGCACCGCCACCGAAACCTCGGTAAAAGTTACCTTCCCAACGGGCACTGTTGTGAGCAGCACCGTTGGCAACTGGGCCGTAAGCACTGCCGCTACCACCGGCTGGCCAAGTGGTGCAGTCGCCTGGCCGGGCATTGCGGCACCAACTGGCACAGGTGAGTTTGTCATCTCTGGTCAATCAGTGAACTTTGGTAGCAGCGACCTGACCGCCACTACCAGGTATTGCTTTAACTGGACAAATACTACTACCGCACTAAAGACAAACACCAGCGCAGGCGCCAGCCAATCCGGACAAGTTATCACCCAAACTACCGGTGGAGTTGCGAGTGATACGGGCGACTACTCGACTGCTACCATTGCCAACGATCAGGTGGTAGTCAGCGCTAGTGTACCGCCCAGCTTTACTTTTGCCCTCAGCGGCAATACAACTGGATTTGGTGGCCTGAGCTCTGGTGCTGTTGGCTCAACCACGCCCAACCGTACCGTAACTATTACAACCAATGCCGCCAATGGCTGGGTTGCATGGGTCAAAGACTCAAACGTCGGACTTACTTCTGCAGCAGCCAGCAAGACTATACCCACTATCGGCACGGTAGACGGCACACCCAGCACGCTATCAGCCGGAACTGAAGGCTATGTACTAGATGTCGACGAGACAGCCGACCCCGGCGGTACCGTAACCGTAGACGCCGAATACAACGGTGGTGCTAACGCTGGCGGTACGCTAAGTAGCACTTTCCGGACCGCAGCCGTAGGCACAGCGCCAACAAGTGGTGACGTCGTTACGCTGGTGGGCAAAGCCGCTATTGCCGGTAACACGCAAGCTGCAACCGACTACACCGACACCTGGACTATCATCGGCGCAGGCGCATTCTAGAACTTACAATAAACTTTTTTTGACAGAGCTTTCGGAAGTAAAAGGGGAGACTTCTTGTATACTGAAGTAACTATGAAACGAAGAGGTGTTTTTGCAACAGCGGCCTTGCTGGTAGCTGTCCTGCTGTTCAGTAACCGAGCAGGCGCACAGACCGGCGAACTAAACCTCACCTCCTCTCCGTTACCCATTGCGCTAAAGGCCAAGCCCGGAGAGTCAATCAGCACCGACCTGCGTATTCGCAATAGCAGTTCGACCCCCGAAAAGCTGAAGGTTGGCCTCATGAAGTTCTCTGCCGGCGGTGAAGAAGGAAAGCCACAGCTAGCAGAGCGAGCAAAAGGCGATGACTACTTTGACTGGGTAAAGTTCTCGCAAACAGAGCTAACGGCAGAACCCAACGAATGGAAAACCATAAAGATGACCATCAACCTTCCGGAAGATGCCGCCTTTGGGTATTACTATGCCGTTACTTTTACACGCACCGACCAAGAGCAGGCCAGTGGAGCAATGCAATCGGCCGTCCAGGGTGGCTCGGCTACGCTCGTACTACTTGAAGCCGATGTACCAGATACCAAGCGAGAGCTATCGCTCGAATCCTTCGGGGTAAGTAAACGCACCTATGAATTCTTGCCCGCCAAGTTCAACATAAAGCTTCGTAACAAAGGGAACGTGCACAGCATTCCGTCCGGTACGATATTCATCAAGCAAGGCAAAAAACAAATTGGTACGGTCAGCGTCAACGCGTCAAGCGGCAACGTCCTGCCCAAGTCTAATCGCATTTTTACTACCGAATGGTCAGAAGGCTTTCCGGTTTATAAAGCCAAGCAAGAAAACGGCAAGGCAGTCGTCAAGGACGGCCAACAAGTATACGGACTAGACTGGGATTTGGGCGATCTGCGCAAGCTGCGCTTTGGCAAATACAGCGCTACCTTGGTCATGGTCTATGACGATGGCACGCGGGACGTTCCGTTGGAAGCTACGTTGAGTTTTTGGGTTATACCGTGGAGAATCATTATCTTTAGCGTCTTGATATTACTATTTGCTGGTATTGGTATCTGGGTTACGGCACGCAAGGGCCTCCTGAAATTCCGACACCAACCCGCAAAATTTAAATCGGAAAAATGATAAAACGTACCCTTGTCTTAGCAACCCTGCTGGTGCTGGTTAGTTCGGGCACAGCAGTGGCCCTAGAGCGCAAAAAGACTGGTGGCGTCACAATTACCCCCGCGCTGCAGCAGCTGGTGGTAGAAGGTGACCAGGGGACTCGCGAGGGCACATTTACTGTCCAGAACGACTCCGACCAGACCGCCACCTTTGACCTGTCCACCATAGACATGGGGACACTGGACGATACGGGTGGCTTGGTCTTTTCCGGCTTGTCGCAGGACTACCAAAAAAAATACGGGCTGGCCAACTGGATGGAGCTGCCACAAACCAGGCTGGATATTCCTGCCGGGAAGGCTGCAACCATCCGCTTTACCATAAAGAACAACGTCTTACTGTCACCGGGCGGTCACTATGGTGCCATTATCGTCAAGCAGGCAAATAAGCAGACGGACGTGGACAAACAGGTCACTTTATCACCACAAGCAGCCTCATTGCTTTTCCTGCTAAAACGCGGGGGCGAGGTATACCAGTTATCCCTGCAGGATATCAAGGCGCCTCATAATGCCTGGAGCCTCCCAACCGTAGTAGAGCTGCCTTTCAAGAACGAAGGCAATGTACACCTGGTGCCCCGTGGGGTCGTCAGCATCAAGAACATGAAGGGCGCAGAGATTGCCCGGGGCATCATCAACTCCGAATCGTCCATGGTGCTGCCAGAACGTACACGCACCCTCCATGTCAGCTTTGATAAGCTTGCCAAAGTCACCTGGCCAGGCAGGTACACCGTGGAAGTGTTGTATCGCTACGACGGCCAAGAGAATTTCTCCAAATACACGCAAGTCTTTTATGCCGCCAACCTCCGCATTCTAATGGTGATGGCCATGTCAGTACTGGCACTTGCAACCGTAATCTACGTACTCCGCAGACAGCTACGAAAGGCCGTAAAGTTTGTCACCAAAGCCCTCAGAACTACTTTTTTGCGATTACTTCGGCCCATGAGGCATCGAGGCCGAAAAGTTAAATAAAGCGACTAACTTCTTAAATTTTAGGCAAATTTAAGACGATGAGCCAGCAAATAAGTTTGACAAAACTTAAAACAAAAAGCTTGTGCTTACCCCTGAAATTTGATACTATTAGTAAGAATTTTTACATCTTGGGGTAAAAGGCTATCAAAAAGCAAAAAACACAAAAATTAAAGATTGTGGCAGTCTCGGTATTGGCCGGCATTGCTTTTGTGCCTTTTTTTGGGGGCCAGCAGGCCTCTGCCACTGTTAACCGCCAGATCAATTTCCAGGGGAAGATCGTCAACAAAACCGGCGGCACCAACATTACCAATGGTACGTACAACATGCAGTTCAAGATTTACTCTGGGGGAGACGGCGTGCCCGGTGGTGGCGACGAGACGCTTCTATGGACAGAATCTCGCCTGCGCAACAGCTCCCAAGGGGTTGTTTTTGCAGATGGCGTATTCCAGGTTAACCTCGGTTCGGTCACGACACTACCGGGGAGTGTTGACTTCAACAACAGCACGCTCTGGCTGTCCATGGAGATGGGTAATACCAACGCCAGCTGCACACCCTTTGCCAGCTGCGCCCCAGATAGCGAGATGGACCCAATGGTGCGCTTCACAGCTTCACCGTACTCGTTCAACTCAGACCTCTTGGATGGCATAGACAGTGCTGCGTTTGGTCAGCTAGCCAGCAACCAGACCTGGACCGGCACGCAGACTCTGCAGCCAACTACTAACGTCAGTAGCCTAGTAGTCCAGCAGACATCCGTTGGCTCCCCAACCGCTGACATCCTAAAGGTGAGTACCGTTAACGGAACAAACAACGCCATCCTGGTAATTGGACCAGCAGCAAACGAAGCCGCGGTGAGTATTACCTCTTTTGGCACCGGTCGTGATATCTCTCTGAACAGCGCTGACCAGATTATCCTGAACGCAGCCAGCGGCACCAGCCTGACGAGTACCCTAGCCGGCACCTTGGACGTCCTGAATATCACCGGTACACCAAACACCAGCGCCAACACCGCCTACGGCCTGTACATCGACCAGGCCAACTCGGCCAATGGCAATGGCTTTGATGCTTCGCTGGTTATCGATAACTCCGACAGCAACTTGGCGATAGCCGACGGTATGTTGTTTATAAACGGTGGCGGGGGCTTTACCAGAGGAATAACTTTTGCCGGAGCCACAACTGACGTAACAACTGCCTCGGGCGAGGATCTGACCGTGGCACCAGGAGGTACCGGCACGCTGACCCTGACTAGTGCCGGCACTGGAATTGCTGCAGTTGGTATCAATGTCACAGGATCGGGTGGCGATCTAGACATCAATGTCAACGATGCCATCACGGTTGACGCCGCCACTATGACCTTTACGCTTGCTGCCGGAACCACCGACTTCACCATCGCCGGTCTGGACGCTGACTCTAACCTGATCCTGCCTGGCATGGCTGGAGCTAACGCTATCCTGTTTGCAGCTCCTACGACCGGAGTCGTAACCACCGCCGCCACGTCGACAGGATCACAGTGCCTGGTATCTGGTGCCGGTGCCAGCGGTACACCTACCTGGGGCGCATGTGGTGGAACAACCCCTGATCTCGATGCCGTGTATGCACAGTCCATAACAAACACTAACTTGAACATGGAGATAGACAACGCCGGGGGTCTGACCTTTGACCTCACAACCACCGGAGACTTTGCAGTGCGAGATGGCACGACAGCCTTTGCAACATTCGCCAACACCGGTGCTATTACTTTTGCGCCAACTTCTGGCCAAAGCTTGACCACCACCATCGCCGGGGCGGGCACCTTGACCAACACAATCTCGGGCACCGGTAACGCTACCTTTAACCTGACTTCTACCGGTGATTTTGTAATCCAAGACAACGGCACTGCCGCCTTGACCGTGGACGACTCAGGCAATGTAACGATAGGCGTATCCGATGCTACCGGCACACTTTTGAACCTAGATACCAAAACTACCGCCACGGATCCTAGTGGTTCTGACGGTGCCATGTACTACAACTCTGACTCTAAGAATTTCCGCTGCCGACATAACGGCCTGTGGCAAGACTGTGACTTTGCATCATTGCGCTCGGAATGGATGTTCCAGGATGACTTTGTGACCAACACTGTCACAGCGGGAACAGGGGCAAGTCTGAGCAATGTGAGTAATGGCTGGACATTCGTATCTATCGGCACCGGTGGCACAATAGCAAAAACCAATGTTGGCACTGACGCATCAAACCAAGATCGATTTGGTGTATTGCAAATGAACTCACCGGCTACCGTTACCACTGGCGTCCACCTGCGACAAGACAACACCAGTATGGCCGGCGTCCCGAGCAATCTGACAGTCGAGTTCGCCGTAGGACCAGTGAACGCCGCCGCTGCGACCGCGCAACAACAAACCGCCAGGGTGGGCCTGCTTGACTCGACAACCTCGGCTGCCCCCACAGACGGCATATACTTTATGTACACCGCAACAACAACCGCCGGCAACTGGCAACGCTGTACCCAAACCACCTGCGTTGACACGGGCGTAGCGCGCACCACCACCGCCAACCAGTACCAGCGTTTTCGTATCCAAACCAACTCGGCTGGTACCGGTGTAGAGTTCTTTATCAATGAAGCTTCGGTAGGTACTGCCTCTACTAATTTGCCTGGGGCCACCGCCAGCTATGGGCCAACTATCAACTTTAATACCGTAGATGCTACAATTCGGCAGTGGAAGATAGATTATTTCCAGATCAAAAGAAACCTAACCACCCTCAGGTAGCTAGGTAATGCCCGACGAACGTAAGGGTAAAAAAGTTTATAAAAAACTGATTCTGGGTGTCGTTGTCGCACTACTTATCGCTGGCTTGTCATTCTTTGCTGGCAGTCAGTGGGCTCAGGACCGCATAGTTCACAAACCCGACGCCTACCCACTGCTTGCCAAGCGACTTTTTATCGAAGACCCCAGTGACACTATCATTAATTTTGAGCCATTGCGTAGCAAGCTGAGGGACGAGCTAAGCTACTACTCGAATAACGCCTCACTTTATTTTGAATACCTGCCAACCGGCACATCTATCAGGGTAGGAGACAGCAAGCAATTGGTGGGTGCCTCTCTGCTAAAATTGCCGTACGTGATGGATCTGTACCATCTAGCCGAACTGAAGAGACTGAACCTAGACGACAAAATAACGCTGAAATCAGAGTGGCTCGACGATCAGTACGGAGAACTCCACAAAAAGGGGGCTGGCCACAGCCTAACCATCAGAGAACTCACTCGCATCGCTATTCAGGATTCCGACAATACCGCTATTAACGGTGTGAAATCACTGGTGGCCGACGCCAAACTGGACCCCAAAGACAGCTCCTTTAACGCTCTCGACGTAGACTTTGGTACCAAACAAGACAAGACCGTAGAGCTATCTTCTAGAGCCTATTCCTCGTTCTTGAAGTGCCTGTACTTTGCCTGCTATCTGTCCAAGGGTGACTCCCAGGAGGTCCTAAGCTATTTGTCTCACACCACTGTAGGCGACGACCGTCTGCCAAAATACATCCCCAAGTCAACGACAGTTGCTCACAAAATCGGCGTACTGGGCGAAAAAATCCAGGGTGACTGCGGGATTGTCTATGTAGAGCACCGCAACTACGTGCTGTGCGTACTATTGGAAGAAGGGCAGACCAAAGGCAGCGAAGTTATTGCCGAACTATCCAAACACGTATACGACTACGTGACCCAAGCGCAGTAGCTTAGCGCACAACCTCTAATTTAGAGATAATTTCCTTGGCTCTGTCTATGCCAAAAGACGTCGAGCCGTCTAGTAATATCCAGGTCTGGTCTGTTTCAACAATGGCCTGGAGCCGATCTTTCTCGCCCTTCAAGAAGTACACGGTGCCTATCGTTGCCAGATATGTCTCCTGCGTGTCTATTTGTTTCAGGTTAGCCTGGGGTCGCTTCTGCTGCGTCAGGAACAGGCTACCTTTGCCGGTCGTGTCCGTAAACTTGGTGATTATGCTGTCTTTTTCAGTAGCCGTTTCGGCCGGCTTGAAAACCACGTCCTGAGGGAGCTTGCTTGGGTGATACAGGGTGACACCCAACTCTTGGCCCAAGTGGGCAGGGATGGGCGGTATGGCAACACTAGTCACGGCATAGGCAATGAGCACCCCACCTATAAGCACCAACACCCCGCATATACCCAAAAACATTTTCTTGCGAACCAGTAGGCCGGCTTTTCGACGTAGAAGCAAAAAACGCTCGTGTTGCTTGGCCTTGTCGGACCGTGGGGCTGGCTGCTGTGTCTGTATGTCTTGAATCAGACGTGGTTTTGCTGCTTTGTGCTCTTGTTTGGTCATAAGGCTGCGCTCATTATAGCAAGATGATATCCTCAGTAACTTCTGTAAATTTCTGGTAAAATTAACAAGAGAAACAAACCACATGTCAGAATCAAAAGCACCCACCCAAGTCCGACCAATAGCCCAGCAACCATCCAAGGGGGTGAGTTATTGGAGTGTTACTATCGCAGCCTCTGGATTTATAGCACTTGGCGCACTGTTTTATCACCTTGTCGAGAAGCTGACATGGCTCGATTCTTTTTATTTCACTACCATGACCCTGGCTACAGTGGGCTATGGCGATATAGCCCCCAAGACGAGCGTGGGCAAAGTCTTTACTATGTTTTATGTCCTGATTGGCATATCTATCTTTGTCATCTTGGCCCGCATAGTCATGAGAGGCATACTGCGCCGCGGCGGTAGCAGCCAAAGCCAACAATAACCACATATTTACAGGGGCGGGGTAAAAAGGTAGAATAGCAGGGTTATCGCTATTCCCGGGTAGCTCAATGGTGGAGCAAGAAGCTGTTAACTTCGAGGTTGTCGGTTCGAGTCCGACCCCGGGAGCCAAATATTGACAAATAGCACGTTTTGTGCTATTTTATATTTATGAGTGCTGAATTAATTGTTCATTCGGAAGTTCCTCCTCTTACATGGCAAGAATTTATAGAAACGCATCCTGTTGGATCGATTGCTCTAGATGGGTACGTTGGCGAAGGTCCGCAGTATGAACCAGAAGGCCCCTATTTAAACGCGAATCACCACGAGGGTGTTAAGCGCCTTGAGACACTGTCTACAGCACAGCAAATACTCATGAATGTGCGTATGGGCCTAGATAAAGCCTTTACACGAGATGGTGTTTTTGCACCAAAAGTTTATGTTAATGACTGCGATCAGGATGTTTGTGCTGCCTGGTATCTTCTAAACCACGTAGAGCAGGCTAAAACTGTTACCAACCCGACTCTGAACCGATTTATTAACGTAGCAGGCACCCTTGATGCCACCGCGGGCGCTTTCCCATACGACAGGGATCTTCGAATCTTAGGTGAACTTGCTTGGGTATTTGAACCCTACACGATGTTTAGAGCTAGTGGGGAAATGGCAAGTAAGGATAATGAACAATACCGATCAGTTATTCAGAGCGTAGAAGCTAGAATTCAGCAACATCTGGTGGGTGGAGGAGAGTCCGCAAAGATCGATGCTCGCTATAAACTTGTGGGTGGTGGTCAAGACTGGAAAATGATTGAGGAAGTTGGCAAAGATGGGCGCGTTGGCGCGTTAGTTGATGGCATAGATGCGTATGTAGCCGTTCAAGAATTACCCGGTGAACGCTGGCGCTACACAGTCGGGCGAAGATCAGAGTTTATACCATTCGATGTTCCTGTTCTGATAGACAGACTTAACCAAGTTGAGGCCTGTGAAAAAGACAGGTGGGGTGGCGCAACCATTATAGGTGGTAGTCCTAGGGTTAGTGGCAGCAAATTAAGCCCAGCGAAAGTCGAGAAAGTCATCAACGAGTTCATTGCCGAAGCCGAAGCGTAAGTTTCGAAGTACGAGCGCTTGGGATCGTTACTAGCTGATTGCTATATCTCGCTTTATTGCGGTTATAACGTACTCTATCGTTGTGAGCCAAGCATTTACAAATACCACATTACGTTTTATTTGTCCTGCGAGTACGAGGGCTATTATGCTATCTGGAAAGATTTAGTCTCTCCTGATACAAAAATCGCTGAAGATAAAGCTGGCGCACTAAGTCGCGCAACCACTCCTGAAGAAGCTGCAACCATCGAAAGAGTATTCGGTTATTGTGCAATCGACAGATTGTCAGTAGCTCAAGAAACACTCGATGATCCTCTTACGAGTAGAGGTGCAAAAATGGGTGCTTATATATCTAGAGATTCAGTGGCTCGGGGCATAGAACCATATCGTCTTTCTTAAAGTTGCGAAATACGCCCATTAGAGAGGGCCAGCTAAAGACATTTGCTATACTAGGTTCACATGAGCACCGACGAATTCACCAAATTATTTCAATACCTGCAGCAGATGGATAGAAAAATTGAAAAACAAACTGAAACCATGGCCACAAAAAACAACATAAACCAGATACTAAATCGCTTAGACTCGATTGAAAAACAATTAGAAATTTCTGAAGATGAACGGTTAGTCATGGGCCATCAACTAGACAGGCTTGATCGTTGGGTTCGTGAAGTAGCGGACAAAATTGGCTATAAGCTGACTGTTTAATTTTTAGCGAAGGGGGACTGGGACTCACCGTGCGCTGATCCAGGTACCTTCGGCGACCCCGAAACTTCATCTTTGAGAGCAAGTTCTCAAGAGAAGATTTCCTTGCAAAAGTCCACTGGACTTTCTCACCCAGGAGCCAATTTTTGACAAATACCACTTTTGTGGTATTTTATTTTTATGATTGAAAAATATGTGATCACAGACGGACCAGATAAAGGTCACATTAAGGACATAGATATTGCTATGGACCTTGCTTACACCGAAGACGCTTGGCGAGAGGAAAATGGTGGAATTCCTATGAATCAACCGCCAGAACGCTTAGGTAAACCAGAGTTCCGCTTTCGGCAACTAATAAATAGTGAATTAAGTCGCTTAATTCTAGAGGATATTGTATTAACAACAAAAAATGAACTTAACGAAATTTATAATACTGAAGCCGCAAGGCAGGCTGATCCTGAGGAAAACAATGAGGATTGACTACGTTATAGAATGGTTAATCGTTTGGCATCTTTAGGTGAAGATAACGGTTTTGATGACCAAACCTGCTACGAAATTCTTGATATGCCACTCCCAGAAGCTTTTGAGACTGCATACAGCTACTTAACTCAAGCAGGTTTAGAGGCAGACACCATTCTTGCGGATTATACGGAGGCAGATTAGTAGACCAGGTCCAACTTTATCGCAGTTATAACTTCCTCTATCGTGCTGAGCCAAAGATTATGAACTAAAAAGCACCTCTGTAAGTTGAGGTGTTTTTAATTTGGGATTGCCCCTTCATAAAGCGGATAGCAAAACTTTTCGACCAGATTGATTTAAGAACAAGCATTGACAAACTGTATATTACAGAAATATACTAAGTTTATGGATATCTTGCCCGAGCCGCTGTCCTTCCAATGGGATAAAGGCAATATCCCTAAGAACCTCCAAAAGCATAACGTGACTTATCAAGAAGCTGAGGAAATATTTGTCAACGATCCGTTTATCTTAGCCAGAGACAAAGATCATTCTAAGAGCGAGCGTCGTTATTGGGTATTAGGTCAGACTAAATCAAATCGAAAGCTCTTTGCAGCTTTTACGATTAGGGGCACTAAAATAAGAGTGATATCCGTTAGGGATATGACACAAGCAGAGGAGGATGTATATGAAGACTATGAAACAAATTCCTGAGTTCAAGAACGAGCAAGAAGAAGCCGAGTTCTGGCGCACCCACAACTCTACAGAATACGTAGATTGGTCAGATGCCAAGAAAACGGTATTCCCCAACCTCAAGCCAACTACCGAATCGATATCTCTGCGGCTACCGTCACCACTGCTGGCTCGCCTTAAAGAGTTGGCAAATGATCAAGATGTACCTTATCAGTCGCTTATGAAGGTATACCTAAACGATCGCGTAAAGCACGAGCTTAAGTCCAAGAAATAACTTTCTTTTACGGCAGACCAGAAAATTTGGAAACTGTCCATTAGGTCGAGCCAAACAAGGACTGTCCCCTAGGGGGGCGGTTTTTGTTTGGCTTTCGAGCCGGCCCCGAAGCAAGACAACGCACCAGCTTTAGCTGACAGAAGGTTGTCAGATATCAATTGGTTATGGAGCGGCGAAAACTTCTATTTCCGAGAGACCTATATTCTGTGTGGTACCACTAACCGTTTTGATAACGAGCTTAACACTTGTTGCCGTTATGTTGGGGAAATTTAGCGTAACGCCTGTGCCGTCATTGTTTAGTGCGCCCACATCCATAGTAGCGATAGTACCCCCTACATTAAACCTAATGTCAGCACTGGTTATCTGGTCGGTACTATTAGGCCGATCATGAAGGACTATCTTGTTTATGGTTCGTGCTTGTGGCCAAACCAGTTTTAGCCAGCTACCAGCTTTGCCACCCCAAGTAGCCCATTCTTTTGTGTGGTCAGTTGGGTACCCCGTAGCAAATCCATCGACAGCCTTTCCTGCAAGTTGATCGGACCAGGGAGATTCTGACGAAGTAGTTAAGACTGACGAAGGTGCAATGTTCGTAAACGCCCCCGACCCACCGTTCTCTGACCGGGTGGTGTATTGCCTGAGTAGCCATTGAGCATAGGTTCCAGTGCCACAGGCTTCATCACTTGTGCAAACAAAATCGTGTGCCCCGTAAGCATAAAAAGCATTCTTTTTAGCTGTCCAATCCGGTCCCGATACATTTTCTGGCTTGGAAGATATGCCATACCCCTGGTAAGCAGTTACCCCATGCGTGTTTGCGAACTGCTGATGAGCTGCTCTGGCAAAGTATGAAGCAGTATGATGGTCACTGTGATCACCGTCACCAAATACGCCGTTAAAGTCCTGGGTGTATAGCTCATCAGGCTGGTAGCCATTCATCAACGCCAACAGGGTAGCTATAAGCTGTGGCTTAGTGTAGCCAGAAGTTCCATTAACAGCCCATAGCTCAGATATCGAGCCGAGCCACAGCTTCTGCAAACTGGTGTTATTGGTGGCAGCAAAGCCGCCGCCCTCACCGTTACCATCTGGCAACCGCAGGAATGTTAAAGATACGGTCGGGTGATTCGTCATTGTAAATACCGGTATCGGATGACCAGGTACACCTGCGTCAATCTCTTGCCATAAGTTCGCTACGCCAGCCATAGAGGCATAAGCCGCCTTGGCACCCGCCTCGCGTCCCAGCCAATAGTTAGCGTCCCAGCCAGCATCACCGGCAGTGACAAATACCGTTCTTACACATTTGCCATTTTGGATATCGTGCCATAGATCGGGATTCTGGAATAGCAAATCGTCATCTTCATGCGCCACAACACTCATGACAGAACCATTCGGACAATCCACTGCACGCACAGAACTGCCGCTAGATGCTATCAAGCTCACTAAAAACATACTTAGAATCAACCCAATATAAAATCTATTGCCAATATCACTGAATAATTTCTTCACTTAGTACTCCTAATATGGCAGCTTAAACTCACTAAATTTTAGTTTATACTACCGATGCTCGATTAAAAACCATCTGAAATCCGAAACGAATAAATGCCAGTATTCGAAGTGCATCTATTGGTAGAAGCTATAGAAAAATACTCAAGCTGAAAGTCGGGGCTCCAATTGTGCCGCAGGCAGTGCGACAAGTTACGAGCATTGTCCGGCCCCAGAAAAGCGCAGTACTGTATGATGTAGCTATGGAATTTATACAATCAATCAAAGCAACTGCGCAGCAAATTATTGAACTCAGTAACCAGCTTGGGGAGCGGACGCACACGTGGAACCAAGGAAAGGCAGCACCAGCTGGTGGATATACTGACCGAGCTGGATTTGTTGTCTATGATGATATCGAACTATGTGCCGATGTTTATGCGGCAGAGGACGGTACCGAGAGCTTGCTACGAGCCAGGCTGGCCTGGTCGCCACAGGACGAAGCTGAGCCAATTCTGTTCACGATAATCACACTCGATTTTAATGCCGACCCAGAAAAGACCAAAGCAATCATAGCCGACTCGGATAATCTCACGCAGCAAGCCCTAGTGTCATTGCTGGGCGACCCAAGCACCACACCAAAACTCATTCATGTTAGCCTAGAAAGCAACCAACATCCTGAGCGCAAACCTGTCGGCAAGCGCTATGAATACAGCGCCGAGGACTTGCCAAAACTCACAGCAGCAGATCAAGAAGAATTTTTGAGTACGCTCAACAAAGCTTACGACCAAATACTTTCAAAGTAAGCACTAGTTGGCTGCATGACCATAGATCACGAACTGCCTTACATTCCCCCAGCGTCTAGTGTTGACATATTGAGCGATGAGGCCCTGAGGGCAGGGGCACGGAACGTTGCCGAATCAAGCAGACCGCGCGAAGGCTTTCCTGGCCTTATTGCCGGTTATCCAAATAGGCGTTTATATATGTCTCGTGAAGATGTTCTTGCAGCTACTATGTCCGAAGAGGTCCATGAACTGTCTGACGGTACGCTGACCAAGATTCATCGAATCTACCTTACGCCCGGACACGACACCGCGAGCCAAAGCCGTCAAGACTTTTTGTCTAATCCGGACAACACAGGCAATCTTCTTTACCCACCTGTTGCGGATATCACGACCGGCAGTGATAAAAAAGTCGCGCCGCAGGCTTTCCGGCGGTGGCTTGATATGGGGTTTCGGGTATTCGATCAGCATGACAGAGTTTTGCCAGGAACATATGAACGGGTCATACAGCTACTAGGCTTAAGATCTCAGGGCAATTACGGCACAAAACTCGGTATGCCAGTCGGCAACGGTACCTTTGCGAGCCCTGGCTCGCACCCCGCAAGTGACCCTTTTATTCTTATGCGACTGGCTGATGGCGACCTTGCCACATTAGTCTCTGGCCATCCGCCAACAGAGCAATCCCATGAGGTATGGGTGCCGCCTGGGGGCTTCGGCTCAAGAGAAGATGTCGTTGAGGGTCGATATTCTTCGTGGCAGGCAGCCGTCCGACTTTGTCTGAGGAAAACGGGCTTTGACATCAGGGAATTTCCTCACATGCCCGTGCATGCCGAACTAGCTCTCAGCTCCCCCACAACAATAAACAGCATTCTTATCCCGGAAAGCCATATGGTGGAAGCTCCATTTAGCGAGAATGCTAAAGTTTTGGATGAGATTCCAACCGGGATAGATGTCCAGGGTGCTCAATGGCTATCCGTGCGGGCATTATTACGCCTCAACAATGGCATGCGTCGCCAGGGGCAAGCATCCGAACTCGATCAAGCAGCCCAACCCGACCATATCTACTGGGATACCCACATGCGCGGATTAATCGCAGCCGTGAATGCTCTTCGCACCGAAAGCCATTTGGTACACTGAGCCACTTCAACAAAGTGCTCCGCTCTTACTTTCTTGCATCCTGCGTGGTCGCCCTGAAACACAAAAAGGTTGCTCTTTTTTTCAGGAGGTGGGGTATCATGCATTTATGTACGAAGATCTAGCATATGCCATCGAGAAACTACTCGCCGAGCAGGAGGTGGTTGTCGTAGCAATATCGGGCCATGGTGGCTCCGGCAAATCGACCCTAGCCGATAAGCTGGCGCGCCAATTCGGGGTAGCCGATAATCAAATCATTCGAACCGATGGCCTGCACGCAAAGAGTTATATGCAAGCAAAAGACCTTTTTGACCATCACGACTGGGCAACCATCATGGACATCATGTCGAATGCCCGCACCAGTGAGCGCCTGAAATACCTAAAGCGTAACGACAAAGAAATAGAGAGCATAGTTGATGAGCCGCGCCCACGAGTAGTCATATTCGAAGGCATTCGCCTACTGCGCCCAGGGATAATGCCCTTTGTAGACATCAGCGTTTGGATAGATTGCCCCATAGACCTAGCTACCGCCCGCGCCAAAGAAAGAAATCGTCAGCAGGGTGACAGTGAAGCCGAAATTGCACTATGGGATACCAAATGGGGCCCCGAAGGCAAGCTTTACGTAGAGCAAGTTTCGCCACACAAAATCGCGAGCTTTATATACACCGAATATATCTAGCGTAATTGATGCACTTGATTTGCTACAATTACCTCAATGACTGTAAAACATACTTTTTCTGCCATGCTTCAGCCAACCAACCATGCCTGTACACAGGCTGCTACGGCAATGCTGCTCAGTCATTACGACACTAGCGCAACTGTTGCACAAGTTATGAAAGAATCCCCCACCCATAAGAATGACAATGGTGACGAGGCAGGATCAAGCATGCAGCAACTGGCGGTCTATTGCCTAGAACAGGGATACGAAGTTGAACTCTATAGCTTTGATGCAATAATCCTAGATCTAAGCTGGGGTGGTTTGTCCAATCAAAAACTGCTCGAAAAACTAGAGAAGATTAAAGATAGCCGCGATGTAAAAAACTTAGGCAAAAGCGGCACGAGACAATACATCGAAGAATACATAGCCTTCATTAAAAAAGGCGGGAAGTTGATAATCAAACCGTACCCAACCACCCAACTGCTAACCGACCTAGTCAAGCAAGGGCCGCTGTGTGTTGCAATTAGCCACCCCACTATGACAGGGGCAGGTCACACCAAAAGCGTGGGCTTACGAAAAGACGTCCAGGAAGACCTCAAAAACGGCATCAGCACTCATGCCGTGTTAGCGTACGGCCAAAACGAGGCTGGGGACTACCTGATCTCAGACCCGTGGGGGCATCCGCAGAGCTATACGGCTACATCGGATCAACTGATCGCCTCTATCATGGCTGCGCAGTGGCTATGCGACAACATAGTCTTTAGAATAAGCGCCAACAAATAACTCTAGCGCGTGCTACCCAACCCAGAATAGCGAAATCGACAAGTATTTGTGCTGTGGGCAACTTGCCTAGTTGCGTTCCTTAGCTAGCCCGAAGCATAAAACCGAAAGGTTGACTGTAACCGGTTTTATTGATGAGCGCCGGTGCACCAAAACTTATCAAAAAGTGTACGAAACGGCGCCTTCTATCTGACGACCGTCTTTTGCGAGGATGGCGGGGAAGTGCTACGAGAGTACATTCCCGAAGATGCACCAGGTACAGCAATAAGCGTCCTGGAAGAATCATTGTTTATGCAGGCACTCCGGCGCTCTTCGCAAGCCCAGGCTAATATCGTGCCCGCCGAGCACTCCGGTGATCACTAGTCTGATCGTCGTTTCTTGATCCAAATATACTGCGCAACAATGACAGCACCTATAAATGTGCCAACTAATGACAGTAGCAAATCACCAATGGTATCACGATAGGCAGACAGTGATTCAACCGGATGGCTTCTTACAAAACTGGTGTACTCCAACGCTTCCCAAATAATGTGAGTTACCGCGCTGTAAGCAACTACCAGCCCCGCTGTCACCCATTTTTCATATCCACGATCTCTTAGCAAATACCCCGCCACTAAAACCCAGGGAATCGACAGCAGCAGATGCATCACGTCGTCCCAAATGGTGATCTTGTCATAGAGGGCAAGGGTGTTGCCCAGCAGGTCAAACGCCGCTACAAAGGTCAAAGCCATGTCGACAAAATAAGGATATGCCAGCAGTTTGTTTTTGCGCCTGGCAAAACTCCAAGCAATGTACGTTAGCAGAGCAGCCAACGGGTAGAAGACAACCCGAAGAGCAATGGCTTTGTTTTTGTACTGCGGCAGGTCACTAAAATACACTGCATGTACCAGCAGGCCAAGCAGGCCGAACTTCAGCAAAATATTAATAGCCTTAAGCTTGCTCATCGCTAGTAACTATATACTTTTAGAACTTTAAGGCGAAGTGAATTGCGTCTAGCCCAGCATTCGGTGTCGCACGCAAGTGGTTTATGATATTGTATCTACTCAAATGGGAACTTATCCAAATATCGCTATCAGTGACCCAGACAGAGACTGGGAAATAAACCCAAGAGCCGGAGAGGCTGGCATGCAATTGGTTGATGCCTATCGAGAAGGGTTAACTCATCGGGTAGCTATGGTGGCTATTCTTAATTCTGAGGCTCAGATTCTATTGCAGGTGCGAGGCGAGAATATTCTGTGGCCAAACTTATGGGACATTTCGGCCGCAGGGCATGTTGAAGCAAACAAGACATACATGCAGTGTGCAATCTCAGAAACCTCGGAAGAGGTGGGCATAGACATCACACAACAGCCATGTGGCAACTCGCTACAACGTGTTGCGCACTTCAAGTCCGTAGAAACCGTCATAGCGGGCAACGACCAACGATTGCAAGATGTTGCAACTGTATCTAGGTGGAATACTCTATACGTCTACCAACTACCTGGTGGTATAGATTACCGCATAGACAATACAGAGGTTGTTGAGGCTTCATGGACAGAGCTAGGAGTAGCTCGACAAGCCATAGCCGAGCAGCCAGAGGAATTCCGAGAGGGAGCGGTGTACGCCCTGCAAGCACTCTATGCCGTCATTGATGCCGGAAGACTCTCTACTCTACAACAATAGAGGCATGAAATTGTGGATTATACAAACTGCGCCCGCGTGGGAAAAGGCGCAACAGACAGGCATACTCAAAGGCGATGGCCGGCGGGTAGACCGCTTCTACAAGCCCTCTTATGAATGGTTAATGGGCCAAATGCGAGAACGCGTCCCGCAGTATAAGGGAGGCTACCCTATATGGGCCTACGCTAGCGACAAGCCTGATTTGCGGCGCCGACAGTTTACGCGCGGAACCCCTGGTGTTCGCCTAGAGTTTGTAGCAGAAGCCGACGAAGTCCTGATCTCAGATTTTGACGCCTGGCACATGGTATTAAATGGCATCTACTGCGCACTAACCGAGCAAGAAGACGAGGAATTTTATAAAAATAACGGTTCTTATAGCATGTGGTTCCATGGCAATAAAGACCCAAAAAAAGTCGCCCAGATCACAAAAAGCTGGGAACGTATCTTTGACGTAGAGGCGTTAGCGGCCACTCCAGAATGGGAAGGATCTCAAACTTTGCAGGCAACACTGGGACAAATCACGCTGGATCAGGTTGTCCAGGTTACTCCATTCATTTCACGATAGATATCTGTTCTCTGGGGTACTTGCTATATAATGCTAATAAAATGAACTTACCTCCCGAAGTACGCAGCTACGTCATAAGCATGATGCAGCAGGGTTATGGGCCCGAACAAATCCGCGCTGGTCTGCAGCAGGCGGGGTGGGACACTGCTGCTGCCGCGCAGATAGTGGCCTTTTATTTTGCACCCCAACAATCCATGCAATCTGCACATCCCCTGCGCAGAGCCACCCTCAAAAGATTTATCATACTGCTCGTAGCATGCCTTGTGATCGGTGGAGGCGTGGGAGCATATATGCTTCTGAAAGATCGCTCTGGGCAGCACAATGATCCGCATTCAAAGCAGGATGAACACCAGTCAAAAGACATCACCAACCAACCAAGCGCGGACGCCTACACTGAGTTTGCGCAGCTAAAAGGGACAACCCTTTTACTGTCGAAGAAATGGACCACCAAACCCCGGAGCGAGCCGTCGTCATATGTATCTATTCTTAATTTCGACCCAGGGGCGGTTGCGTCCGAATTAAAGGCTGATGATCGTTATCCCAGGAATGCTAATTTTTATCACGATGTTAAACGAAGAGACCTCAAAACATACCCATATTCACTGGATAAAATGTATGAGGTTCAGCTGTTTAGCAGACAGCTACCCATACCCGCCACGTTAACCGAAGAAGCCATCAAAACCCAAGAAAAAGACAAAATAGAAGACCTGCAGATGTACAAGGTTAACGGCATTACGGTGGCTGACTACATAACCAAACCCGGCGAAAACGCGCTTGATCAAAGGATTATCCTCATAAGAGACCAGGCAGGCACCAAAGAAGTGACCGTTGTCATAAACCCCAACCAAAGCCGGGACAAGATCACCAAAGACAATTTTGATGGCCTTATGGAACTGATAGGTTCTATCAAGTTTGTACCATAACTGATTCTTTTATTTCTAATTGATTAGAGTTAACCAAGCCTGTAAGATGGGCTGGATACCGGTTAGGCATTGCCTATCAAGTAGATAGAACACGGCCTAAATACCCCGGTATTGCTATTTTTAATCGGAAAACCCCTAAGGAGGGTTAGTGTTGCGTTTTCGGGTTGCTCCGCTTTGTGGTGCCGCTTTGTTGGTTGTGGGCCTGTCGGCTTGCGGCCTTCCCAAGCACGATGAGAACTCCGGTGCCCAGGTGGACATCGTGGCAGCCGGCGACAGCTACAGCACCGGGCAGGGCTCTGCTGGTGCCTACTACGCCAACGGTGACGGTGATGCCAAGAGCCCAGACGATCCTCGGACCACCTGGCGCCAGGGCACACCAGTAGCAGGCGACCTGGGGTGTCACCGCAACCACGACGCGGCAGCCGAGCAGCTGTGGCGTGAGACAGACAGCGCTGGCTCGTTCATCAACGCCTCGTGCAGCGGTGACGTCATTGCCAACCTGACCGGCAGCAATGTACCGCCGCAGTTGAACGATTTCGATGTGGCCCAGCGAGAAGATGTCGAGCTGATCACCATCACGGCTGGGGGTAACGACCTCCATTTCACGAGCATCGTGGCCAACTGCTTCTTCCCCGGCGTCGCGGCCAATGGTCCGTGTCGAGAGCAGCAGGACATTGCCCTCGACCTCCTGGACGCAAGCGGTGGGAAGAGCCAGATCCAGAGCCAGACCCAAGCGGCTCTGGAGCACCTGGGTCAGCAGTTCCCGAATGCACTCGTGGTGCTGATCGGCTACCCCCTCATCTTCGAGGGAAGTTCGTTCGTGCTGCCGGCTGACACCACGCATGCCGTGTTCGACCCAGCTGCTGCCATACTGGACGGCATCGAGCTGCTCAACTCGCAGCAGGCCCAAGTGGTGGACGACCTCAACGACTCGTTCGGCGAGAAGCGGTTCGTGTTCATGCCACTCCACGAGGACGACAACATGGGCGACTTCGACGGACACGGTCTGGGCGGAGCAGGGCAGGACTTCCTGAACGATCTCAGCGCCACGCCGGATTCCAGCGAGTGGGTCCATCCCAACGCCGCCGGTACGGCCGCCATGGGCGATGCCCTCCGCGACCTGCCAGAGGTACAGGCGTTGTTCGCCTAGCTTCGCAGCTGGGTGCAGCAAGTGTTTATCCGATTACCGCTGGGGTAACTCAGTAGCTTACAGATGGGGCATGAAACCCGCCCGCCGGCAAGTAGTGCCCCATCTGTAAGGATTTATTCAACCTACCAAGTCCGCTGATCTATTGGAATTTCCCAATATCTCCTCTCTAGGGCGTCCTCGATCATCGTAATTTCATACTCTAGCCCACCAAAAACTCCATCACATAAATACGAAAGAGCCCTGGCCTTTGGCAAGGGCTCTTTTTGCTGCAACAGCGTACCGTACTACTAGCGACCAAACTTGGAGGCAAGCAGGCTCAGGTCAAATATGTTGACCCTGCCGTCATGGTTGATATCGGCCCTGCCGAGATCAGATCCGCTGCGACCAAATCGAGAAGCAAGGATACTTAGGTCGTAGATGTTCACTCTGCCATCTTGGTTTATGTCCTCGTCAATGTAGCTAGGCGTCGGTGGCGTAGGAGTGGGCGTTGGAGTAGGCGTTACGTTGTTTACCGTAAAGTCGATCCTGCCACTGGAGTTTTGGTTACCAGCTGCGTCCCGGGCTCGAGCTATAACGGAGTGATTGCCATTATTCAGGCCCAGGTTGATGGTGTTGAGGCTAAATCGATAGGGCGCAGACATATCCGTACCTCTGCTCTGGCCGTCTACCACAAATTCTACTTGGGATACTCCAACGTTATCAGAAGCGTTGGCAGTGACATCGAAGGTGCCCGAGACAGTGGCATTGTTGGCTGGTGCCGTAATAGAGACTGACGGTGCGCTCGTGTCAGGGGCTGGGGTTGGATTCGGTGTGGGTGTTGGAGTAGGGGTAGGAGTTGGGGTAGGCGTGGGAGTCGGTGTAGGTGTTGGAGTGGGCGTAGGGGTGGGTGTAGGAGTCGGTGTGGGGTTCGGGGTTGGATTGGGGTTAGGTCCAGGAGCTGAGATGCCAGGGTTGATATTACAGATCGGGTTAGTGCCACAGTACAGCTGGCTTCTTGGCAGCACAGTTCTATACTGGTGTGCGCTCTCTACATAGGCGTTGAAAATTTGGCTGTCGCGAGCAGGGTTGGCTTCTCTCGCCCCGAAGTTAACCTCGACACGTATTGGATACTTTTGATCCTTGGTCAGCTGTATGGGAGTGCCCATGACTGTCTGCGAATTTGGCTGCCAAGCGTCCAATACCAGTTGATTGTTGATCCAGATACGCATACCAACATCTTGGCTACGCCCAAAGGTGTAAGGCTCGGTAAACTGGGCCTGGAATTCTCCGGTCCATCGACCAGTAAAGGGCTGTCCCCATGGCTTTATCCATAGTGGTGGCAGGGTATCGTCCTCGGCATAGCTTTCGCTAACCGTAGGCTCGTGCCTGCTGTAGACTTTTGTAGCAAAGTTACCCGTGAAGTATTCGGCCAGCAGGCCATCGCCGGTGCCGTAGTTGTCTGGCGCAAAAGGTGCAATATCAGTCCTGACGTTCCCGGCAGTAATCTGATAGGCTTGGCCGCCCTTGGGTTGGACCCGGACGCGGTTACTAGGATGGCTACTGTCGTTACCATAGGCTATGGCAGTGCCAGGTCCTTGGAACGTTGAATTCACAATGTCTATCCTCTTAGGTATGTAGTTACCCACTCCTTGTATCTGGACGGCATGTTGCGTCCAGTTCCTAAAGATATTGTCATGGAACAGAGTAGGCACCGGAAGCGCGGGGGGATCAGGCAGCTGGGCCTCAGACGCCGCTACCAGGACGGGGGTAATACCCGCTCCATCCCATACCATGTTTTCGTACTTCTGCTGCCTGATCGATGAAGTATTAGCCTGGAGTTTTATACCGGCCGTACGGTTACCGTATACTTCGCCGTTAAAGTAGTGGTAGTCGTTGGCGTATGCACCGTGGATGATACCGTAGGTCTGATTGTAGTAAGTGACAAAGTTGCCAGTAGGGTGCAAGTGTGGGGAGTTTTGCCAAACCTGGATACCATTTTGGTTGTGGTTGTGCGTTATGTTGTTGTCAAAGCCCCAGACGCCGTGGTCACCGTTGAACCAGGCAAATCCGCCTTGTTCACCAGAGCCCTGTATGCCTACGGCGGCATTATTCGTAGCTATGTTACCAACACCGCCCAGCAGGAAGAACGACATGCCGTAGTGACGCGGTATAGTATTTGCCACCAGGTTATGGTTCCAGACAATGTCATGGCTGTCGCTATTTTTATCTAGATCATGCGGATCCCACCAAAAGGCTGCCGACTTTACCTTATAAGCAATGTTGTTACTCAGTGTCACACCATGGCTGGCATGAGTCACAAAGGTATGGAAGTTGCCGTCGCGAGCTACCACGCCATCAATGAGCGAACCGCGTGATGCATCACCCATCAGGTGCATGTGTATGGCATAGCGGCCTAACTTAAAGTTGGGTTGTTTAATAGCCTCGTCCACACCGCCCGAACCCATATGACGCAGTTGGGCATCCCGTATGAACTGGGGTTTGTCGGAATGGATGAAGATGTGAGAACTGCCGTTAAAACGACGCTTATCATCCCAGTCGTTTTCGAAAGGTCGAGCAATGGCTGTACCCTCTATACGAACGTTTCGCGTCAGGTTACCCACTTCCGCCGTCCACTTGTTGTTTACCATAGGGTGAGCCCTACTTGGACGATCGTTAACTACAACGGTATTGCCCGAAATAGATTCAATCTTGCGCTCATCGAAAGCGTTGTAGCTTGACGCACCAACAGTTGGTGCCTCTGTGGGAGAGACAACTATCTCATCGCCCACTCGCCAGCCCACTGGTACCTCCTTGAGAACAATTGTCCTATTAGCTACCCCGTTGTCTGCGTTTGCGGGGTTCCATGAACCTGCAAGGTTTGTCCAGCTGGTCTTAGATGCACCGTCCAGATCCAACTGACCGGTATCCATAACCCACATGCCCACGTCTGTATCGAGCGGTATCATGCCGCCGCCCTGGAAGCCTGGCTCATTAACCTCTACAAACTGCACAAAATGTTCTACGTCAGGCGTGGCGGGCTTCATAGTAAGCTTGCCCGTAACAATGAAGTTAGCATTGGTAATAAATTTGGAGCTTTTAGCGGGATCAAAGGTCAGGCTACCCCTGATGTAAGTCGTGCCCATCTTGGGGCTCGTGGTGAGATCAAAGATAACATTGTTACCAACAGTCACCGTGTCACCAGTTGCCGGCACACGACCAGTAGACCAAACTGTGGGGTCGCTCCAGCGGCCGTCCTTGACACTGCTAACGGCCTCGGCTGCCCGCGATAGCACCAACAGGGAAGCACCCGCTACCGCGAACACAACTACGAAAGCCGCCATCATGGTTCGCTTAGGGTCTCTGGCCAGCTTGCCGTATAGTCGTCTTACTTTGGATGTGATGTCTTGAGCTCGGGGTGCCGATGCCATGTTAGTCTCCTGTCTTTGCTTTGTGAGGTGCTTTATCTTTCGCCTTACTGCCGCTCTCATTGCTTGCCTTTATCGTCCTCGTTGGGCGAGACAATACTGCCAGGATCAGGCTTTTGCAGACCAGACACCTTGTCGACTAGATTACCAGTCGGATCTTGTGGGGCAGGAGGAGTACCTGCTGGGCCAGCTTGTGTAGGTCCTGCACCGTGGCTTCCAGGCCAGTTTGGCACGAACCCTCGGCGACGCTTGACCAAGACGAAGGCTCCGACGACGACCAGTGCCACCATAGCTGCGATGCTAGCTGGTAGTAAGAGGGATGGGCGGTTTTCGACAACGGCGAGCTCTTTGAACACAGCCTGCTGCAGTATGACGTCAGCAGCCTGAGCGCCATCCTCTGCGGTCTTGATGGGCTGTCCCTTGACCGTGACTTCTTGTGAGTATTTCTTACCCTCTTGCTCGTACTCTACCGTGTGGTTGCCAGGTGCAACGTCATCAAAGTCAACGCCACCGCTTTCGTCAGTCTTGGCTTCTATAGGGTCAGAGTGCAACACTACCTTCTTATTACGAAGAGGCTTTTCGTACTTGTCTACCAGATACATATGGATCTTGTAGCCCTTTGTCTTAAAGGTCTCTACCGGCATTTCTGTTCTATTGCCTTGCTCGTCTTCGGCTATCACCTGGTAGTAGAACTTTGTACCGGGCAATATGACGCTCTCGTTCAGCATAACCTCGTGCTCGGTACCGAAGCCGGTTAGCTCTGTCTGGGCAACCAGCTGATTCTCTAGACCATATTTTATGAACATGCGGAATTTTGTTTTAGCCTTGGCCAAGAAGAGTGCTTTGGTGAATTCAATGCGGCGCCTCTGTACGTCTAGATCAATAGCGGGCTTGCTACCCGAATTGTTAGCGGTGCCACCGGAAGAGCCACTGCCACCACTACCCGAGTTGCTAGAGCCACCCGAGGAAGAACCGCCTCCGGATGACGAACCACCGCTCGGCGAAGGTGAAGGGGAGGGACTTGGCTTAGGATTAGGGGTGGACGGATTGGGGCTAGGGGTTGGGGAAGGGGAAGGAGCAGGCGCCGGAGAAGTAAGGGTTATAGTCGCGCTGCCATTGCTAGGAGTGGTACCAACGCCCACTAACGCACCGGTGCCAGAGACCTGCAGATTAGTTGTGCCACTGCCAGCAAGGGCCTTGAACGTTACCTGCGTAATAAGAACATCCGTAGAAACTGTTCCTGGGCTAACAAATCGAACCATGCCCACGGTGCCACCGCCGCCCGAGCCTGGTAGTTCGTACGGAAAGCCAGACCCACCTGAATTGGCAGATACAAACTGGAGCTTAGACTGATCGTAAGTCAGAGTAGCATCGATTGTATCTATAGCCGTTCCCGGGTTGACCCGCACACCGACGGTTATATTGTTACCATTCTGAACACTGCCTGCTCCCGTGATACTGAACTGACCCGGCGCCGCAAGGGTATGCTGCAGAAGAAAAGCACCACCAAATAAAGCAGTGAGCCCTCCAACCATAAACATTCTAATTTTTGGAGAGAACGATCGTAACTTTTTCAATTTTTTGATACCCCTTATTGTCTCTCAAAATAGTACTTATGCTAAGAAAAAGCAACCAGTATATTAGAGAAATCTTATAGACGCCTGAGAGCGCAGCCCATGCTTTTCTTTATTAACAGACCAGGATCGTTTATTTCTTTGCCGTAACGTTAACCATCCAGGTAATGCCAAACTTATCTATCAGCATGCCAAACTTGTCACCCCACGGAGCAGCTACAAGTGGTTGCGTTACCGTGCCGCCAGCTGACAGCTTCTGAAAATACTCAGACAACTCGCTATCGTTGGTGCCACTCAGTGACATGCTGATATTTGCACCCGGCTTGTAGTCCATACTTTTAGGTGTATCGGCTGCCATAAATGTTATGCCATTATCTGCGGTCAGGACTGAGTGCATAATATTCTCTTCTTCACTTGGATCATGAGCAGAGTTGAATTCTTTAAAAGTATGCAGCTCTAGCTTGCCGCCAAAAACTGTCTTGTAGAACTCCATAGCTTCACGAGTCTTGTCCCTGAAGCTAAGGTAAGGATTAAGTGTCGATTGCATGGTTTTCTCCTATTAATTGTCTGTCCTCATCATACACCAGCTGCCGTTTACACTTTCGGTTTGAGCCCGTTTTCGCTACACGACTTTAGCATTCTCGCGTCGATTCCATAGTACCCACCGGATGCGCGTCCAGATGTGATATGGGGTGGCGAGAGAATGCTAAAATCGTGTAAGATAGGCACTATGGCTACCTTAAAAGAACTGCGCGACGAACGCTTACGAAAACTAGAAGAGCTAAAAAAGCTCGACATCAACCCATACCCGGCCACCACCTCCAGAACCCACACAGCCCAAGAAGTCGCTGACAAGTTCGAGGAACTGCAGGGACAAACCGTCACGCTCGATGGTCGTCTTATAAATACCCGCAAATTTGGCAAGATCGCTTTCTTTGTACTAAAAGACGCATCCGCAACCATCCAACTCTTCCTCAAGCATGACACCCTAGCAGGTCTAGAGGCGCCAAACAGTCAGCTTGGCTTTGAGCAGATCAATTTGCTAGACCCTGGTGATTTTATCGAGGCCACCGGACCTGTCATAAAGACGCAAACCGGAGAAATATCTATCGACGTGCAGAAGCTTCGGGTGCTAACCAAGTCGCTCCGGCCCATGCCCACAGAGCAAGACGGCTTCACTAATAAAGAAGAACGCCTCCGCCGACGCTACATAGACACAAATGTTAATAAGGACGTTTACGAGCGTTATCTGCGGCGCAGTACCTTTTGGCAAGCAACACGCCACTTCTTATTAGATGAAGGATTTGTAGAAATAAACATTCCCGTGCTAGAACTCACCACCGGTGGGGCAGACGCCACGCCGTTTGTCACCCATATGGACGCCCTAGACCAAGATTTCTACCTGCGTATTAGTCACGAGCTACCACTGAAGCGGCTGCTGGTCGGGGGATACGAAAAAGTATTTGATATCGGCCCACGTTTTCGCAACGAGAACTATAGCGACGAACACCTGCCAGAGCATGTGGCAATGGAATGGTACTGGGCTTATGCCGACTGGGAAAAGGGCATGGAACTAACTGAAAGACTGGTACGTGCTATCGCCGATAAGACCTGGGGCAAGCGTGCATTCAAGCTCGCCAACGGCATGGATCTAGACCTAGGAACCGATGACCAGAAGTGGCCACGTATTAGCTTTGTAGATGTAATCCAAGAGCACTACGGCCTGGACGTCTTCACCTGTACGCTTGACCAAGTCAAAGAACAGCTCAAGAACCATCAGATAGAAGTAGAAAAAACCGAGAACCGCTCTCGTGGCATAGATAAGCTCTGGAAAAAAGTACGCACGACTATTGCCGGACCCGCCTTTTTGGTAGACATACCCACCTTTTTACAACCGCTGGCCAAAACCCAGTCCGGCAAGCCGGAGCTGACCGAGCAGTTCAACTTGCTCCTTGGCGGCAGCGAACTCTGCAAGGCCTATTCAGAGCTGAACGACCCAGTAGATCAGCTCAATCGCTTCAAAGAGCAGCAAGCCCTTCGTGACGCCGGTGATGACGAGGCCATGATGCTCGACGTTGATTATGTAGAAGCGTTGGAGTACGCCATGCCACCAGCCTGCGGCTTTGGATTCTCGGAGCGCTTATTCTGGTACCTAGAAGGCGTAACCGCCCGCGAAGGCGTGGTCTTCCCCCAGCTCAGAAGGGAAGTAGACGAAGTCACCAAAACCATCTATCCCGAACTGTATAAAGACAAAAGTTGAAACCCTCCGACCAGTGATAAGCATTGGCTTCGCCAATGAGTATGTAGTCGGAGGGTAATGGTGTTCTGTCAGCGATCGCAGCTGCAGCGCGTGCTGCGCAGATGGGCGTGGTAGTTGACGAAGCAGTTAACCAAAATCATGGCCCATAGACCTTCGATGTCGTGCGCGAGCGCACAGATCAACCCGATCAGCAGGTAGCCCGCGGCGTAATGCGCCCCGTGCACCAGAGGCAGCATGGCCGAACCCTCTCGGACGCGCATAGCACCCCACGCCACCAGGATGAAGGCCCACAGGCCGCCAGCGTTGTGATCGCCCAAGACGGCCAACAGGATGGCCAGCAGCCCTCCCACGTAGGTCAAAAAGACCGCCTTGGTCATCGCATCGATGGAGCTGAGCCAGCTCGTCGCGTGGTCACTATCGTTTGCTGTGGTCACAATCCCTCCTAGGGATATACGCTGGATACGGTAGAAACCCGTGGACCAACTCGGCCCGAGCACTGATGACATATCAAACTACAAGAACACCTTGCTTAAAACAGAAGTTAGAGACTTATGCTAAGCGTAGATATTATAGAACTTTTTACCATACCCATCCATAAATATGTCTAATAAAGAATTAAACCCTCCGACCTGTCATACAGTATTGGCCGAAGCCGCATGCAGAAAAGTCGGAGGGTATAGGTGTGGTGGTGGGCTAGTCGCTCAGTCCATCGACCAACGCGTCGGCGAGCCAGTTGACCAAGATCATGGCCCACAGCGGCTGAACGCTCTCCACGTAAACGCAGATGACGCCGATGACGGCGTAGCCAGCAGCCATGGCTGCGCCGTAGAGCAGAGGGGAAACCTCGCCCTTACGATCGATCTCCTGAACGCCCCAGGCCACCAGGATGAGGGCCCACAACGCACCTGCGTTGCTGGTCTCGATGGCGGCGACGCCGATGGCGGCCACGCCAGCGACAAGAACCAGCAGCCTCGCAGCCATTGCGCTGTTCGCGGACTGCCGCGGGGTATTGTCAGTGGTGTCCACTACGGACTCCTTCTGATTCGGGGTCAGTCATGCTGACCGTTCCAACAAGAACACCTCACTTGCAGGTAGCTTGTACCAGTATCAAGCAGGGATATAATAGAATTAATTTTCTATATTGGCAATTTAGTTATCTTTTTTGATAAGCTTGTAGGTTTTGTCTAAGTAAATCAGATTTTGTATGAGCTGTTGCAGCACCGCTGCCTCGGCACGGTTCTCTACGGTCAGCTCATCACTAATAGAATCGAGCAAGGTAGCCAAAGTTATAAAATAATCACCAGATCGTACGTGGACGATAAGATCCTCTAGCTCACGAGTGTCGCTACCATCGTGAAGAAGCCAGGTGGGTGCCGAATCATGTGCCAACACCGCCGAAGGGGGATCTAGCGCATAATCAGCCACGGGGCGTCTCTTCCATAATGCTGGCGAATGAATCTTGGTTGATAATAAGGTGATCCAGAATATCAATACCCAACACCCGGCCGGCATCCACCAGCTGGGCAGTGACTATACGGTCAGCGGCTGTGGGCTCTAGGCTGCCAGAAGGATGGTTATGAGCAATGATAATTGCCACAGCGCCATAGATAAGCGCAGGCTGAAATACTTCGCGGGGGTGCACGATGTTTGCTGTCAGGCTGCCTACCGAGATGACCTCGTCATGGATAACTTCATGGCGGCTATTTAAATAGAGTCCCCGAAGTTGTTCCTTCTGGCTGGTGCCCATGTCCTTGAGGTACACATGAGCCTGCTTGGCGCTGCGTACATAGGTAGCCTTGCCTTGCCGGCTCAAGAAGTATCGGCGGCCCAGCTCAAAGCTGGCAACTATTTGACAGGCCTTGCCAAGGGGAATATTGAGCGCCTCCGATAGCTTGGCCGGGTCGGTCTCGTTCATGATGGCAGTCTCGCCGTATTCTTTGAGGATGCGGTGGGCCATAGACAAGACATTTTCTTTTCTAGTGCCCACATTCAGGAGTACCGCTACTAGCTCGGCCACGCCAAGAGCCTTTGGGCCGAGCAGTTGCAACTTTTCCCGCGGCTTTTCATCGGTGGGTAGGTCGCTGAGGGGTGTCAGCTCATATTCTTTTTCACCATCTGCAAGCATGAAGATCCCTCGGTCATGCAAAAGATATTTTTCGTCTACCACCAATGTCATGGCGGCATTATAGCAAGCGGTTTTGTGAGGACTCTATCGCAATGGACTTGGCTTAATCTTTATTTAACAATCCGAATATAGTCAGGTATTAGAGTTGAGTTTTGTAATAAGCAGTAAGTACTCCTGATTTGAAGTCATCGTTGTCTACACGATCCTAAAGCTATCCGTGCAGAAAGGTTCGTAGCATTCTCTTCTGTAAAGTGAATATAGCGCATGATTTTGAAGCAACCATAACAGCCTATCGGGCACATCAAAACAGTCTAGTATAGTATCAAGTAACGCTTAAAGGAGTAGCCTGGATGAACTTCGATCAAATCGTCAGTAGAGCACTAGAGCTAAGAGAGAAGTACGACCAACTAAATGAAACGCAACGCGGTGTCCGCTGGAACGAACAGCAGTTAATGGCAGGATTCGTAGGAGACGTGGGTGATCTGTCAAAAATCATCATGGCCAAGAGCGGCCTGCGTGCTATGGACGATGTAGATAAAAAACTAACACACGAGCTCAGTGACTGCCTTTGGTCCATCCTTGTCATAGCCAGCAAGTACAAAATTGACCTGGCAACAGAGTTTATGAAGACAATGGATGAACTCGACGCCCGAATCAAAAATGAACTAGCATCAGAAGGATAAAACTCATCTTTAATTGAGAGTCTGCTGGCTTAAATATAGCTTTGCCACGATCACCGCCCCTTAACAATCACTTAATATTCTTGAGCTGTCGGGTAGACTATTTATGGGTTTTAATCTTGGAGGTTAGCAGCAGAAACTCTTGATCTTTGGTTTTTGTAGCCTGCATCATGTCAAAGTCATTCCTCTCAAACTGCTCAATGAGCCCCGGGCCGTCGTGGTGCCAGTATCGCCAAACAGTGATCAACTGGCCTTTATTGATGTGGATATATTTGAAACCTTGTGGGAAGGTAAACTTTACCGTGAGTGCCATCTTGGGGGTTATACTGATGGATCTGGCTTGTTTCTTTTCGTCGAAATTTTGCACGACATCGTAAAGATCTTCGTCGATGTTCAAAAAATCTAGAATCATTCTGTGGTTATATGCAAGCTTCTGATTTGCGGAGGTGGTGAAATCAAAATAACGTCGCGAATTAACAGTATCAAGCTTGGCACTATATACAAGCAAATCGTTGATGCCCAAACTGTTATTAATGGCCCACAACGCCTGATCCGGAGTCCTGAGATTGCCCAGGGTTGCCCCTAGCAACAGTACTATATTTACTGGCGTATCGCTTTCATCTTTACCAATAGCATCTTCGGTGAATAAATCGTCAAATCGTTCCCGGCTAAAGTCCCGAGCATACCCCTCGAACTTAACTCGACCGTCAAACCACGTGCCGATATTCTTCTCCGCAATCTGCAGCATTTCCTTGCTGATGTCAAGAGTAACGTACCGCTTCAACTTTCCAAGCTTAAGGAAATGCTCAAGGAGTCCCTTTGCTGGCATGCCGTTTCCAGGCCCTAGGTCTACAATGTTGACATACTTATGGCCCCCAACCAGATGGTCTAATGTATCAGTGCTAGCCCCTAGCAGGTCAATGGTTGCTGTCAGCATATTACGAGTGCCTTCATTGGCAAGCCGGTTTGCGTAATCATCCCAGTAGGTCGCCCCACCATTAACATAGCTGTACGGCAGAGGTATCTCGTGATGAATGGTGAGATGAGAAATAATATCTAGTATCTGTTTGTGGTCAAACGTCTCGTAAAACTCAGGCTTGGGCGAGATAGTTTTGAGTGCACGCTTGTTTTTGTATTTTCTGCCTTTCTCAATGAGTTGCTCTATGAGGATAGTATTCTTGGTGACATTGGCCACATAGAAGCGTCCCTCTTTTTCGTGTAATTGTAAGTCTAGCTTGCCTTCTTGAGTAGCCTGAACCCAATTGCGTACAGATTTCTCTGAGACATTATAGATCTTTGCTAATTCGGTATTCTTAAAAAACTTCATTGATACTCCACAATTATCTTAGTACACCAGCCTCAAGAACATAAAAAAAATGTTGACATGTTCCGATTTTAAAACGTATCATGACTGTAAAGCACCTTTGCAGACGACTTTCTTGGAGAGAAGGGAGCTGTTCTGCATTGAATCTCTCCAAGATCAGTCAATGATACGAACACATAAGGTAACATTGTAACATATAGAACGAGCCAAGCTCGGGAAAGAGGGAAGACTTATGAGCACCACACTGTTTGGAGAAGGCGGGGTACAGGACTACAAAGCAGCACCTGATTTTTGGATGGTTTATACACCAAAAGCTGGCTCAGAGGCTTTTACTAATGTGTTGCATGCGTTGTACTATTTGCCAGAGAATTACAAGCTCATGATCATGACCGCGGATGTGACCACAGATGAGCTGGCGCCACTAGTAGAGTGCATAGATCTCATGAAGCGCGTACGGTTCGAGACAACAACGGAGCTGCCAGCAGAGGCAACTCCGTTTTCATTTGGTCGGGCACTCGTATCAGACGAAGCTCAGCCGGCTAAGTCTTCTGTCCTAGTAACCTCCGAGGCTACCAGCGCCCTCAGCGGTGACTACAACTCGGGCTTTACGGTCCTGGCCCAAAGCCCACCAGCCCTGGCAAGCGCCATCCTGAAGATCGCCCACGCTACTGTTTAGGCTTCATTTCTACCTGCGCCAGTCTGAGCAACAGCTTGAGCACTTGCTCTATTGACACAATCTGATGCCGTGCTTCGGTACCGCCAAGTCCTACCTTTATGCTATTTGCTTCTTCGGGGAGCGCCCGAAACATGTCTTCGTCAGTGTAATCGTCGCCAATGGCCATGACAAAATCAGAAGGATACATAGCCTGTAAATCTTCGACCACAATCCCTTTATTGACGTTGCGGGGCTTGATCTCTATTACCTTTGCGCCATTGTGGACCAGGATATCACTGCCCGCCAGCAACTGCCGCAGCTCGTACCTCAGGCCTGCGTTGCGGGCATGGGCCAGTTCGGTAGGCACCGTACGGTAATGCCAGACAATAGCCGACTCTTTTTCTTCTATACGGGCACCGGGCGTCCGCTCGGCGTACTGCTCGAGTATAGGCATGATGTGCTTACGATGTTCGTGAAGTGACGAAGGCTGCTGTGACCATTCGCCGTCATATTTCATAAAAGCGCCGTGTTCGGCAGCCAGCAGGACGGGTAATTCGCTAAACCACATCTCTAGTGCATCACGAGGGCGACCGCTAACAATACAAATGCGCGTATCGGGCAGCTGGGCCAGTTGGTGGAGCAGCTGGAGCAGTTGTTTGGGCGGGCGGGCCTGGGCGGGGTGGTGGCTGGCAGCAAATTTGCGCAAAGTACCGTCGTAATCCAAGAAAAGCAGCCGATTCTTGGCTTTTTGAAATTGCCGGACAATTTTGTCTTCTCTCTCACGGGTGAGCAGTTTGTTGCTCTCTTGCGTCTGTGCCAACTTGGACTTTTGCAGCTGATCCATAAAGTCCGCCGCCCACCGCTGAACGGTATAGCGGGACAGGCGGCGCTGCATAGCCAACAGCCGGGCTCGCTTTTCTTTTTGGGACATCTTGAGAGCAATCTTGAGTGCCTGAACCACCGAGGCTGTGTCATTTGGATTGATACGCAGCGCCTCGGGCAGCTCGTCGACCGCACCGGTCATCTCGCTCAAGATCAGCACGCCTGAGGCTTTTTGTTTTGTGGCGATATACTCTTTTGCAACTAAATTCATGCCGTCTCTGAGAGGAGTCAACAGCGCAACGTCAGCCCGCGCCAATAGTGCGCTGATCTGCTCGAAGGGGAGATTCTTGAACTGATACGAAATAGGTGTCCAGTCCACTGTTCCGTAGTCACCATTGATACGACTTACCGCTTTTTCTATCTCGTTGCGGAGTTCTTTGTAGGTATCCACCTCTGTACGCGAAGGCACCGCCACCATGAGCAAGACAACTTTTTTATGCCACGAAGGTGCACTACGCAAAAACTGCTCGAACGCTTCAAGACGCTTGAGGATACCCTTGGAATAATCAAGACGATCCATAGATATAATGATCTTTTGGCCATTGTAGTGCTCTTGCAGTTTCTGCAGCTCGACCTTTGTTTGATCGTCCTCCAGTGAGTCAACCCATTTTTGATAGTCAATACCAATAGGGAAAGCATCTACCTTAACGATACGAGTGCCCTTTATGATAGAACCACTGTCATTCTCTAGGCCAAGGACCCTCAGAACACTACTCAGAAAGTGACGAGCATAGTCATAAATATGAAAGCCAATCAGGTCAGCGCCCAACAGTCCTTGCAGAATCTCTTTTCTGTTTGGCAACTGTCGAAAGATCTCGTATGACGGGAAGGGAATGTGCAGGAAGAAGCCAATGGTAGCACCTGGCAACGCCTTTCTGATCAGCTGTGGCAGCAGCATGAGATGGTAGTCGTGGATCCAGATGGCTGAATCAGGTTCAGCCTTGCGTACAATCGCCCGCCGGAACACATCGTTAACTTCTTTGTAAGCCTGCCAGTAGGCAGCATCGTATTGGGCAAGTGACTGAAAATAATGAAAAAGTGGCCAGATAGTATCATTGGCATATCCGGCATAAAAGTTGTCGACCTGCGCTTTTGTCAGAAAAATGGGGTAGCATCCAAATGATTTGAGCTTGCGCGTAATGGCCGATTTGTCTTGAGATGTAAGATCGTCCGAGGCAATCCCAGGCCAGCCAATCCATATCCGGTCCTTAGCGTTGGAATCTAGGCTGGCCATAGCCTTGGCCAACCCGCCTGAACTAGAAGTAAATACAAGCTTGCCGTCTTCTTTAGAGACGCTAACTGGCAGCCTATTAGAAACGATAATAAACTTGGATCTCGCCATATGCTTACTACCGGCTTAGTTCGCTCATGCTGAGTACACTATACGCCAGGTTCGACACACCAAGTATGTATTATCTTACAGACGTAATAAAATAGTAACAATGCGTCTGCGCCTTATCGCTAAGAATCGTAAGTTTGTGCTGATTTTCGGCGCTTTTTTGGCGTACTTTGTACTTATTAATGTGGTGGCCTATCTGTTTTTTAACGCCCGAGCCTTTCCACGCACGACTATTGACGGACAGAAGGTGGGCGGCAAATCTTTCTCGCAGATAGAGAAAACGCTGCAGGCCAAGACCTTAGGACATGACACCCTGACCCTCAATCACCAGGACAAGCACGAGCAACTGCCCCTGAAAAGTATCGACGCCAAGGTGGACGCCCCCGCTACCATTGCACGGCTCAAGTCAGAGCGAAGCTGGCTACCCATTAGTAATGTGCTGAAAAAACATACGCTAGAGACTTCGGTATCCATGGATTCCGCAAAAGTAGAAGCCGAGGCAAACCGCTTGGCCACCGCCTTTTCTAGGCCGGTTACAGATGCCAAGATTGTCCTGCAAAACAACATATTTACCCTGGTGCCAGCCCAAGATGGAGTAACTGCCCAGAAAGACACCATAAAGCAAGCCCTGACCCACGCGCTGCAAAACGGCCAGCAGAACGTCACGCTGCAGTTGCGCACAGTCGAACCCCAGAAGAAGACCAAAGACCTCGAGCCAGCCCAGCAGAGCCTGCAGAAGCAGCAAAATACCAGTATCACCATAACCTATCAGCAAAAATCTCACACGGTCACGCCTCCAGACATTGGTGGGTGGTACAGCCCCCAGGGTGATGCCTTTACACTCAACCGGGACCTCGTGAAAGCCTACATCCAAAAACGTGGAGCGGCTTGGGGTATTGTGGTGGACAACAGCGACGCCGCCGCCGATCAGGTGTCCAAGGCGATCGCCGCCGGCCAGAAGGTCAGTGTGGGCCTGGTTGCCCGCAAGGCCGCCAGGCACTATACCTACTGCGTGGCAACACGAGGTGTCGACAATGCCTACTTGGGTGAGTTTGGGAGCAAGTTTGCTGCCACCCTGGCCGATGCCCGCGGCTGGTCAGTGGGTGGGCTGGTGACGTTCTCGCAAGCTAGCAGCGGCTGTAACTTTACCGCCTGGCTGACTGCGCCCGACCAGATGCCGAGCTTTGGCGCTATCTGTGATGCTATGTGGAGCTGCCGGGTAGGCAGCAACGTAGTGATCAACTTTGACCGCTGGCGCTTTGCCTCGCCAGCCTGGAACGCCTCGGGGGGTAGCCTGGAAGACTACCGATTTATGGTAATAAACCACGAGACCGGACACTGGTTTGGTTTTGACCACAGTAACTGTGGCGGAGCAGGGCAGGCCGCCCCTGTCATGCAACAACAGTCAATCGCACTCAATGGCTGCGTGTTTAACCCATGGCCGTTGCCGGGCGAAACGGCAGCCCTCAAGCAAAGATTGGGCATATAGGGGTACAATGCCGTTAAACAACCATGCTTATGGTAAAGTCAAGATATATAATTGACATGAAACAATCACACAAAAAACATCCTGGCAAAAAACACAGCTCGGCTAAAAAGCCCAAGCGCTGGATGCGTGCCGTTGGTGGGTACAGTTCTATGGCGTATGTCGGCCGAATTGTAGTAAGCCTGGGACTTATTGGCATCGGTGCTGGCCTGGTAACGTTGTTTCAGCCCCATGCCAGCCTGCGAAACCCCCTAGATTCGATCAGCCATACCTCTAATGCACCTGACACGTCGGAGCTATTGCAGCTGGTCAACGCTGCCCGGACCGAAATACATGTGCCTAACGTTACCCTGGACCCCCAACTGACTGCCGTTGCCGAAGAACGCCTGAAGGACATGGTGCAGCACCAATACTACTCACATCAGAGCCTGAAAGGTCAGTACTACTACGATCTGTTCGCTGGCCATGGCTTTAAGACAAGCTACAGTTGCGAGAACCTGGGCATTGCCCCAACCCTCGTAGCCAAAAAATATGTCGATGATTGGCTGACAAGCAACGAAGGTCACAAAGACTGCATGCTTACCAACAGGGTATCCAAAGTAGGCATTGCCACGGCAGAGTTTAGCAAGTCCAGTAATGCCGAGACAACCTACCTAGTGGTGAGCATCTACTCAACCGCGCCCACAGCCACCAAATAACGCCTGTTGTACATTTGATACTTGCGGTACCTCGTAACGGTCATGCTAAAATTTAGGAGGTCATGGAGGTATGGGAGACCATCTACTTTCAGACTTTTATATACATCTTGGCACGCACACCTTGGTCCCTGCGAGCCTACATATCATCACAGGCATCTGTTTACGGACAACCGACCGGACGGTTCGGGAACTCCTACCAGACACCTTTTGTTCTAAAGCCGTCTGCGAGCATCTATAAAGACTGTTTCGCCTAGTTTCTTTTACCTTTATAAAAACATAGAAGTTACACACTTGAGCATCCAGTGCATTTTCTTCTCGCGGAACAGACCGAGCCGTATCTGAATACGGTGAAGGGAGTACCGCAGAGAAAAAATGTGCTGGGTGCCAAGAGCATTAGCAGAGTTTCTGGCTCTGCCAGGAAGTCGGCTAATGTGATGTGTAAGTTTCTGAAGGAGCCAATGATATGTACGCACTAAACCAAGTAGTCAACGTAAACGCCTTTTACTTCCTAAACGGCAGAGGGCTAAAGTCCTTTCCAAAAGAGATCGAGTTCGGCAACACCCGCTGCACATTCAGCGACGGTTTGCAGTACCTGGTACGCAAAGGCCAGCACGTCATAAGACTGTTTGACATGACAGACGGACGCACCACCTACCGCCTACGCCTAGAGGATGACACCTGGACTCTCGTAGGCACCCGCAGCACCGAGCGGTAGGGTACCGCAGGTCTTCCTAAGAATCGCCACTTTCGAAAAGGCGATTCTTTTCGTATCAATTATTAATAAAACATTAAGCCAGAATCATTTCACAAACACAACCAATATGTTCCCTAATCCGTCCCCGTTATGATGCCGATACCAACTAATACGGAAGGCGTGTGAGCAATGTCTCAGACAAACTTGGGGGCCGCATTACACAAAAACGGATGGATAAAACAAAATAAACTCAGGGTAATCTCGGCACTGTTCTTGCTAGCTATGATCTTTTCGGTCAGCTTGCCAGTAGTGGCAGGCGCTCAGCCACAAGGACGCAGACGCCACACCAACAGAGATCGACGAGTATCACACTCCGAGGTACAAGAAACATTGCAGGACATTCCAGGCGTAATGGAGAGTTCAGATCAAACGGTTGCACAAAGCGACGCAGACTCAGCAGCCACCAGTACCACAAATGGCACAGTGGTAGACGTGCCAAAAGACGCCAAAAAGGGCGTTACCTTTGGTGCAGAAGGTGGACCAAAGCTAGACATTCAACTGCCTAACGCCACTGAAGCCAGCGAAGGCACACAGGTAGCAGCCGGAACCGTCGCCTACGAATCAGGCAATGGCTCAGCCAACGCCGTCCAAGCCACAGAAGATGGCGGCGTCCGCATGCTGACCATCATCGACAACCCAAGCGCCCCTACGGCATACGACTACAAAGTAACCGTGCCAAATGGTGGCCGAATCGAACTAACCCCAGATGGTGGAGCAATTGTGTTGGCGGCGGAGTCGAGCGAGCCAATTGCTTCCGTAGCAGCCCCTTGGGCTAAAGACGCCGAAGACAAAACAATACAGACCTGGTTCACCACAGACGGACAGACTCTGACTCAACACGTGCAGCACAATATTCCAGGGGTGGTTTATCCGGTGGTGGCGGATCCATCAGTTTCTTGGGGGTGGACTGGCTACAACGTTTACTTTTCAAAGGGTGAAACTAATGCGATGGCGTGGATTACGGGCGCTGCCGCCTCAATGGCCACGGGTAAACTATTAGGACTTGTATCTTTCGGGATAGTTCCGGCTGCTCAATGGGCAACTAGAAATGGCTACTGCGTTGCCGTCTTTCGCTCCTACAATCCTAATTCAGTGATGGTACCGTGGCCTTATCGATGCTAATCTCTAAGATAGCAAATAAGAATGGGAAAACAGTGAAACAAGAATCAGAGTCAAGAAAAAATTCATGGCAGTGGTCAAATTGGGACTATTTGCGACTGGTTTTTCTTTTAGCGCTCACCATATACGCCTTTTCAAGGTCAGCTACGCCAAGCCTGGGGCTTTACTTTCTCATGATTGCACTGGTTGCATTATCACGCATCGTAGAGCAATTAATCAAAAAGAAGTAGTGTGAATCTAAGCAAAAGATGGCTCGCTGTAGTTGTTGTAGGTTTGCTTGCTTTGAATATAGTAAGCTTCACACAAAACTGGCGCTGGGTTATGGCAACGATACCGCTTGCAGTACTTTGCGTAACCGTCAGCAGGAGTAAACCATGAAGCTTGCGCCCATGATTGCAACAATTGCTTTCCTGTTTCTTCTTGGGTTAATCACTAGCGATGAACAGAGCACCTTGATGGACTTGGGCCGTGCCGTGTTTATGGGAGTAATATTAAGTGTGGCGTTTCTTGACAGACGAAAGCCTAGTAAATTTCTTAAGAGGAAAAATTGATGACAAAGATTGCAAATCCTATTCAGTTAAATGTGACTAGACCAACGATACCACCGATAGCATGGAAGCTTGCCATACCCATAATTCTTTTGGTTCTGCTGCCACTGATGTGCGTCCGAACTATTGACGCAGGACAAGTGGGGGTGGTAACTCGTTACGGTGAAGTAAACAGAGAGACTCAGAGTGGATTGGCCCTTAAACTCCCATGGCCTGTCGAGAAGCTGTACCGTATGGATACACGTCTACAGAAGCAGCAAGAAGAAGCAGAGGCAGCCAGTTCCGACCTACAGGTCGTTAGCGCTACCCTAGCCGTCAACTATGCCCTGAACCGCGAAAAGGCCACGAACGTTTACAAGGAGATTGGCGCGCAGTACAGAGATCGTGTCATCGTGCCCGCCGTGCAAGAATCTTTCAAAGCGGCCACCGCGCAGTACACAGCCTCGGAGTTGCTTACCAAGCGGCCCGAAGTAAAACAAAAAGCTCTAGAGAGCATAAAAGCACGGGTTGAGCCCTACGGGATACGAATCGAGGATATCAGCATAGTGAACTTTAGTTTTAGTAGCGACTTCAGCAAATCTATTGAAGCAAAGCAAGTAGCAGCCCAGGAAGCAGAGCGAGCAAAATTTAACCTAGATCGTGCCAAGCTAGACGCCGAAGCACAAAACGTACAGAAGCTGTCTCTGAGCCAGGAGTTCCTACAAAAGCTGGCAATTGATAAGTGGGATGGCAAGTTGCCGCAGTACATGGGTGGCGGCGATTCGGTGTTCAATATACCATTGCGCTAATTGCGACAAGGTTTTAGTAAATGATTTCGCCGGTGACCCGGGTGCGTTGCACGAAGAGACGCATGAGCACTGCGTATATGTGCCAGATGATCAGCCAACCACGATGTCGTGTTTGATACCGCTAGCTTTGTGTCTAGCCCACTTGAGCGTCGGGACATGTCAAAATCGTAGGGCTATGGTACGTGCGGACTGGGATCCTGGGTTATAATAGATCGATATATGATCACAAGAAGTGCTAGTGTGTATGGGGTTTACCTTGACGCTAAAGGCAGAGTGCTGCTTATCCAAGATGCTAGTTCGGGCCTGTGGGGTTTTCCCGGGGGCAGGATTGAGGAGAGAGAGACTCGGAGGGTCGCCTTGGGGCGCGAGTTCTTAGAAGAGACCGGTACAAAAATACAGGGCAGCGTAACGTACATTACCCAGCAGAATGATGCGCTAAAACAAAGGTACTTCTACAAGATACAGACAGTGGAAGGCCAGTTGAGTAGACAAGGCAATGGTGTTGATGTTGCACGTGGCGCCTACTTTGCTGTTACAAAGTTGCCCGTAGACAATCTGGCTCCCGGCGTAGAAAATATCATCAAACGCATTCACTGATCTACGATCTTATGTATGTCTCATTGAGAGGCTGGGCATGGATAGAACACCTGAAAAAATATCAATTGTAGAAGAGCCCCGCTTACTGGCACCGCTGACAGCCGCTGAGGCTGCCCAGGTCGTAGGGCAAGTCGCCATAGGCAGTGATGTTGCACTGCCGCCCATAGTCTGTAGTCACGCACCAAGCCCAGAGGCGGCAATACATGCCGTCACCCTGGACTTCCCCGACATGCCAGACGTACGCATAGACCAATTACTTGCGGAAAGAATACCCGCCACAACAATCCGCCCTCGACTTGTCCTGCCCGAGGAGGTAAGTGCGCCAGAGGCCTATAACCGCTTTCGGGGGCAGGAATACAAAGAGCAATACCGAGGAGCGTTACGGAAAACTTTGCTTGAGGCATGGCAAACGGAGTATGGGGCCGAAGAAGGTGCAGAAATCCTTGAACGTTTTGACCAATTATCTGCCATTATTCAAGAGGACGGCGCCGTGGTATTTGGCGACTTGATTGATCGTGAACATTTTGGTCAGCTGGTGGGCGACTATGATGAACTAATGCAAAGAGATGGTAGTCAGAGCCTCCTGCATAGTTATGCCAACCTGCGCAATCAACCAGACTTTCTTGCCAATAAAGGGTTTAGTGGCGCATTTTTCCACCCCTTAGCTCTTGCCCTCATATCTGAGAGGGTTGGCGGAGCCGTGCGTGTAGTGGATGCGCGGGCAAAAGATACGGGACCTATTAGTGCACGGGCGCAAGACAACATGCTACATATCGACAATACCCCTTACAGAGATGAGTATAAAGTACTGGTTACCTGGGAAAAAGGGAAGGCCAGTGGGCCAAAAGGACAGAATTTCGTGTTTTTGCCCGGTACGCATATAGGGGTAAGGGATAGCCTAACGGGTCCTGGGGGCGAAGTTTTCTCTACGGAGAACGCCTCAATTTTTATTAACCCAGAGGACGTAGACCAGGTTTTTGCTCTGCAGCGGCAGGTGCGTTCGGGCGATAACGCAGTTGTGGAAATATATGATGAAGAGAGGCCACTTACTACTGTGTTCCCCTCCGGCTCTGTGGTCCATCATCGCTTAAGGACAGAGGAAGGACATGCCAGGAGTAGTCTAATCATAGCTTTTCACCGAACAGGAGATGCCCCAGGCGAATTTATCGGTAGCTACCCACAGGCTGACAGCAACACATTGGAGCAAGCGCTCTTCGGATTTCAGGACGCTAATTCAGATGCAGATTTTTGCCAAATGTTGGCTAGTTACGCCTCTGACATCGCAGAAAAGGTAGAAGAAGTCTTTGTGGCAAATGACGGAACTGTCCGTATTGACACGCAGGCAAAAACCCTTACGTCAGAGGATATGCGCCGGTGGTATGAAATTGCCACAGAAGCGCCCACTGTAGAAACAATCAAACAGCAAGCCGGATACTTTCCTCTTGGGGAAACACTTGGCTTTGATGATTTTATTGAGCTGCTCGGTTCTCAAATGATGCTCCATGACAAACATGGGCCCATTGATATGATTTTATACGCCGACGGCCACGAAGAGCCTAGGAAATGGGCACGTAATCGGATTCGTGAGATGCGGGTGGACGTGCTGCAGGAGCGACTCAACACGTGGAGTGATCAGATCAGCCTCCCCACGTCTGACGACCTCCTTACACCTGATGCTATGCGCGAAATCACTACACGCCTCTTAGAAATCGCCGGATCCATATCGCTGAAAGAACGCCAAAATGGCTATCTTGATCCCATCGAAAGAATATCACCACAAGAGGCCTACCGTTCTGTAGAGCAACTCATTGTAGATCTAGGCGAAAACCTCACTCGGGCGGATGAGAGACAAACCTACCTCTCTGCATCTCTGTTCCAATTTTGGGCGTGTGATGAACTCAATAGACTACAGGGTAACCACAATCCGATACTAAGAGAAATCGGTGGCAAGTTGGTCAGGAACTACATTGCTACAGCCATCCTCATAGAAAAACAAATTAATCGAGCACCGAACAACAGAGCCCCATTCTAGTAGATGATTTCGCCGGTGACTCGGGTGCGCTGGACGAAGAGGCGCATGAGCACTGCGTATATGTGCCAGATGATCATCCAGCCGCCTATGGCGATTCCAAAATGTTTGAGCGCTTGCGTGCCCTCTGCCGAGCGCAGTACCAATACATCCTGACCAAACAGGCGACCCATATAGGGCAACGCCAGAGCCGTAAAGGTGATAACCAGCATTCCGATGAAAAAGCGCCAGAGCAGCCTAACCACCAACAACCGCCGCAAGGGGTGTTGGACCAGCTGATTTTTTTGGCCGGGCATAGTTACCTCTTTAGCGGACTGCCGTACTTCTTTGATAGTAGTGATAGAGAAGTCCAGGACACTGTAGATGACCCAGCCCACAAAGCCCCAGAGCAGTGCAGTGGTCAGGGTACTGAGCGTGTCGTTTCGAAAGGCGTCGTTCACGGGCTGCAAAAAACTGGTGTCGTAGGTGTTTACTAGTTGGCTGTCTACGCCGCTATTAAAGAAGTGGGGAAGTACCAAGTCAGGGTTCATGCTCAGAAAGAGCAGGTGAATACCAATAACCAACAGCGACAGCATGAGATACCCGACCAGACCCGCAATAGAGGGGAATATGACACGGATCCAGAGCCGCCAACCGGAGCCTTGATGGTGTGTTACTTGTATGTTTTCGCTCAACGGAGGTCCTTTGCTTAGGTAGGCTCTTGATAGCAGGGTAATACAAAATTCGCCTTTTAGCCAGATAGTTGATGCAGTCCCAGGGAGGGCCTCTCAGATACATCTCAGCTATAAACAGGTACAATCTATCCTATGAGGATTTTAGTAGTCGAGGATGAGCACAAGATTGCCAACGCCGTCAAGCAAGGTCTAGAGCAACAATCATACGCGGTAGACGTAGCCTACGACAGCGACAAAGGCCTGGGATTGGCCACCACCGAACCGTATGATCTGATCATTCTAGACCGCATGCTGCCGGGCCGCCTGGACGGCATCGGTATTTTGAAGTCGCTACGGGAACAGCACATCCATACCCCGGTGCTACTGCTAACCGCCAAAGACAGGGTGCTAGATCGGGCTGCCGGGCTGAATGCCGGGGCCGATGACTATCTGGTAAAACCATTTGCTTTTGTAGAGTTAATTGCCAGAGTGCGTGCCTTGCTGCGACGCCCACAGCAAACAAATAACCCCGTCCTGACCTACGAAGACCTTACGCTAAATCCAGAAAGTATGACCGTAGAACGCCAGGGGAAGCCAATAGATCTGACCACCAAGGAGTTCGCGCTCCTGGAATACCTCATGCGCAACAGTGGGCGCATCCTGACCAAGGACACCATAATGCAGCACGTCTGGAACTACGACGCCGATATCTTGCCCAACACAGTAGAGGTGTATATTGGCTACCTTCGTACTAAAATAGATAAGCCTTATGGCGAACCCCGTCTTATCCATACAAAGAGAGGGTTCGGTTATACATTCGGAATTAAGAACTAATGTTTCGTAAAACCTACACTAAATTAGCCGCACTCTACCTGGTGATCCTCATGAGCATCAGCCTGTTTTTTAGTGCCATCATTTTTCAGAGTGCTGTCCACGAGTTCAACAGAGACTACGAACGCCAGGGAGTGGTCATTCGCCGCTTGCCAGATTTTCGACTAACCGAACCGGCGTTGGACCAATTCTTCGACCAACGGCGGCAGCAGTATACCGAGGCGAAAACCCACATCTTGAATCGTCTGGTGCTGATTAACCTCATTATTTTAGTGGGCGGCGGCATACTGTGCTATTACCTGGCACGCCGCACGCTGCAGCCTATAGAAGAAGCTCATGATGCCCTAGAGCGCTTTACGGCCGATGCCAGCCACGAACTGCGTACGCCCTTGGCCGTCATGCAAACCGAGAACGAAGTGGCCCTGATGAACCCCAAACTGACACTAGACGCCGCCAAAGATCAATTGCGCAGCAATCTGGAAGAACTGGCTAAGCTGACCGTTTTGTCAGAGGGCTTGTTACGCCTGGCACGCCTAGAGAATAATAGTGATGATTTTGTGGACGTAGAGCTAGAGAAGGTTATAGCCGACTCACTAGCCCGCACGACTACCTTGGCACAGACCAAGCATGTCCAGATCGAAGCAACCGTTGCACCCCACCTGAAGGTACGCGGCGAACAGGCCAGCCTAACAGAGGCTGTCGTTACCGTGCTGGATAACGCCATCAAATACAGTCCCAAGAAGTCAAAGGTCCAGGTCACCGTACGCAAGAGCCAGAAACAAGCGCTTATCCAGATCAAAGACCAGGGCATGGGTATCCGGGCGTCAGACCTACCACATATTTTTGACCGTTTTTATCGCGCCGATTCGGCCCGCAGTAAACAGGACACCCAGGGGTACGGGCTGGGCCTGGCCATCGCTAAAAATATTGTCGAAATGCACGGTGGCGCCATTACGGTCAAGAGTAGCCAGGGCAAAGGGTCGACATTTACTTTTCATCTGCCACTTGCATAGAGTCTACCCCAGATCTCCAATCCCACGCCAAAACCGTCCCTTTCGGCGCCAATCCGCCCTGGTTCGCCAAGCGTACCTACGGGTACGCTTGGCGAACCAGAACGAACTGTCACTCGAAATAGGCCAATTTTGGCACCCAAGAGCGAGATCTGGGGTAGACTCTGAAGCATTCCCATATTATGCTGAGGTAACTCTATGCTAAGTTTTATTGCTTCTTCGGGTGCCGCAAGCGTGCATCACTATCATGTGCCGTGGTTCATGTATGCCACGGTTGCTACCGTATTGGTCCTGTACGCCATCATAGAAGCCCACCACACCAAACGAGACCACGTCATCGGCACCAAAGAGGCCACCATCTGGTCTCTTATCTATATTGGCGCAGCATTGGCCTTTGCCATTCCAGTCTTTATGTTCATCAGCCCCCAAGCAGGCAGTGAATATTTGGCAGCATGGGCAATCGAAAAAGCCCTGTCTTTGGACAACCTGTTTGTTATGAGTCTTATTTTTACCAGTTTTGCGGTACCGCCCAAACTAGAGCGGCGCATGCTGAACTATGGCATTGCCGGGGCTATTTTCTTCCGATTGGTTTTTATCGTGCTAGGTTTTCAACTGCTAAAGGCTTTTGCGTGGATTAGCATATTCTTTGGGCTTATCCTGCTGCGGGCTGCCTGGAAAGCTATCAAGGAAGCTCATGGCGACTACGGCGAGGAAAAGGTGGAGATCACCGAACAGCGACTCTGGAAAACAATCACCAAAATCTTGCCGGTTTACCATGGGTTTGATGGCCACAAGCTGACAACCATCCGCAACGGCAAACGTATGCTGACGCTCATGGCGGCTATCATCATTCTGATCGAACTGTCAGACGTGGTGTTTGCCGTTGACTCAGTGCCAGCTGTTCTGGCCGTATCGCCAGATAGGTTTGTGGCGTACAGCTCTAACGTCTTTGCTATCCTGGGGCTCCGGGCTTTGTTCTTTGTCTATCAGTCCATCTCTGACCGGTTCTGGGCGCTAGAGTGGGGTCTGGCTGGCATCTTGGCCTGGATATCTTTCAAGATGATCGTAGCCCCCACCAAACTGTTCTTGGGCATAGACTGGATTGGCCTGCACATACCAGTCGCTATAAGTCTTGGGGTGTTAGCACTCTTATTCGTTGGGTCTATTGCTGTCAGCATGTTCTGGAAGCGATCCATCAAAACTAAGCCACTTCATATCTCTAAATAAGAAACACATTACACCGGACCTTGCATTTTCACTTTCGTCCTTTTGGACTCATCAGCATGAATGCACATTCATGGAGTGAAATGACAAGCAGAATATAAAAGAAAGTGGCGCGGATGGGGCGACGAAGTATGAAGCCTAAGGCTCCTTCTTCGTCGCCCCATCGCGATCACGCTCCGCCGAGAACCAGCAGACTGGTGCCGATACCCAGCAACACGGAGCAGGTGGCAGAGAACAGGGCGTACCGTGGAGTGTTGGGAGACGACTTGCCGATCTGGAAGAACGCCAGGACCGCGAAGAAGTACTCGGACACCCAGAGCAGGACCGCCACCAGAGTGGACGAATCCAGATCGGACTGCCTCCAGAGCACGAAGACCGCAACCGCCTCGACGATGTTAGCCACGACAGCCCAGAAAGCTCTCGCTGGAGTGAAGGTGTCCTTCCTGCCGATCAGCAACACGGAGCCCAGGAGGCCAAGCACCACAGTGGTGTACAGCCAGATCAGGGAAAAAGTGTACATGTCAGAACCTTGTCTTCTCGATCTCGACCACTATCCGCTCGTGGAGGTCGCCTACGCCAAAGGGTAGGTGTGCTTTCTTTTGCACAAAGATGAGATACAAACCCAGCCTATGCTGGACTCATAACTCACCTTTATGCGTCTGCTTGTCAAAGTACTCATTACATCTGTAACAAGTTAGTTTATTATAACATAAAAAATACTACTATGCAACCGTTACCGCACACATCTGTCTGGGCTATGAAATATTTTATAGTTGCCAATATATAAGTAGTCATAATGGACCGTGCCAACCTAATAAGGAAGGAGGCTATCATGGCAAACGATTCATCACAAGATGACACTGCGATGCAAGACCAACCTCAATTGGATCCCGACGAGCTAAAAGATTCCCAGCTCGACGAAGACAACGACACCTATTAGGCAAGTGCTTTAAGATCCCCCTTTGATACACCCGGCTTCCCCAAGGCCGGGTGTATCTTGGTTTCTGGGGTATGTATTAGTTACTGCAACATATTTTATAGCTAATAATTGTCCGTGATTTCATACTTGGTGTCAGTGGCTTTTAACAAAAGCCCTAAAAGCACACCAACAATAGCAACAGTAGACGAAGGAGGTATGCACTATGGCAATGAATATTATTTTGTGGATCGCGTTTGGAGCGGTTGTTGGCTGGATAGCATCCATGGTCATGGGTACTAATGACCAGCAAGGCGGCATAGCCAACATCATTGTTGGTATCCTGGGTGCGTTCATAGGTGGAATGGTAGCCCGCATGTTTGGTGGACCTGGCGTGACTGGTTTTAATCTTGGCAGTCTGCTGGTGGCTATCTTGGGATCGGTTATCTTACTGTTCTTTGTCAGGCTGTTCACGGGCGGCCGTCACCACGACGCTGTCTAGAGCCTTTGGTGCAGAGGTTCCGAAAATGGACTTGATCTTTGAGTAAAATATTTCGTAGTGAGAAAGTAGGATACCACGTAGACTGTCAGTAGCCTTAACGATTGGAGGGAAGTTATGGCAAAGAAGAACAGCAAAGTTCGTAACAATGAAAGCTGGAAATGGTATGAAGAGAGCAATCCACACCCATTTCGAACTTAGATGGTGGAACAATACCTCCGACGGCGGGATCATCAACGGGGAAACACCCGTGGTAGAACCCCCGGCCGCACCCTTTGACCTAGAGCCCGTCGTCCATCGCCTGATACACCCCATGATGTATCACGCCTAAGCAAGGAGTATAGATGAACAAATACGGCCCCAAGGCCCAAAAGACCGTTGAAAATGCCATGCACAAATTCAAAGAAGGTGATCTGCGCAGTGGCAAAAGTAAGAAGAAAGTAACCAGCCGCAAGCAAGCGGTAGCCATAGGCCTATCCGAAGCACGAAGCAAGGGACAAAAAGCCCCAAAGAAGTAATAGCAATTTGGATCTATCGATCAAAAATAATCTGGATTCACTCCAGATTATTTTTATCTGCTATTTGGGAAGAGCAGCCAACGAAAATGGAGCACATTTTCATTGCGCGATATCGGGGTCCCCACAAAACCCGTTTTGTGGGGTAAGGTGAGAAACCCAAGCCAGAGGGACCCAAGCTTGCTTGGGGCTGCGCATGGGTGTCTCATTACGGTTATTCGTGGCGGAGAGCGTCAATGGGGCGCATGCGAGCTGCCTTGAGGGCGGGCGTAATGCCAAAGACCATGCCAATGCCAACAGACACCAGGGTGGCAAAGGCCATGATCTGCCAAGTAAGTACTGGTGTCAGGTTGGTAAATATCCGGAGCAGGTAATTAGTAAACAACGAGAACAGCAGGCCCAGCAGGCCACCCACAAAGCTCAGCAGGGCCGCCTCTGTCAAAAACTGCCCAAGGATCTGACGATTGGTTGCGCCAATAGCCTTGCGCACGCCGATCTCGCGGGTACGTTCGGTGACTGACACCAACATGATATTCATGATACCAATGCCAGCCACCACCAACGCAATGCCCGCGATAGCAGCAATAGCAGCGGTGAGCAGGTCGAGCACTCGTTGCGCCGAAGCCTGGATGTCTTCTTGCCTTAGGACGGTAAAGTCAACCTGACCAGAATGGGTATTGGCCAACGAAGTCTTGATAGCCTCGGCCGCCAAAGTGGCCTGGCCGGGTGTGTCTGGACGGGCTAACACTTGGTATAGCTGTACCTGGCCATTGTCTAGTTTTTTGCCAGAGTCGTAGGGAATAAAAATGGCGTTATTGTAGTCGGCGTTAGGGATAAGGGGACTAACCTGGAACTCCTCGAACACTCCACGCACCACAAACTGGCGACCCCGGACGGTAAATAATTTGCCTATGGGTACGTTCTCTTGAAAGAGCTGCTCGGCCACCCGCTTGCCGATGATTGCTACGTCACGATCTGACTCGCTCTTATTAAAGAAAGCACCGTATTCGAGTTTTTTGTTGATTGCTTGGGGCGCTTCTTCCGTAGTGGCAATCACCAGCGCTTCTGTAAATTCGCGGTCATGATTTTTGGGCACACCGTTGACATAAGCAAAGGGAATGGCGCCCTTGACGCCATTGGCGGCGTCTATAGTGGCGTAGTCGCTCTCGCTCAGGAAACCAGTATTCAGGCCACCGAATAGTCCGATCAGAGCCCCTGTATCGTTCTGTTTAGAGATCCGACCAGGACGGACCGTGATCAGATCGGCACCACCGTTATTGATCTGGCCCACAATCTGCTGTTTGGCGCCTTCGCCCAAACTGACAATGGTTACCACGCTGACTATACCAATAACCACCCCCAACATAGTCAGCAAACTGCGCCAACGCGAGGAACGTATGGCTTCGCGGGCCATTTTGAGGTTGCTGGGGCCAAACATCAGGCTTTTTTGCCTTTTTTGGCGGGAGCTTTGTATTTGGTACGTTTTGTGGTGGTCTTTTTCTTGGCTTTGGCGGCTGGCTTTTGCTTGCCAGAGCTTAATTTGTCGGGAAGAGTTTTCATGAGGGTAGATACACCAGCCAGGTCGTCTTCTATGGTTGCACGGGGCAGGAAGTACATGCTGCGCCGTACTGATTCGTGCAGTTCGCCCACGGCCGACTGCTCGTCTTTGACGATGGCACCGTCGTGCATGAACACCACACGGCTGGCAAAGCGGGTCAGGCCAGGGTTGTGTGTCACCAGCAGAATGGTGTTGCCGGCTTTGTGGATGTCGCTCAGTAGCTCCATAACCAGCCGGCTAGAGGCACTGTCTAGGTTGCCAGTTGGCTCGTCCGCAATAATAATGTTGGGATTGTTTATGAGGGCACGGGCAATAGCCACCCGCTGCGCCTGGCCACCAGATAGTTGGCGGGGCATGAAGTACTCGCGGTCAGCCAGACCAACTCGCTCTAGAATTTCGGCAGCCCTTTTTTGGCGGCGGGCCTGGGTAGTACCTTTGTAGGCCAGGGGCAATGCCACATTGTCTACAACCGTCAATTTGGGCAGTAGGTTGAACGACTGGAACACAAAGCCAATGGTGTCACGACGCACCTTGGCCTGGCGGCGAGCACTCAGGCGCTCGGCGGGCTTGCCGTTTAATTTGTAGGTACCATGCGTAGGAGTGTCTAACAGTCCGATGAGGTTCATCAGAGTAGATTTGCCTGATCCGCTCGGTCCCATGACCGCCACGAACTCACCGGCGTCAATACTGAGATTGACCTCGTCAAGTGCAACGGTAGTAGCATCACCGAAGCCGAAAAGCTTGCTGACATCTTGTAATTGGATAACTGGCACTATACATTAGTGTACCCTTTGATGATCCCCATCTTCAAGGTGTTAGTGATGTAATTTTTAGGATATAATGCCATGAAGCCAAAAATGTCTACAAAGCAGCTCGCTGCTTTGCCCGATTGGCGAGAGGATTCGCCAATCGGAAGAGGAACCGGCTTGCTGAGGTAGCTAGATTTGCCGGGCAAACTTGTTTTGCCGGCGAATCAGCTACCTCAGCATTACACGTTGGCAAACGAGCGATCAGCGAAGGTTGTATGCAGAACCCAAGAAATCCCAGTCCTTGAAAAAGAAAAGATTTCTTGGCGTGAAGCTATACGAGGAGGGGTCGCCTAGTGGCCTATGGCGCACGCTTGGAAAGCGTGTTGGGTGCAAGCCCTCGAGGGTTCGAATCCCTCTCCCTCCGCCAAATAAAAAAGCCTGACTTTGTTGGGCTTTTTTATTTGGCTAGGCGAAGGGGATTCGAACGGGAGTGCCTGTGGCACTCCCCGGACCCGTAGCCCCAAAGATGCCTGACGGCATGTTTGGGGTCGAATAGGCAGCGCACTTGCGCTCGCCCGAGGCGAATCCCTCTGAAGAGGGCTATTTCTGAGTTTGAGCTAAGAGACCTAAACCTGAATCCCGAAACTCAATTTAACAGAGGTAGGTGAAAATGAAAGTCTACTCACCCCAACAGAGACGGCAACTTCACCCAAATCCTTATAACAGGGGTGTAGTTTCGGGATTCAGGTACCTAATGATTGAAATAACTACGGTTTGTTATATAATAACCGACCTATGAGCACACCTACTATTGAGGATGGCTTTTTCGAAGGCGTCTATGATTACAATCCACACCTTCAGCAGGCATATGATCCTGAGGAAGTTCAGCGTGCCATGCCCAACAGGGGACGATGGGACTTAACCGACGCTCGCCCGGCCGTACTGGGTTTTCCCGACGGAGTAGACCAGCACCTAGGCAACCTAGGTCTGCCGTACCGACAGACTAACGAGGTCATGCAAGTCGGGCTGCAATACGTCCATGACCAGCCAAACAGAACAGCGGTACCCGACGGATATGAAGTTCTCTTTGCACGAATGGGACGCTTTAGGGATACACATGTCCAAAAAAGCCTTGTCGTGAGTGTTCTACGCGAATCCGTCGCAACAGACCTGCTCGAGACGGAACCTACTAACGATGCGCAACACAGGTGGCAGCGGGTAGCTCAGGTAGGAGAGCGCATTGGCAACGCCGTACTGAGCTGGTCTGCACACACCCAGGCTAACCGAGGGCTGATCACAAGAAACAGTAAACGTAGTTACACAGCCCCAGCTCCCGCAGATGAAAAACTCGCCCAAGCCACCTTTAGAACCGTTGCCTTTTGGGAATAGTGCGCCTACTTAACGGTGGTGCCGACTTTTTCGCCCTGGCAAATCTTCAGCAGATTGCCTGGTACCATGGCTTCGTAGATAACCACTGGCATGCCTTGTTCCATAGCCAGGCCCAGGGCAGCTTTGTCCATAACTTTTATGGCGCCATCTTGTACTGCTGTCTGATAGTCGAGTTCGTCAAACTTCTTGGCGCCGGGGAATCTGGTGGGATCTTTGTCATATACCCCGTCTACTTTGGTAGCCTTCAGGACGACATCGCAACTGAGTTCTAGCCCAATATTTATAGCCGCAGTGTCGTGGGTAAAATAGGGCCGGCCGGTGCCACCAGCCACAATAACTGTTCGACCAAGCTCTATATGTTTATCGGCCCGTCTGAATGAGTACATTTCTGCCACTTGGTCAGCAAAGACATTGCTGAGGCACCGGGTTTGCACGCCGTGCGACTCGAAGATATCAGTCATAGCTATAGAGTTAATAAGTCCGCTGAGCATGCCCATGTGGTCGCCGGTGACGCGACGAATGCCTTGCTTGGCAACTTCGGCACCGCGGGCCATATTGCCGCCGCCCACCACAATCACCAGCTGGTAGCCGGCTTTGGTGGTCTTCTTTACCTCGTCCGCAAAGTAGGCGGCTACCTGGGGGTCAATCCCAACGTCAAACTTGCCAGCTAATTGCTCACCAGAGAGCTTCAGGAGTACGCGTTTGTACATTACTGGTAGTCTAGCATAAGTTCAATTGCTCTTCGCCATTACTGTGGTGCAGATAAGTAAGAGCAGAAATTTTTATGCAATAAAGCCCGGGAGCTGTGCACAAGTCTGAAAATAGGGTAGATATGAGCTTCTGACACTTTAGAATTAAATTGACTATTAGTCCATCATATGTTAATATTTGCCCGTTTCAGTTAGTTCTTTAAACCCATGTAAATCCATCACCTAGGGAGGTGGAGCGTTGATACGAGTCGTGACTGCATTGTGCACTGCTGTGGTGGCCCTCCTGGCCACAGCAAGCACTGCACATGCAGAGACCCTGGACGACACAGTGGAAGCCCTCAAGGCCAGTCCCGTGTACGTCGCACCAGGCACCGAAGGAACAACCCCCGACACCGCCGGAGAACTGCTGCATCAGATACATGAAGGAGACTACGTCTTCATCATCATGCTGCCGCAGCAGGCCATCAGCGAGTCGGGAGAAGAGCCAGCCGATCTGACGGCGTTCGCGCAGCGAATCGACGAGGCTCTCGGTGGCAAGAACATCATCGGTTTATCCGTCGGCGATCAGATCGTGGCCTATTCGGCCATCCTGCCCGCCGGCGAGGCGACCGACCTGATGGATCGAGCCATCAGCGTTTCGACCAACCAGAGTGAAACCCTGATTACGTTCATCCGGAATGTCCACCACTGGCAGGATCGCAACCCCGAGGCTGCGGCCTCCAAGTCGGCCAAGCCAGAAGATGAACCACCCCTCGTCCCACTTGCCGTGGGCTGCGTGGCAGTGGTGCTTGCGGCAATCGCCACGATTGTTGTGTTCACCAAATCGTCACGGAGCGAAGACTCAGGGCCGGCATTCCATGCGCCCCGCAAGGTCAGCGACATCCTGCGAGACATCCTGCAGCTAGCGCCGCAGGTGAACCGCAGCGACATGGAGCAGCTGATCACCCAGATCGTCTGGGATTGTGACGCATACTTCGAGCGCCAGGTGCCCCTCGGCACCACGGTCAACGAAGATAGTGACAATTTCAAGAACCATCTGGGCAATCTTCGGGGACTGATCATCAAGTACATCGACGTGCAGGACTGCCCGCGCTACTACGACAATCCCCGTGAACTCATGGAGAGCGGCGAGAACGCGATGCGAGGTTTTGCAGAGATGGTGCTCGACGATATCAGGGACGGCAACACGAGCAGTCTTGCCGTTTACCTGGTCAACGCCGACATCATGAACGCAGAGCGCACCTGGAGCAAGTAAGCCACGGGCGCTAGGCCTTCTTTCAACTGAAACAACATTTCTCCCCAACGGCTCATGACACATGTGAGCTGTGCCACCCGACCCTCATCCGAGAGTCACGAACCTTCCAAACCCAACAACCGCACCTGGAGGTGCAGTGAGTTCCAACCGAAAGCTCAAGCGAGTCGCCTCAGCATTGGTGGTGACCGCCATCCTGACCAGCGTCGGTGCCGCGTGCTCCTCGAGCACCGCCAACACCTCGTCCATGTGCAGTTTCGTGCTGGGCGATGGCAGCAAGGGCCACGACCGCAAGGTCCACGACGTCGTCTACCCCGACGACAACGTCGACTACAACAGCGATACCGAGGACGTGCGCTACGTCCCCTGCAACGCCCGGAACTTCATCATCAACGACGGTTCCGTGACCTACGGCGCTGACCAGAAGGTCGGTGACCGAAGCAACCCCTCGGTGGGCTACACCAGCGATGGCACCAAGGTCAACGGCTTCACCAGCTCGTACTGGACGCTCAACCAGGACGAAGAGGCCTTGCGCGCCTTCTGGGCCGTCTGCGACAAGTACAAATGCTCCAGCGACGATGCCGAGTCCGGCGATGCCAACTTCTCCACCGAAGGGTGGAACGGCATGCTGGCGGAGAACTTCGGCCCCTCGGTGGACGATGCCTTCAGGATCGCTGTCGCCGAGGTGGACGACGAGGTCTGGCAACACCCCACCCCGGAGCTCGAGCAGCAGATGAGCGACCGCATGTCAGCGGCATTCGCCGACGCCGTGCGGGCCAAGACCGGCTACGAGCTGGACATCTTCTGCGGATCGGGCAACTCCGGCTGGGACGACGTCGACAAGCCCGGCGAGGGTGACTTCTTGTGCACCAGCGTGCGCATCGAACTGGACGGCATCATCGCCGCCAACTCGGGCACCCAGCAGAGCAGCGAAGAGGCCACCCAGGCTCAGAGCGAGCTCGAGAGCAACGCCGCCCGCCTGGCTGCCGCCGAGGCCCTCTACGGCCCCAGCGCCGGCTACTGGCTGGGCCTCATGGACGTGCTGGACAAGTGCAAGGGCGAGGAGTCGCACTGCGACGTGAACATCGGCAACCCGCCGGGCGTTCCCGTCAGCCAGTAGACATCCCACCCAGTACCCAGCTCTGATCCAGAGCCAAGCAACCCTACCGTGTGAGTAGGTCATACACGCCCAGCGCGTAGATCACACCAGCCTTTCGGAAGCTGTAACACTCCGAAACCGGGGAACGCTTGTGGAGGATCGCATTTCATGCGATCGCTAATATCAACCACAAGCGTTCCCCAAACAGACTCCATAGATCTACCAAAAGCTATGCCGATGAGCCGTAAACGGCGAAAGTCTATCGCAAACTATTGCATATATATCGATAAGATTGTATAATTAATTATCCTATCGCTCGTTCACATCGGACCGCAAACGGTCCCCAACCCATGAAGGAGACGCCATGTGCGTCACATCCGGCCCCGCCGAGATCAACGACACCCGCGTCCTGACGTACGTCACGTACGGCTCGGCCCGCCACCAGCCCGTCCACTACAGCTTCTACCAGAACCGCGCCAGCGAGCGTGTGCCCGGCCAGGGACCCAACTGCATGTTCTTGCAGTTCCCGACCGCGCATCTGGAGGCAGTGGACGGCCCCAACCACACCCACGACTTCATGCGCGACGTCACGGCCGGGCTGCCCGACCTGGTGTACGTCCCCCGCATGCGCGGAGCAACCCTGGGCGGCCTCGCCACCCGGTCAGCCCTCGGCGCGCCCGTGGTCGTGGAGCATGGTGACTACCACCTCATCCTGTGCAGCTCGCCCAGCCGCATCCTGGAAGCCCTGGATCAGGTGCCCCCCAGCCGTCGGCCGGCGCATACCGCGCAGCTCGAGGCCCTGGCCGCCTGGTACGGGGAGTGGTACCCGGATCACTCGTTCGTGCTGGCCTGCTTCAACGGCAGCGCCAACCCGCGGCACCCGATCGCCGTCAGGTACGTCCCCAACAACGACGACGTGGTGTTCGCCCCCGGACTGGACGGCCACACTGGCAACGTGCCGATCATCGGCCAGCCCATCGTGCGTGACTTCTACGTCGCGTTCGCGGTCCAGGGCCAGCAGCTGCCGATCAGCTTCCGCTACCAGCACGGCGGCTTCATCATCCAGCCCGACTGGGCCCCGCTGCCGAACCTGGGAGTCGCCGGCTTCCACGACAACCGCTTCGACGCCCCCAACGGCGACTACACCGTCGCGGTCGACAGCCTCCGGCAGGGCGCTTCCGGCCACGAGCTGGTGGACGTCCTGATCTGACGCAACTTCGATAGGTGATCGAGTAGAACCGATCAAACAACACAAAAAGCCCTAGGGTGATGACCTGTTCTTTCGCATTTATGCGAAGTCATCACTCTAGGCACTACCATGTCTTAATCTCCAAGATGTATAAAGTGGTTTATACTCTTATATATGGCAAAAAAGACTTATAACGAAGACGACCTGAAGCGCATAGCCGAGCTCATCACAGAAGACATTGGAATGCGAATCGACGCCCTGGAAGAAAATATGGGTGCCATAGTCGAAAGGAAAGTCCGTCCGGTTGTACAAGAAGAGCTTGTCGAGGCAAGGGAGGACATCAAACTCATTAAAGCTGCGGTCACTGATACCAGTAATGACCTTCATAAACTTGAAAGACGAGTGGCTCGCCTAGAGGCCACACGGGGGATTCCTGGGTGAAAATCTACAGCTGGAATGTCAATGGAATCCGCGCCGTGGTCAACAAAGGTGCTTTTCAAGAGTTTATAAAAACGCACCAGCCAGACATCTTGTGCCTGCAAGAAACCAAGGCCATGCAAGGGCAGGCCGTTATAGAACTACCTGATTATGAGGAGTACTGGCACTCAGCCGAAAAGAAGGGGTACAGTGGCACCGCCATCTTTACCAAGCACCAGCCCATAGCTGTCATCAACAGTTTGCCAGAAGATATCCAGAAAAAATACGGTCTGGTGGCCGACAAATATGGCAACCCCAATAGCGAGGGCAGGGTCATCGCTGCCGAGTTTGAAGATTTTTATATTGTTACCGTCTACACCCCCAATGCCAAGGACGACCTCAGCCGCGTACCACTGCGCCACAAACAGTGGGATCCAGCTTTCCTGGCCTACTGCCAACAGCTAGAAAAGAAAAAGCCCGTCATCTTTTGCGGCGATCTCAATGTCGCTCATACACCCGACGACCTAGCCCGCCCCAAACCAAATGAGGGCAAGAAAGGCTTTACCACCGAAGAGCGCGAAGGCTTCCAAAAGTTCATAGACCACGGCTTTGTAGACACCTTCCGTATGTTTACCGAAGGCAACGGACACTACAGCTGGTGGTCCCACTGGGGCAATGCCCGCGCCAATAATGTTGGCTGGCGGATTGACTATTTCCTGGTGTCAGAGGGCTTGAAGAAAAAGATCAAAAAGGCCCAAATCCATGCCGACGTCATGGGGTCCGACCACTGTCCCATCAGCATAACCCTGCAAACATCAGCCTAGGATAGGACAGCAATGGCCAAAACACGTACCATCAGACAAAGCGACACCAGCTTTGAAGAGATAAGTCAGCTGATCTGGAAACATCTGGAAGAGCGGGATTGGCTCGGCAATTCGCCCCGAGGCTATGCAACATCTATTGCTATCGAGGCTGGTGAACTGCTCGAGCACTATCAGTGGTCCGAGAAAGCAGTGGGCGACAAGCAAGCCCTAGCTGATGAACTAGCCGATATACTTATCTACTGCTTCCAGTATGCCCAACGAACTGACATTGATATGACCCAAGCTATCAAACAAAAACTGAAGAAGGCTGCCCAGAAGTATCCAGCCGAAAATTTTAAGAATAGATCCAAAGCAGACAGACACCAAAACTGGCAAGAAGCACTCAGGGCTTATCGCACCGAAAAAACATGAAAGAACTAACTCTTGTGTTCCTCATCCGTGACCACCAGGTACTGCTGGCCATGAAAAAACGTGGCTTTGGTGCCGGCAGATGGAACGGAGCAGGAGGCAAGCTCGAGCCAAACGAGAGCACCACAGAGGCTTTGGTCCGCGAATGCCAGGAAGAAATAGGTGTCACCCCCACTAGCTACGAAAAAGTAGCAGACCTCACCTTTGACGCCTATATGAACGACCAACGTACTGATCTACATGTCCATGCCTTTCTGTGCCATGAGTGGACTGGCCAGCCAACCGAGTCCGAAGAAATGCGTCCTCAGTGGTTCAAAACAACCGACATACCTTATGGCGACATGTGGCAAGACGACAAACACTGGCTGCCACAAGTTCTGAACGGCAAGAAAGTAGTCGGTACGTTTGCATTTGATAAACAAGATGTCATGCTCAGCCATAAAGTGCAGGAGGTAACAGATTTTGGATCATCCAACATTTTGGCATAGACAAACCATCGACAAACCTCTGTATCCAGATTTGGTATGGAGCCGGCCAGAACGGCGCAGTGCCGCGGGCAAGCTGTTGATCATTGGGGGCAACTTACACGCCTTTGCCGCTCCGGCCGAGGCTTTTGCCCGGGCCGAAAAAACCGGTGCCGGTGTTGTCAGGGTAATGCTGCCAGACGCTGCCAAGAAGATCGTGGGACCCATACTGGAACATGTAGAGTACGCACCCAGCACCCTCAGCGGCAGCTTTGGGCAAAAAGCCCTGGCAGAACTAGTAGCCGCCAGCGCCTGGGCAGACGCCGTGCTAATAGCCGGCGACCTAGGCAGAAATTCTGAAACAGCCATTCTGCTCGAAAAGCTCGCTCAAAAATACCCGGGCCATCTGACGCTCACCAAAGACGCCGCAGACTATGTGACATCTGCGCCAGACGCCTTTGTGCACCGCCAAAACACCCTGCTGGTGCTCAGCTTTGCGCAACTGCAGAAGCTGGCGACAAAGATGGGATACACCAGAGCCTTTACATTCGATATGGACCTACTGCGACTAGTTGATACGCTGCACGACTTTACCACCCAGCACACCATCATGATCGTCGTGCAACACCTAGAGCAACTGATTATAGGCGTGAATGGCCAGGTGGTAACCACCACATTACCGGAGGTCCCAGAAGCCTGGCGAGTCCAAACAGCCGCAGCCGCTAGCGTCTGGTGGATGCAGAACCCGTCCAAGCCGCTGGAGGCTTTGGCGACCACCCTTGTTGCAGATCACGCTTAACTCCTTTACTGTTGGCCTTTATGTCTGAAGCATTGCCACCTATCATAGAGCACCTAATCGACCAAGTCCCAGAGCACGAGGGCTACCCACGCCCACACGAACTACGCACAAACCTAGAGAATCTCGAGACCAAGTATCGCGACGACCCAGACATCTGCGCCGAGTTTAGGGAGCATGTAGACAGCATGGGCCGGTTTTTTGAGGTGTTTGTTATTGAGTTAACCGACGCAGATCCCGATGCCGGCGTCTTATATATCAAGGACGACGTGCATTCAAACGAGCACGTCGCCAAGGGCACTATGGATCATCTGGCACCTCGCGTACTGGAAGAGCCCAAGTTCATGGTCCAGCTTGGCCTTAGGCAAATCATCTACTACGACGCAGAATCAGAAAGCGCCGAACGCAACGGGGACCAGGTATATCAAGGCCCACTGACCACCGAACTCTTCCTGCAGGGCAGCCACCGATCCATGACCAACATAGATTACAGCTACCACCTTGGGTCCCAGGCGCCCCCAGGCACAATGGCATCCATGAAAATCATGGAGTTCTACCAGCCTACCGTTTTCTTTCCCGGCCACTGCGCTGCCCTCAACGAAGGCGCCTACTGGCTGATGTCGCACGATATTCCACTGCTGAATGAGTGGCTGATCGCTCTCTCGGATCATGAAGGTATCCCCCGCACTTCGTATGGCAATACTGCCGCCGTGCTTGCTGACGGAATCTTTGCACGTCGATCGTCTGCCGAGGGCAAGATGTCTCACGAGTACCTCAAAAAAGTAGCGGGGCTCACTGCTTTGGCCGCATTAAGCGAGGGACCCTACTTGCTGTCTCAGGCCTCGGAGGCTGACACGCCGCCAGGTCAACGCCTAGATCAACTGGGTCATATGGAAGACCTTGTCAGTATTTATCAAACCGTCAGAGACACTATAGCTTGCGACGACCTAGCACCAGAAACACAGCCACACTACGACGCGGTAGCAGGATGGCTAGCAGAAGTTGAGCCATATCTTGCCGGTGTTACCAACAAGCCAATAGCAGAGCTACCCCAGCTTGATGCCTCTCTCAGACAGATGCTCTACTTTGCCGTCCCGCTTAACAGCGCCCGGCAAGTGGCCGAATTAAGTAACAAGCCAAAGTTGGCACGGCGAGCGAACGACAAGATCATCGAAATAGCTCAGGCAGTCGATGAAGGGCTGCAGCCTATCGGGCTCAGACCCCGTCAGCTCATAGCCCTACAGGTAGGCACCATTGCCGCTGCTGCACTAGCACAGAAGCAAGGACTGATTACCGCTGAGAATAATGTAGTGCTATGACATAGAACTGGGTAAGCAATAAGCTAGGCAGAAAGCTTATAACCAATCTTTTTGGCTAGCTCGTGAGTCCAACGGTCTAGACGCTCAAGTTGGTGTCCCATGACAAGCCTTTCGTCATCAGAAATTTCCTGTCGCTTGGCCATCTCATCCAGCAGGGCAAGCACTCGTTGCATATCTAAGCTACTGGCTTTCTCTGCCAGAGATTTATCAACTTTATCAAAGCGCTCAGTCATATATTTGAATAGCCGTGTGAATTCGTCTTCGCTCATAACTACCAGTATACGCCAGCCTACAGAAGAAGAGGGGGCTGTCTTTAGCACAGCGATTGAGGTTTTTAGGTGCCGGAGGAGGGACTGCCTTCGGCAAGTTGCAGAGCTTTCTCGGTGCAAGCACCTGCGAGAGCTCTTTGCGAGCGAACCCTCGGCTTCGCCGTACGGGTCCGAGGTACTTTCAATACCAAAGTAAAAAGCCCGCCAAGAGCGGGCCTTTTACTTTGGTGCCGGAGGAGGGACTCGAACCCTCAAGCCTTGCGGCACACGATTTTGAGTCGTGCGCGTATACCAATTCCGCCACTCCGGCTCCTCTGTGTTAAAGCACAACCTATACACGGATAGGTTTGACCGTCCTACTGTACTATAATTACCCTGTTAGCGCCAGCGTATGCGGCCACAAGACACCCCATGGATAACCCCTTTCAAGACAACCCACTATTTCAGAACCTCCAACCCAAAAGACGGGTGGTAGAACCATTACCCGAACAAACCGGCAAGAACGATAATCCGGCCGTTGATTTGATTCGCCAAAAAATTGGCAACCTCTATATCGAAGAACCAAACGCCAAAGAAGAGCTGGTCGAGGCCAAAGCAGCCGGCAAGAAGCGGTCCAAACACCAGCAGTTTTTGTACGAGATTAGCCAGTCGGGCAAGCCCCTAGCAGAGATACAAAAAGCCTGGCACACCTATTACCAAGAGCTACCCGACAAAGACAAGCACGAGGTATGGCAGGAATTTTACGAAGACCACCAGCCCAAGCACACCAAGATAGAACCACATCACACAGAAACCAAACCCAGCAAGCCAGACAAACCCGTGGTTCACCCCCAGGCCAGCGCACACGTCACCACAGACGCCCCAACAACCGACCTGCGCAGTGTGTCAGATGTCAAAGATCAGCTGCTGGGCCGTATCCAAAAACGAGGGACCGCAAAAAAAGGACACCTGCAATCATTGCTGTTTGGTTTGGGCTTGGGAGCTGTCGCGGTTGTTATATTACTCTTTGGTTTTTTTAACGAACGATTTATTGCGCCGTTTATCACACCCAGCAAATCTGTCAGCAATAGCCCCATCATCATAGATCCAGCCAGCACCACCGTAGGGACTGCGCCCACCGTTCTGATACCCAAGATCAACGCCGAACTGCCCGTTGTCTACGACGAACCATCTGTCAGCGAAGCAGCCGTACAAAAGGCCCTAGAGCGCGGAGTAGTGCACTACGCCACCACGCCCGGCCCGGGTGAACTAGGCAACGGCGTTATCTTTGGCCACTCTAGCAACAACATCCTCAACAAAGGGCAGTACAAGTTTGCCTTTGTGCTGCTGCACCGCCTAGAGATTGGCGATACCTTTATGATTCAAAAAGATAGCAAACGGTATATATACCGCATATTCGAGAAGAAGGTGGTCAAACCAACCGAAGTGGCCGTATTGGGCAAAACCACCAAGGCAGCCACCTTTACCCTCATAACCTGCGACCCACCCGGCACTTCCATAAACCGTCTGGTAGTCATTGGCGAACAGATCAGCCCCGACCCCGCAAGCAACATAGCCAGCACCATCCCCCAAGACGAAGCCACCCAACCCCAAGAACTCCCCAGCAACTCCCCCAGCCTCTGGCAAAGAATAACCTCCTGGTTCACCTCGTAACTCCTGAAGTTCCACTGAATAAACCCAGAAACTCTTATTTAAACAGTGCATTCCCCACATACAAGCCAGTACGCGGTTGGCCAAACATTACTAGCCAGTAGCTCCCAACTGTCTGGGTCCTGCGGGATTTATTATTGACTTAAAAGATTGCAGGGCCGCAAACAGGTCCTCGGACCGCAGGCGGCTGGGAGCTACTGGCTAATCAGTTTTGGCCAAAGCGTACGTGACTTCCATGTGGGGAATGCCGCCACGAAACGTGGATGGCTTACCCCACCTCCGACCAGATCAGGCTTTCCAGAAACTGATTGGGTGGCTGGTCAAGGCTACCGTAATGGTTCAATACCTTCGCACCACCAGTCCGAGCGGCGAAGCCGCGAGCTGGTGGAAAGAAGGGATAATGAACCATATGCCATACACCACTAATCCCAAACTCCCCCGCCTGCGTATGCAGGCTGTGCTCATGGTTCGCCGTGGCCACAGTGTGCGAGCGGTAGCTCGCCACTTTGGGTACAGCCACAGCACCGTGTCCCGCTGGGTGGCTCGTGCTCCGTTCGATGGACGAGAAACCATCCCCACACTCCGCAGCAAACCCAAGTCCCATCCCCGGGCTTTGGCCCCAGGGCTTGTGTCAGCCATTGTGGAGGAACGCTTGCGCACCAAGCGCTGCGCCGAGGTGATCCAGGCGAGCCTTGCCCGCCGTGGCATCACCGTCTCGTTGAGCAGCGTGAAACGCACGCTCAAGCGACACGAACTGGTGCCGTCCCGCAAATGGAAACGGTATCGCCCACCAGTGGCTCGGCCTCCGGCCGAGACCCCTGGTGCCCTCGTGCAGACAGATACCATTCACTTCCTGGATTGGCAGACCAAGGAGATGTTCTACCTCTACACGGTGATTGATCTGCACAGCCGCATGGCACATGCGGCTGTGCACGACCACATCTCACAACACTGGAGCTACCAAACAATCCTGGAGGCCCAGGCCCTGTTCGGCTTTGCCTTCCAGACGGTCCAGGCAGACAACGGACCAGAGTTTGCCACTTGGCTCAAAGACATGTTGAAGAGCAAAGACATACAACTTCGCCACAGCCGAGTCCGCCAGTCCAATGACAATGCCCACATTGAACGCTTCAACCGGACCATTCAGCAGGAACTGCTGGGCACCAGGCCGCTCCGCGGCCAGGTGACTAAGACCAGGCTAGACGCCTGGCTCCACTACTACAACCACGACCGGCTACACCTTGGTATTGGACTTAAGACACCAAAAGAACAACAAGAACTGGCTGCAAGACAACCGGCCTAACGGCCGGTTAGTGGTGCGAAGGTATTGATTAGATTGCGGGCTACCTGCGCTCCGAGGACTGTCTGAAGTTCTGCTATTCCGTTAAATCAATGACAAAAGCAGAACGAGTTCCGCAGGAGCCGGATAGCTTTGCCGGCTGCCCAGTCACGTTTTTGGAACCGCCTGTCTGGCGAAGGTGGGGTAAGTACTAGGATCCGAAGGGGTGGGTGTTTTTGGCTTTTAGGTTAGCGAGCTACATCGAGGCGGCGATGCGGAGGAGTTGGTCGCTATTTAATGAGGAGTTGCCCTCTATTTGGTACCAGACGCCTTCATCTACCCAAGTGGCGTTGCTGCCATCGTATATATAAATGGTCCGCTCGCCATCCTGAAAAGTCTGATAAGCGCGGCGATCACTGGCAACGTATTCCTCGCGCAAAGTCTCGGTATTCCATTCGGATGTCTTCTGGCTTACCCGGAATCCCCGAGTATCAGAGTTTGACTTGTAGCTAATAGTAATTTGGCCAGGCTTGTACTGAATAGGACCATTCATACCAAAGCCAGCCGGCTGGTAGGCGGGCAGGCTGCCTTGTACGCCAGCACGGGCAGTGGCCACTCGCATAGCTAGATTGGGCACGTTCTGAAAGGCAATAAAGCCTGCCAGTAGAACAGTCGCCAAACTGGCTGCTGCTATATTGGTTGTTTTGCTGCTGACACGCAGTCTGTGCGCAACTTTTTGCCGCTTAGATAATTTCTTGTGCTTGGGCTGGGTGTGGCTGGTAGCTTGCTCTATAGCTTTTTCCAGAGACAAGGGTTGCAGATTAGAACCAAAAACTTCGTGGTGCTGGGTGAGGGGGCTGATAGGCGGTGCCGTTGGCTCTGGCTGCACAGGCAAAACAGATGTGGTTGGGGTTATGGGTGCATGTACGCCAAACCGGCTCACCATGTGGCTCTTGCTAATAGTGGTGGTGCGCGAATGTCGGCCGGGATCTATGTCCAGGTGCGGAGTAACGTGACGCTTTACACGCATGCGCTCGGGCCCGGCCTTTGGCGTGGTCGGTTTTTTGACCGCGTGACGCATGAGGGTCTTAGATTTTTCGGTCCTTTGGTGTACTTTTTTGGCGGGTGTTTTGGCATGGGTGCGCTTGGCAAACCCATCTAGCACTACACCACTTTGTTGGGCGAGCGGTTTTACGTAGGTCTTATTGCCGCTCGTGACTGTCTCTTGAGCCGACATTAATTTGCCGGTCCGAGCATCGTAGTGCCGACCATTCAACTGGATAGTGTTTTGTTTGGCAGAACCCATCTTATTTGTTTGTACCCTCAAAGATTTCCGAAAAAAGCTTTTGCTTCATTTATCTTAACCCTTGATCAGGGTTTTCGCAAATGAATGGAACGGAAGGAGCTCAGAGCCTATTCCAGATCTCGCTTTCGATACCAAAATCGATACATTCCGGGCGGTTTTGGGGCAAAATTGGAGATCTGGAATAGGTTCTGGAGTTATACTAGTGGTGGAATATGGATTTTCTCGACCCAAAAAAGAAAAAGGCCCACATCATACGACTGTACATCGGCTACTTTTTGATGGCCGTTGCCCTGAGTATCGGCACCCTTATCTTACTGTTTGAGGTATCAGGTTACGACTACGACCGCAAGACCGGCACCGTTATTCAAAATGGCCTGGTATTTGTAGATGCTCACCCAGAGCAGGCCACCATTTTTATGAATGGCAAGCAGGAAGGCCAGACCGACACCAGACTGACCCTGCCAGCCAACAAATACGACTTCGAGCTCAAACGTGACGGCTACCGGACATGGCGCCGAACGCTACAGCTAGAGGGCGGCAGCATAGAACGCATGGTGTATCCGTTCTTGTTCCCTGAAAAGCTAGAGCCAAAAGACGTACAACTATATGGCAGCAGTCCCGGACTGGCCACCCAGAGCCCGGACCGCAAGTGGCTCTTGGTCCAAAAACCCGCCACCCTCACGTCTTTCGACATAGTAGACCTTGGCAATAGCGCCAACCCCGCCACCACGCTGACACTGCCAGACACACTTTTTGCAGCGGCCAGCGGCGACCACAAGCTGGAGGCAGTAGAGTGGTCTACCGACAACCGACACGTATTGGTCAAGCATGTCTACGCCGGTGGGCCAGAATTTGTCATGGTAGACCGCGAACAACCAGCCACCAGCTTCAACATAAACAAAACATTTAACCTAGCGCTGAGCGACGTCGCGTTGCGTGACAAAAAGTTTGATCAGTTCCATTTGCTAGAAAAAAGCGGTGGCATCTTGCGGCATGGCGACGCCAAATCTGCCCAGCTAACTCTGCTAGCCAACAGAGTGCTGGTCTTCAAGTCATACGGCGACGACACACTTGTCTACGTTACAGAAGAAGGCGCTGCGGTCGGCAAGACCGTGGTCCAGCTACGCAAGGGCAACGACAGCTACAAACTACGAGAACTACCAAAAGGTGATATCAACGTAGTAGACGTCAGCCGGTTCGACGACCGGTGGTATGTGGCTGCCGGCACCAGTGCCGAGAACAAGGTCTATGTCTACGAACAACCCTTTGAGGCGCTGATTCAACAAAAAGACAGAGCCCTGGCACCCGTCGCCGTACTGAAGCTAGACAAACTAGAATATCTGTCAGTATCGGCCAACAGTCGATTTATTGGCGCGCAGGGCGGCAGTAACTTTGCGGTATACGACTCCGAGCACGACCGCACCTATCACTACGATACCAAGCTGCCCCTGACACCCGGCTACAAGGCCCGTTGGATGGATGGCCACCGCTACATGGTAGTCTCCGAGGGACAGGTGGCAGTCTTTGATTTTGACGGTATCAACATACAAAAGCTAAACCCTTCAGACGCCGCCTTCTTGCCATTCTTTGATAGAGATTATGACTTCTTATACAGCATAGGTCCGTCGGTGACAGTCCAGGGCAAGCCGGCGTTACTGAGAGCTCCCATGCGAATCTCTTCGGATCAGTAGCAAATCTACCTCTGTTTTCGTATAATCAACCAATATGACAGTTAGAACCAGGTTTGCCCCCAGCCCCACGGGCTATATGCATGTCGGTGGTGTACGTACCGCTCTGTTCGCGTGGCTGATCGCCAAGCAGAACAATGGCGTGTTTATGCTGCGGCTAGAAGATACCGACAAAATCCGCGAAGTCGAAGGCTCCGAACAGCACATCATGGAATCACTCAGGTGGCTCGGCCTGGAATGGCAAGAGGGCATCGATATTGGTGGGGCCTATGGCCCTTACAAGCAGAGTGAACGGCTGGATACTTATAAGGAATGGGGCCAAAAGCTGGTGGACGCCGGCAGGGCCTACGGCGACCCCTATACAGCCGAAGAAGTACAAGCCTTTCGTGAGCAAGCCAAGACCGCCAAAAAGCCATTCTTGTTCCGCGACCACCGACCAGATAACCCACCCACGTGGGATGGCAGTCAACCCCTCCGGTTCAAGTCCCAGCCCAAAGCTTACACCTGGCATGACGCTGTCATGGGAGATTTGTCGGCCGGCGACGAAGCCGTGGACGACTTTATCCTCATAAAATCAGACGGCTATCCAACTTATAACTTTTGCCATATCATTGACGACCTCCTGATGGAGATCACCCACATCATCCGCTCGCAAGAGTTTATTGCCAGTGTCCCCAAGTATTTAAATTTGTACGAAGCCCTGGATATCAAACCGCCGGTGTTGGCCACCGTTCCTATGGTTATGGGGCCAGACGGCAAGAAAAAACTCAGCAAGCGTGACGGCGCCAAAGATATCCTGGATTACGCCAAGGAAGGCTATCTGCCAGAAGCCCTTATCAATTTTATGGCTACCCTGGGTTGGAACGACGGTACCGAGCAAGAGATCTTTACCGCAGACGAACTTATTCAAAAGTTCAGCCTAGAACGGGTCCAAAAGGGCGGTGCCCATTTTGATGATCAGCGGCTGATTTGGCTAAACGGCGCGCATATCAGAAAGCTGGAACTGGACGATCTGTACCAAAAGGTCAAAGACTTTTGGCCACCAGAAGCCAAAGACTATGATGATGTTCATAAAAAACAGGTGCTTGGGCTGGTACAAGAACGCCTAAAATACTTTGCCGAGCTGCCAGACCTAACCCGATTCTTCTTTACAGACCTACCACTCAATCCGGCACTTATCAGCGAGCACAAGCAGCTGAAAAAGCTAGAGAAAGAAACACTCAAAACGCTATTAGAAACTGCCCAAACTCAACTAGAGCAAAGCGATTTTAGCGTGGACGACCTGACCACACGCCTGAACGAACTGTTGGCCGCAACCGACACCAAACCAGCCGTGTTATTCAGCCTGGTCCGTATTGCCACTACCCAGGCCCCGGCCAGCCCCGGCCTGGCAGAGACCCTGGCCGTCCTGGGCAAAGAGGTTAGTCTGCGCCGCCTGCAAACTCAGCTTGCAGCCCTCTAGCTTCCCGCGCATAGGATGCCTAACTCTCTATCGTTTCGCTGCTATTACAGCTCATCAGCACAATTATTACTTTGTGGACGATAGTGGCGGGTGGCCGTGAGAGGGGTGCCAAAAAAGGCAACAATCTCAGAGGACCACCCACCGTGGTAGTTGTTGACCGTCATACCAGGACGGCTAGGGGAGAGGACTCAGCGGGCGTAGGGCTTGCAGACCCGGTGCCTGGTCTCTTGGAAGATCATGCGGTAGGTCCTCTTCCGGGGTGGGCCGCCAGGACGCGAACACGACAGCAGCTCCACAGCCGCACGGGTCTGCTTGACCTGCTCACGCCGCTTCTCCTCGTCACGCTGGGCGCGAGTCTGGCGACGATCCCGCCGGCCTTCGACGATCCGCTCGTACACCTTGCCGAACACGGGAATGCCGCTGACAGCGCCCGCGAACAGAGCCAGTCCGGCAATGATGCCCAGAAGGACCAGCGGCACCAGGTGCAACAGCAGGCTCACGCCCAAGCATTCCCACCAGCTCCAGCCGAGCCAGTGCACAACTCGCTCGTTCTCGGTCACGTGCCAGCTGCTGATCCCCAAGATGATCAGGGCAACCGCCAGCGGCGACAGGGGGTTCAGGGGCAACCGCCAGGCGGGCAAGCGACGACCCTCTCTGTCGAACCACCAGATGGAGTTGTCGGCCTGCTCGCTGACGTGCCGGATCCGATAGCGCAAGGGGTGGGCAAAGCTCTTGTACTGCAGGTCGCGCAAGCCCAGCGCAAGCCCGAAAACGACCTGGAGGGTCCGCAACAGGTAGGCCCATGGAAAGTACAGCGGGGCGTAGAGGCCCAGCAGGATCATGCGGGCACGGCCCTTGCACTGATCGAACGCCGCGTCGTCCACGAACTTGCCGGTGTAGTCCCGGAACCACTGGGGCAACGGCTTGGCGAACATCTCCTCCGGCACCACCATGGTGATCTCGTCGAAGACCTCGTACAACAGACAGGCCTCTCGGTTGCCACGGTCATGCCGTCGCACTCGTCGAAGCTCGCCGTCGTAGTTGTCGAACACGACTCCCGGGCGGAAGACATCACCAAGGCGCCAGCTGCCGTGACCTTCATCATTCCAGATCACAGTGGCACTGATGGCGTTGTTGCCCGGCCGCGAGCAGGACACATACTGCTGGCCTTCGCTGAACGGCACGATGTACTGCTTGGTCACGCTGGAGTAGAGACGCCTCTCCTCGCCATCTCTCTGGGTGACCGAGTATGGCCGCACCATGATGAGGACGAAGGGGTTGACGATCTCGTGGTGATCCACCAGATCCTGCAGCTCGGAGGTCGGAGCACACCACGTCACTTTGACGTTGGCTTCACTCGTCCCATCCTCGTGTATCACCGCACTGAGCTGCAACGGCTCTTGCCGCTCGGTGGGAGTAACGGTGTCAGTCACCGTGTAACCTCCATAGGTAAAAGAGCAACGAGACGATCTCGTTACTACGCTACTATATCCTAAAGTGGCTGGAGTTTCTACTTTATTCTCTAGCCCGTGTAAGTAGGCTGGCTGCAGTTGACATCCACGTCATCCACATCTATCTAGTCAGAAGGGCTGAGTCCGTGCCTCTCGTTGGCAGCCCGAACATCAGCAAGCAACTGAACCGCTTCGTCCTCAAGGTAGGCAGCGGTATCTTCTAGACATGCCGTTCTGGCCAAGACAGTCAGTGTTTGGTCATCAAGTTTACGCAACGTTTCGTCGGGCGTATCAAACTGGGCCTCGAAAGCATCCATATTATCCATGAGGTATATAATACCACTATTTTACTAAATAGTCAATATCTTATCTGAGGCGAATGACTGTTTCGTCGCCACTCGTCGTGGAGGGCTTTGGGGGCTCTGGCGTGGGCTTGTCCGTCTTGGGAGCAGGAGTTTCAGATCTCCGAGGCTCGGCAGGCTTGGGGGCCGGCCTTTCTTCGCCTCTTTCTCTTGGCTGGCGGTTGCCAGTGCGATCGGATTGCTCGGTAGACACGCCGGGTTTTTTGCGACGTCGGCTGCGCGTTCGTTTGCGCTTGGGCCTATCAGCCTCTTCACTGGCTGGCGCCAGAGGCGGTACGGGTATAGGCTTAGGCTCTGGTTTGGGTTTTTCCGGGGGCGCTGCAGGTCTGGGTGCTTCAGCGGGGGCTGGTACAGCAGGTGCAGCTGCTTCAGATGCAGGCTTGGGCTGTGCCATGTGCGTCACGGCTTTGCCGAGGTCTTTTACTTTAGTGACGGTATCTTTCACTTTCTTTTCTACTGGCCGAACGACGGCAGCTACTGCTGCTGGTGCAGCAGGTGCAGCCACGGGCTTATGTGCTGGCGTGGCAGGCTTGGGGGCCTGGTGAGCAGGCTTTGGATTGTTATTTGGATTATTAGCAGGCCTGGGCTTGTCCTGATGGTGACCTTTTGGCTTGGTGTTGGTCTGGATGGCTTTTGCTATTTGTTCCGGCGTTAGGTAGCGTTCACGAACGTAATCTTCTATGTCGGATTTCTTATAAGCAAAGTTTTCACGGCTGGCAGCAATAATCTGCTCGCTGTAGTCTTGATTCTGGGGCGGTAGTTCTAGCGAGGTGGCAGAGAAAGCCTGCACCTTTTCACCCTCTATGGTCATGCTGATAACAAAGTGACGGTTATGCATGTGCACCAGGTCATGTTCTTCAAACTTTGGTTCGAAATACTTGGTCATAATACGCGAGTCGTCGGCACTCATACGGAAGCCAACTATAGAACCCACGTTGCCAAAGACAGCATCTTTGACTTCCATGCTCATCTGGGCAATGTACTGGTTGGCTACGGTCAGATTTAGGCCGTACTTACGAGCCTCGGACAAGATGGTAGCAAACGAGTCAGTGGCAAAGTTCTGGAATTCGTCCACATACAGATAGAAAGGCACACGCTCGCTCAGGTCCATATCTGCCCGGGACATAGCTGCCATCTGAATCTTGGTTACCAGCAGCGCACCTAGCAGGCTGGCGTTATCTTCGCCGATCAGGCCACGTGACAAGTTGACGATCAAAATCTTGCGCTCGTCCATGATCTTGCGGATATTAAAGCTGCTGTGCGGTTGGCCGATGATATTACGAACAGTAGGGTTGGCGGTAAAGGCACCTACTTTGTTCAGCACTGGCGCTACGGCCTCGGTGGCAAATTTGTCGTTCCAGCTGGCAAATTCTACATTCCAGAAGTTGACCACTACGGGGTCAGTCACGTGCTTTATAACGTCCTGGCGGAACTTTTTCTCTGTCAGCATGCGGGTGATATCCAACATGGTCGCTTCCGGGAACTCCACCAGCGCCAGCAGAGTGTAGCGCAAGATATATTCCAAACGTGGACCCCATGACTCGAACATACGCTTGAGCACCCCAATCAGTTCCGACACAATGTGAGTACGCAAGTTGGGGTCAGAGACCTCTAGGGGGTTAAAGGCTACCGGGAAATTAGTATCAGAAGGGTTAAAATAAATAACGTCGTTCACCCGCGCCTCAGGGACGCGGCGCATGACGCTCAGGGCATAGTCACCATGAGGGTCAATAATCGCAAAGCCAAAGGGACTATAAATATCAGATATACTCAGTAGCTCGAGCAGACCAGACTTACCAACACCGGTCTGTCCAATAATATACAAGTGACGTCCACGGTCGTTCCGTGGCAGACCAAACATAGAGTTATGGCCCCTAAAGTTGGTGACAGCAACGGGGCTGATAGTGTCTCGGTTCTTCTCGTTTACAATGGGCAGGATAGCCGGTGGTTCGGCCGTCTTGGCCCGAGCCCACAAAATATTCGGCGTCTCTACGTTGGTATGGGGCAGGTGATACAAGCTGGCAACTTCTTCGATGTTACAGACAAACCCCCGGCGGCCAACAGTGCGCGCCCGATACAACTCGACATACCGAGGGTCCTCACCCAAATACTTGGCCGTAAAACCGTTCAGGTAGGTGGTGTTGAACTGTTTGAAGCTGGCAGTAATAGCCTGAATACGCATACGGGCCTGGGGCGCACTGGTGTTGCCACGGTAAATCAACCGCACGGCAGTTTCGTAGGCTAGCTTGTGGCTTTTGGCTTCGGCCGCACTGGCCCGGGCTGTTTCGTGCTCGGCCAGCTTGGGCGCGCTGCCACCACCGCCACCCTCACCGGGCGGTTCCCACAGTACTTTGATCATGCCAAACCCCATAGGCCCGGCGCCGCCGCCACGAATACCGGCTACGTATGATTCGCTTCGTTTATGCCAGTTGGAAGGGGCGGGGCGTATCACCACCTGCAACCAGGCCTCTTCGTCTTCGTCAAACTGGGCCAGGGCAGCTGTTATGGCCGCCAGAGGATCAACCTCGAAGCTCGGAAAGGTCTTGATAGGCAAAGCCTCGTTGGCAGTAAACTTTATCTCTGCTGCTGCCTGGACAACCACCTGGGCGTCGGCCGTGTGGGTATAATCATCAACTTCGGCAATGTGCACGTCTGGGTATTGGGCATAAATTTGTTCTTCGACAAAGCTCTTCAAATGTTCGGGCACCCAGATATAAAAGCCAATGCTTTTGTTTTGCACGGCAATCTCAAAACTCACCCGCTCGTGCACCTCTGTTTTGAAAAAAGAAGCCTGGGCTGTGGTTAATAAGCCATGCAAGCTGGCAAACATCTGCTCTGCGGCCAGTTCCTTCTTTTCGTTGGTACGGGGGACTTGCAGCAGCAGGACGGTGCCAGGGTCGGTGGCGACGGGATTAGATAATTTTCCGAACAGTGAACCCATCTTAAGCCACCCCTCCAGCCTCAGCCCGTTCTGACGGCACAACAAGGTCCCCACAAAATCTGTTTTGTGGGGTGTGTGCGCTTTGCCAGTCTTGCTTGTCGGCGTACCTACGGGTACGCCTTCGTACAAGAACTGACAAATCGTACTTATCAGAATAGGCTTTGCTTAACAGACGAGGGGCTTTAGGAGGATTCATAGACATATCAATTATACGGTGTTTTGTTTATGGTAACTACCGGAACACGCCAGAGGAGTGGGTTTCCGGGCAGCCAACACCTGAATACACTGAGCCAAAAATGTATTTAGGTGTTGTCAGGAGAGAGGAGAATGCGCGAATGGGTGAAGGAGCCGTAGGGCCACAATGCACGCACCGCGCACCTCCTCGCTCCTGGGAGCTCATGTAGAAGTGGGTTAGCGCTCGGCAGAGTGACCGGGCACGATCAGGCCGAGGATCAGGAACACTGCGCCAACGATGATGGGGATAGCGACGACGGGAACATCGACGGAGTCAGTGTTGCCATCAGCAACGAGCTTGAGGGCCGTGAGGCAAGCCACGAAGGCAATGAAGTAGAGCAGAACTTTCATATCCGCCGACCTTTCAAAGGTTGTCTGCAACGTGCAGCCCGATCGCTGGGGAGCGATTTCTTATCTTGCGATTGGGAGTAAGGGCACATTCATCTGGATGCACTTATATCCAATCACAAGTTCACTTCTTAGAACTTAAGGTGCGTTGTCCCTTTGCAGGGTACTAACACAGTAATATATTTTACACTATTTTATATTAAAAGTCAATCATCGTCTGTACTCAGCATAAAAGAAGCTTCGAACAGTATTTAGATATTTGTCAAAATGTCATTATTGCATATCATGATAGGTATGATCGAGTCCGAGGTAACCGAACGCAGGAGTATTGAAGCCACTATGCCTGATGTGGCTCAGCAGCTGGTAGGTATAGGCACAGAGATCGAGACTGCACAGGAAGCGGCTGCAGTAGCTAGCGAGCTGCTCGCAGTGCGGCACGAGCTGGGTGATGACCGGATTGGTCTGCAGGGCGAGCGGATGCTAGAGGGATTCGAGGCCCCACACTGATCTGATGCTTCGGGTAGGCAAAACCATCCTTGAACTAGGGTCTAGCGCAGCAGGAATAGCGATTGTGCAACATGTGACTTACCGCAGTGGGGAAGCCACGCCCGGTCGGTTCAAGCGCTCACCTAAATTTCGCCGTTTTATGGGTGACTGCCAGCGACTAGCCCGAGCGGTTCTGGACGAAGACGAACCAGATGTAGTCGGCGCGACCAACGCCGCAGATCTGTCTATCCCTGGCTGGCTACGCGACCAACGCCGCACCGATTCCAGCCTGACCAACCAACTGCCCCTGGCCGAACTGCACAATCAGACCAAGCAAGTACACCAACGGGCCACAGAAACAGTTACACCTGCCGACGCGGCTCTATTTGTAGCACGGACTTTTGTGGATTCGGTAGCCCTGTTCGATGCCTGTGACCCAGACAGCCTGGACCAGGTGCGAGCCGCACTGTCAGAAGAGCAGGACTGGAACCCCATATTCTACAAGCAACCCTGGCAACAAGCCCTGATCATGGCTGGGTCGTTAGTGGACAACGATCCTGACAACGGCTATGCCAGATTGGCTACCGTCCACACCGTTCTCTTGGGATTTGTTGACCCAGACCGTCTAGAAGGCCGCGCCAAGAGCAGCGACGGTGGGCTATTCAAAAGACTTCGGCAGCGCCGACTGGGCCTGGACCCAGCAGCGTCACCCTTGCCCCAAATACACAAGACTATCACCGCCAACTACCAGACCTTGCGTGGCGACATAGACAGTTTGGCAGTACAGTGGGGGGACTGTTTTGCAGACGGATACCAGCAAGTACGAACAACTCGAGAATCCCTATTAGAGGCACTGGCTGGCCGAGACCTTAGCTCGCCCGATGCCATGCTGGGTGCGCTCTCCCTAGAAAAACTCCTGACCGCCGGGACACTGCAGTTGTGGGAAAAGCGGCCCCGGTTCCGGCAGATGCAGCCGCTGGCAGCCGTCACTGGTGAACTCGCACTACACGAGGCACTGGCCCGGGCCATAGAAGTCGAGGGTGTCGAGGCACGCCGACAGCAAGTTCAAACATTGCTGACCGAACATGCCGAGGTACACGCGCCGTACGAGCTATCGCGCACCAACTTCCGCAAGCTGGTCGATCCCGACAGTCGGTATGTCCGCCAACTGATGGATGGCTTTGGCTCGGAGCTGGTGGGCCGAGCGCGGATTGCTCCTGTAGATAAAAGTTTTGCCCGTGACTTCCTGACCATGATGTATGTGGTCAACGAACGGCTAGCCACTACCGATCATCAGGTTGTTTTTGACGAACTACTAGAGGACGCGCAGCGCCTAGAAACAATTCGGACCGACCTGGAAGATCTCAGAGCCGCCCACCGCCTGGAGCGCCCAACTCCCCAGTTGCAGCAGGTACTGAGCTGGTACTTGGCTAACGAGCTCATCCTAACCAGCTCCTACATCAAACTACTGCCAGACTTTGCCCAAAATGTCATAAAACAGTTTGATGCCTACTGGAACGAAACCCAGGGCGAAGAGGCTGTCGCTACAGATGAGACCAAACAGGCAATCGAGCCACTGCCCGCATCCGACCCACGACGGGCAGCCATCTTAGAAATTATTAACAAATCCACCCCCTTAAACTTCCGGGTTTTCCCACCTGGAGTCAGCATGTCCGAGCTGCGCGGCGAACTAGAAGCGCATTTGGCCACGGACAAAAAGGCGCTCCAGCGCGTAGAGTGGGAGCGGCTGGAAACAATGCATGAACTCTATCTACAACTGGGAGCAATCGATGATATCACGGCTACTCTCTACCGGGCCTTACCCGGTTCGCTCAAGCAAAAGATCCCGTACTTTGTGCTAGAGCTGAAGTTTAAGCACCCCGAAAAAAAGATCGAACAAATCGTCACTGTGGGCGACAATCCACTGTACGGCAACGCTGCCTATGCCTACGCGGAGCGCCCGTACCTGAAATGGCGCGAACTCTATCGCTTGTCCAAGGCCAACGCCCAGGCTCACGGTGCCGAGGCGCTTCGTCACCCCCACGGCAGCGATATGCGTAGACACCGCATGCGAATGGTAGCCAGCATCCAGGCTTTGGCCGCCCAGGCAGCTGCCGCGGCCGAAGAATAAAATTACCACGTAGTTTACCCTTACGAACCGGTAATGGTAAACTACATGGTAATGATGGATGACATAAAGCCGTCTCGGCCGCGCCCAGAGGCGTCGCCAGAAATGGCACACACAAAAACCAATATCAAAAACGTAGCGGTCATGCCAGCACCGGCTTTTGTAACACCCGAACAAGCCGCAGAGGCTGACATGGGTGGTCCGCCGCCCACGCAGCCGACCACCTTTCATCGGCATGCACCGCCAAAAGGACGGGGGCCAAAGGCTTGGCTGGCCAAGTGGAAACACCTCAGCCGCAACAAGAAAATCATTATATTGAGTATCATTGCCGGACTGCTCATTGCCGGCGGACTCATTTGGTGGTTTGTATTACGTGACAAACCGCAGCCCGCCAAACCTGCCACCAAACAAGAAGCCAAAGTAGAGGAGCCACCCAAGCCCACCACCGTCGCCTCTCGCCTGACAGGTGTACAGGTTGCCCCCGAGCTCAATAATTTGCCCATGACCGGTGTCATGATAGAAAACAGCCCAGATGCCCGCCCCCAGGCCGGCCTGTACGACGCAGGCGTTGTCTACGAGGCAATCGCCGAGGGCGGTATAACTCGTTTCCTGGCCCTATTCTTAGAGACCAAGCCCGGATATATCGGGCCCGTGCGCTCTGTGCGGCCATATTTCCTGGATTTCTTGGTGCCCTATGATGCTGCTATCGCTCATGCCGGCGGCAGTGGTGAAGCCCTGGCCCAGATCAAGCGCGAACAGATAAAAGACATCGACCACGGCGCCAACGGCAGCACCTTCCAGCGTGTCAATAACCGCTTTGCACCCCACAATCTCTATACCAGCCGAGACGCACTGCTAACCGCCCAAAGCGCCAGGGGGTACAACAGCAGTAACTTCAGTGGCTTTGTTCGCAAGGCCGACAAACAAGTTTCGCCAGCCACAGCCCGGACTATCGACCTGACTATTAGCGGCTTCCTCTACAACCCGCACTTTGACTACGACGCCACCAACAATACCTACTACCGCAGCGAGGGTGGCAAGCCACATATGGACGAGAAAGCAGCCAAACAGATCAATCCCAAGGTGATCGTAGTGCTGGTTATGTCACACCGTTACGCCGGAGTGTACTCGCAGTACGGCACTACGGGTTCGGGCAAGGCTTATTTCTTCCAAGATGGCACCATGACCGAAGGCATATGGGAGAAGTCGCAGCGTAATAGCCAATTCAAGTTTGGCGATGCTAACGGGGCCCCGCTTGCCCTCAATGCCGGGCAAACATGGGTGTCTATAGTAAGTTCAGCCGGAGCAGTAGTAGCAAAGCCATAGAAAGGGAAGTACCCCGCTCCACCCACCATGACCACCTCAGACTCACCTCAGCGCACAGGAGCACTCCCGCAGATCCGCTCCGCACTCATCGTAGCTACGGCTACGACTCGTTTACGGTGCGTTCCACAGCAGCACTCCCGCACAGCTGACGAGAGCCTGAGGCTGGCCACAGTAGGTGGAGCAGGGTACTAGGGTGGACAATTTTCAGAAGCTGGAGCGCAAAGCTTACACCTACCTCATAGTGCTGCATTGTCTGTTGATAGTCTTTGCCTTGTCCATATGGCTGGTCGGAACCCAGTTTGGCCTTCCTCCAGTGGTGATAGTCTCGACAGACGCCATCGTTACGCTAGTACTGGCCCATTTTGCCGCCAAAGCTGGCAGCAGCTACCTCATGAAACCCCTCAAGGCCCTGTGGCAGGCAATATTGCACGTAGCGCCCGACACAACAACAGTAGCCGCCCCCAATATGACCGAGCTGCGCATGGGTCGCGAGCTCATCACCTCACTGGCCAATCGAGTGTATCAGTTTGCCAGCCAAGAAGATGGCCGAGACCTAGCCACTCACCGCAAGTCAATTCTGCAAGCCGTTAACGTAGTTAGCCGGTTTCCGCTGCCCGTCTTTGTGTTTAACAAAGAACAATTTGTTACCAACGCCAGCCTAAAAGCCCTGGAATACCTCCAACTGGAAAGCCCACAGGTGTTTGGACAACGCATTTTCGACAGCGTTAACTTTGAATTTCCCAGCGAATTTACACTGGAAAAGTGGATTGATGATTGCCAGCAAAACAAAGTAACCGACCAAGCCTACTGGGAGCGCGTCCATGTGGTTTTACGGGACGGCAAGACCGTAAAGCAGTGTGACATTGCCGCCTACTACAACCGAGACAACGAAAGTGGCACCGAATTCATCGTGACCCTCTTTGACCACACAGAAGAGTACAGCAAAGACGATCAGTCGCTAAGCTTTGTGGCCTTGGCCGTACATGAACTGCGTACCCCACTGACGGTTATGCGCGGCTACATAGAGGTGTTCGAAGAAGAATTAGAAGGCAAGCTAGACGACGAACTGCAAACCTACATGGATCGCTTGCGTGTCTCTGCAGATCAGTTATCTGCTTTTGTAGGCAATATCTTGAACGTTGTCAAAATAGAAGAAAACCAGCTGTCGCTACAGATGGTAGAAGGCACGTGGGAGTCGCTCCTGAGAACTGCCTCGCTCCCTATGCAAAACCACGCCCAGGCTCTTGGCAAGTCTATAACCTTCACCATAGAGCCCAATCTGCCCACGGTGGCAGCTGACCCCGTCAGCATTTCACAAGTGGTGAACAACCTGCTGGACAATGCCATCAAGTACAGCAACACCACTACCGAGATTATCGTTACCTCATCCTTAAACCAAGAGGGAATGGTAGAGACAACCGTACAAGATTTTGGCGTAGGTATTCCAGAAAGCGTGCTGCCCAACCTGTTTGAGAAGTTTTATCGCAACCACCGCACCAAGGCGCAAATCGGCGGAACGGGCCTGGGACTGTACCTGAGCAAGGCCATTGTAGACGCCCACGGTGGAAACATTTGGGTCCGCTCCAAGCCAGGGAAGGGCAGTAGCTTTAGCTTTACCCTACAACCCTACGCTCAGCTTGCTGACGAAGTAAAAAACAGTAATAATACAGACATTGTGCGCCACGCCCATGGCTGGATAAAAAATCACTCGTTGTATCGAAAATAACCACAGCCACGCACCACAAAAGCACAGAGGGGCTTTGCCCCTCTGTGCTTTTGTTTTCAGGCACTAGACCTGATTTTCGCCTGCGTTACTCCTGGGCAGTGCCTTTTGCACAGCCCGGTCCGTTACTCGTCGAGAAATCAACCCTAGCACCCGAATGCATGGCTGTGGACGTGCTACTATTTAATGAATGGATGAACCAATATCCCAAACTGTTAAAAAAGTTCTCTGCATAGAGGACGAACACTTTATAAACGAGCTCTATGAACGCGCTCTGAAAAAAGCCGGCTACCAGGTAAAGATGATCATAGACGGGGAAGAGGGCCTGCACGAAGCCCTGACCGATATTTACGACATTATCCTGCTGGACATTATGATCCCCAACATGACCGGCACCGAGGTGCTCAAACGCTTGCGAGCCGAAAAACCAGACCTAAAGGCAAAGATCGTCATAACCACCAACCTCGAGATGGGCGACGAAGACCGGGCCGCCATAGAGAGCCAAGCCGACGGCTATGTAGTCAAGGCCGAGATGACTCCACGACAACTGGCCGAGTTTTTAGGCCAGCTCAACACCTAGGCACGCGGACTTGCCACTATCTCCTCTCTATTTAATTTTGCAAAAATATAAAAAATGTGTTAAAGTAACATAACTTCTACATCACCATTGTGTCGAAGATTCTTTGTCGGCAACAGAACAACAATCTCTCCGGAGGTAGCCGTGTCCTTTCAAGATCACTCCGTCCTAGTCCCTCACCTCCCTCTCAAGAAGAGAGAGATCCCCAGCGAGCCCGAAGACTGCGACGAGATCGCACGAATCGCCCAAGCCTTCTGGGAAGGAACTCTCGAGTGCCTTCCGAAGGGCTACACACCCAGCGAGTGGAGATCTGCAGTAACCCGCAAGCCTAACTGCTCCGCGATGATGCTGATCTACAACACCTGATCGCCCTACGCACGCCACCACCAAGATGCCACCGCCGCGCGTGGAACTCGGCCACCAGCCGAGCACCACGCGCCGGTGGCGCATCTTATCCGTGAGGAACTCCTGTTGTTTTTGTCTTTTACGTCCTAGAGCCGCCCGCATACTGGCACCCCGCTCCGTAAAACCCCCGTTGCCGACAAAAACACCTTATTATTCTGTGCGCAAAGGGGATACTTCTCAAGCTTAAGGTATTGTATATTCTGATAAATATTGTAAAATAGCTTGGTCATTCTGACATAGGTGCTAGGCCTACCCTAGAAGTGAACGCAGGGCCTCCCTGCAGTTTGCGCCGTTCCCTGAGGAGGGGACATGTTCAAGTTGTTCCTGTTCCTGGTTGTCATCGTCGTCACCGTCGTCACCGTCTACGTGATGGCCAGCCTCCTGGCTGCGGTCGTCGCCGGGTTCATCCTGGTCGTCGGCACGCTGGCCTACCTGATCATCGGTGGCAAGCGCCTCGTCGAGAGCCAGACCCCGGCCAGCTAACCAGCGCCGCCGACGCCCCCCTCACACCCCGGACCTCTTACCGAGAGGATAAGTTCCTGCCAAAGGGACAAAGACGGACTCTGTGCCCCAGAGACCCTCCACCACACCCCAAGAGACCATACACTTTGTACCCGCGCTTTCATGCGTTGGCCCCACACAGTGCATTTGGTCTCTTTTTACATACTGGGTATATCTGTTATAGAATGAATCGGTCAATCCTGACACCGCGCACCCCCAAGGAGTGAAGTGGAACTATTACTCAATGCCTCCATCGCCGAGGACTCCATCCAGGACGCCGTCCCCACCATCGACAACATCGTCAGTGGTGGCCTGACCAACGGCAGCGACAAGCTGTACATCGTTGCCGGCTTCCGCAACCCGGACGGTACGGGTGGCATCCTGACCACCTTCGCCTACGGCGACAGAAGGGGATGGAAGTACCCCATCGACGACATCGCCCTCGGCAAGTTCGACATCTCCGCAGCCACCGGCTTGCCCTCGCGCCTGGTACAGACCCAGGAACCCGAGCGTCTTCGTGACGGCGACGTCAAGTACGGCGGCAGCTGGGTCCTGGGATCCATCGTGGTCGCCGCCTCCGGGTTTCCGTCCTACTGGGACGAGCAGATCTGTGCCATCATCTGCCACATCATGAGGGGCCGGGTGCACGTGCTGCGCGAGCGCCTAGAGAAGGCAGCAGGCGAGGACGTCTACCTCGTGCGCTCCCGGCTGGCGGCCTAGGGGTCACCGCTAAAGGGTTTGAGCTGGTTGCTTGCTATGCGCATGATGCGTGCAAGCGACCAGCTCACCCTTGATTTTTTAATAGAAATGTGTTAGAGTAGTATAGTCATTCTGACATGATAGGTGCTAGGCCTCCCCCTAGAAGTGAAGACAGAGGTAATTCTCTGACTTTGCGCTCTCCCCACAAAGGAGACTCTCGTGCAAGAAGCCAAGTGGGCTGCCATCGGAGCTGTCTGGGCCGCGATCGTCCTGATCGTGTCAATCGGCGGCGGCGGCGGCGGAGTGCTGATCGTCGGCATTTGTGTGCCGCTCATCATCTTCGGCATCGTCCGTCTTGTCAATCGGTTCCGCAACAAGCCCGCCGAGAAGAAGACACTGACACCGGATGACAGGCGACGCCACGTCCGCAAGGAAGACCAAGCCACAGTGGACGCCCTGATCGACGCCGTCCAGGAACGGATCGACGACTACACCACCTCGACAGTGCCCGACTGGGAGACCTCCTACTCGCTGGTCGACAACGCCAGCAAGCAAGTGCCGAGGGCAATCGTCGAGAACGTCAGGGTCCACTTCGAGGACAACGGCTGGGAGACCGGTATCAAAGACGACGAACTCGTCGTACGCGACCCAAAGAACGCGCCCAAGCCAGCCACCCCGCCGACTGCGCCGTCCACCACCAGCTAGACCAGCTCCGGCTGATCAACGCGAGACTAGGGGTGTCTAGGATTTATAAGTGCTCCCGCATCGGAGCTGCCTAGACACCCCACCGTGGGACCAAGACTTTTGCTTTGCCACGCTTTCAAGCGTTGCACCCCCAAGCAAATATCTCGGTCCCTCTTTCTTTTTTGGTTTATACTAAGGGGAGTCATGGGAGTACTTTCTGGCAGAACCTATCCCAGACCTCCAGTCCCGCCCCAAAACCACTCATTCCGGCGCCAATCCGCCCTGACTTTCCAGCCGTAACTATGGTTACGCCTGAAAAGACCAGAACGAATTGTCATCCGAAATGTATCGGTTTTGGCATCGGGAGCGAGATCTGACATAGGCTCTAAGAATTTCCACCCCCAGGCTCTATCAATTACCTTGTCTTCGTTCTTCTGGACGATGGCTCTAGCCAGCCTCACTGGCTTCAAACCTAACTCTTTTTTATAACCTTCTAGTCTCGAAAGGTAATTGATATGTATTATGAAAAACCCGGCGGCGTGTCTGTGCACGATGGTTTTCCCAACCCCGCCACCGACGCCAGCTTGCAAGGCGTCGACCTCAACAAGATGCTGGTGCGCAATGGTGCCAGCACGTACTTTATGCGCATCCTTGGCAACGATTGGCAGGACAGTGGGATCTTTGACGCCGATATCATTCTGATAGACCGTGCCCTGGCACCGCGCAAGACCGACCTAGTGGTGTGGTGGTACGACGGCAGCTTTGCCGTATCGCCCCATCACCAGCTGCCAGAGGGCAGTGAAGTATGGGGAGTTATCACCACCGCTATTCATCCGTACAGGAACAAGACATGAACGCGCCCATATTTGCACTCATAGACTGCAACAACTTTTTCGTGTCCTGCGAGAAAGTATTTCGGCCCGACCTAGAAGGCAAGCCAGTGGTAGTACTCAGTAGCAACGACGGCTGTGCCGTGGCTCGCAGTAACGAGGCCAAAGCCCTGGGCATTGCCATGGCCGCACCGGCTTTTAAATACCGTGACTTGTTCAAGCAGCACAACGTGGTGCAGTTCAGTGCCAACTTTGACCTGTACGGCGACATGTCTCGCCGCATTACCGAGCTGCTGACCACTATCACTCCACGCATAGAAGTATATTCGGTAGACGAGTCTTTTCTAGACCTCAGCCAACTGCCCATCCAAGACTACGCCGCCTGGGCCCAAGGGGTACGCGAGGCTATCTGGCGCTGGACCGGTATACCGGTGTCTATTGGTGTAGCCCCCACCAAAACCCTAGCCAAGCTGGCCAGTGAGCGTGCCAAGAAAGATCCAGAACTCAACGGAGTCCTGAGCTTTATAGATATGCCTGCGCAACTCGTAGGCCGGCAGCTGCACACCGTGCCCGTGTCAGAGGTATGGGGTATTGGTTGGCGACTGGCACCCAAAATGCGCGCCGAAGGCATCAGCACCGCCTACCAGCTCTCTCAGCTGCGCCCTCAGCGGGCCCAGCAACTCATGGGTATCAAGGGGCGACAGCTCATTGCCGAGCTAAATGGCGTCAGTTGCCATCCACTCGGGCTCGAAGCACGACTGCCCAAAAGTATTGCCCGAACCCGTACTTTTGGCGAAGATACTAATCAGAGTGCAGTGGTAGAGGCTGCCTTGGCATCGTTTGCCGCCCAAGCCGCTTTTCGGTTGCGGCGCAGTGGGCAACTCACCAGACGAGCGGCGCTGTTTGCCACCACCAATAAACACAAACCAGGCTATCGTCGCTGGAGCAGAGAAGTGGTGTACGACGTTCCCACGGCAGACACCAGCCGCATTATCAGCGACCTTGTTGGGCTATGGCACCAGCTATACAAGCCTCAGCAGGCCTACCACCGAGCCGGTGTGATGCTGTACGATTTTGCCCCCAGCCGCTTTGTACAAACAGATCTCATGGGATATATAGACATCCCTCTGCACGATGCCGCTACTCGGCGCATGCAAGCCGTAGACTCCCTCAACGAGCGCTTTGGCAAGCGCACCATCCGCAATGCTACCGAGCTCCTGGCTCAGACCTGGCGGCCTCGCTACAACTTGCGCAGCCCACGCTACACCACCCACCCGAGCGAACTCCCCCAAGCCAGGATTGTCACACATTAAGTTAAGGTACCAGTTTGATTTTTTATCTCATCCTTCTATAGTAGGTAAGTTATCGCCTCGGTGATGGCACGTTAATACTCTCTGTTATCTGACTCCCGAAGGGAATTCTGTGTCCACGACAACCACCATACACACACCGTGTACGGTCAACATGCGCGTCTTCGACCTCAGCGCCGACGACGCACCCGGCCATGTCGTCTTCGGCCGACTGGCCTTCCAGATCGACCAGCTCTCCCCGACTTCGGTCGTGGCACTGCAGCAGGTGCTCAACGGTCACCGCGGGCAGCTCACCAAGGCATGCCTGGCAGACATCGTCATCTGGGCTACCGATCACGCCACCAAGCAAGAGGGCCGACTCCGTCTGCTGCTCAGCAGCCAAGCCGATCGAGAAGGTCGCCGGATTGGGATTGGCCTGGTCAATCCGACCCTTCCCACCGTCTGCACGGTTGCCGTCAGCGTGTTCAACGACGACGGAGCCATCAAGTCCTTCGAGTTGCCAGATGTGCCCACCGACACGGTCCGCTACATCCAGCGGGGGATGAGCCACTTCAGTGGCGTACTCACCAACCCCTGTGGCGATCTGATGCATGCCTGGGCCGTCATGTGCTGTCCTCATGTCGTACCAACGCTCCTGACCGAGCTGCGGGGCTACCACAACATCGGCTTCAAGATCGACGCCGTTCGGATGGAGCACACCACGGTGTTCGTGGCCGAACCACCTAGCGAGGACATCATGCCATAACAGAGAGTTCGGGACGGAAACCCAGTGCGGCCGAAGCTTCAGCTTCCCCCTGGCTCCGTCCCGACCCTCTCTTTTGTCCAATCCAGTTCGTATTCCAAAAGGGGTCAGCAAAATTCTTGGTATTGAATATGAAAGTGCCCATGACATACGCTAGGTCTATGTCTTATTCACTGCGCCCAGGACCAAACTATAGACCAAATACGCCAATTACTATTGAAGTTTGCTTTTTTGATATAGATAACACCCTTATCTCAAATGACAGTGCCGAGTTACCAAGCAAGCGCTTTCAACAGATCTCGCGCAAAGCAGGCAAAAACACCCTCATAGGTGTAGCAACCGCTCGTTCACTCCAGCGTGCGCAGCACATTCTAGATGCAATTGGCTCAAATAGCATATCAATACTAAGCAATGGCGCCGTGCTTTATGATGCGGCAAGCAAAAAGATCGTTGTCGACAATAGCCTCCCGCTTGACGCAACCAACGAGCTTATTCGGGAATTTCGTAGGCGCACCTTTAGCTACGAAGTCCAAGATGATGGCATTGATTACACTTGGGCATATCCGGCAGGGAATGCGCCAGGAAACATGACCTACACTTCTGCAATTGATCCACTTCATCCTCAGGGGCCTCGCAGGAAGGTACCGGACTACACTCCACGCCACCCTCGAATACTGTGTGCAACTGTTTTTAGTGATGTTGATGTAGAGCGAGTACACGCGCTGGCGTCAAAATATGCAGACAAAGATGTGACTTCTCTTGTTGGGCATACAACTCTACTTGCCGGCGGAAAGACTAAGTACGAAATCTTTGTTGTTCACAAGAACGCAAACAAGCAATGGGCAATGGCTAAGGCACTGGAAATTTTAGGCATACCTGCAAAAAACGCACTAGCAGTAGCCGACGGCCACAATGACCTGGCGTTAATGCAAATGGCGGGGATTGGAGTTGCCGTTGATAACGCAGTTCCCGAGGTGCTTGCTAACGCAACTTTTATAGCTCCCAGCCAAGAGGATGATGGCGCCGCAACTGCGCTTGAACAGTTGATAAAATTATAGACAAAAGAGACGATATGTTCGTTTCTAGACTGTTTGTCACGCGCTAGGTAATAGGGGTACTTTTCAGCACCCGAAGGTTAAGATTGCTAAGGAGTTCGTTGCTTGTGAGAATGGCATGCCAGTAGGGCACATAAAAAGTCTCACCGCGACGGACGAGACTTTTTCTATCTGGGAGCGTTTCGACAAACGCTCAAAATTCAGCATGGTAAGGCCATAGGGTGGTTAAGGTCGAAACAATTTTAGAGATTGCTGAACAGCTTGACCCTAAACTTAAAGCTTTAGAGACTGTAGATACTAAGCTACGAACCAGTCGTAAGATTACTGTCGTCCTCAAGTGGCTTTCTGAATCGATGGTGTTCTTTCAGCGCTGAGAATCCAAGATTATCATAAAGCTGTCGACCGCCCATCTTACCATCGGCATCTGTATGCAAACGAACTATTTCCATTCCCCGAACATGAAGTGACCTAAGACTCTCCGCCATTAGCGCACCCGCCAACCCTTTACGGCGAAAAACAGGCAATACACCCACTTGTGTCACTTCGGCCACCTGAGTGTCGCTACCCGCTGCACTTTGCCTAGCCTCAACCCTGCTTAAGACAAAGCCTGCCACTTCATTGCCATGCCATGCTACGCGCCACAAGGATGAGTCGGGGCTTTGTGCTAGAAAATCTTGGTAATCCTCATCCGAATCGGGCGTATTCCCCCATGTGCCCTCATAAATTTCTTTATTTGCTTTGTATACTTTGTGTTTATCTTCTTCAGATTCTACCGGGCGGAGTTCATACCCCTCGGGCAGTGTGATGCCGTCTATTTTAGAAAAGTCCGTGAACTCCATCTCAAGCGACGACCAGACCTTTTGATAGCCATTTTTATCGATTAACGCCAATGTGTCTTTTTCGCTTTCAGATGCATTGGCGCCCAACATCTTGGGCGCATCAATCGGATGCTCTGCGACGATCTCTTTTATCCTGTCTTGAAGTGTTTCGAGGAGACTGCCACCCACACCCTGTCTACGGTGAGCCGGATCTACCCGACCCTGATGTAGGTACAAAAAAGTTCCATCCTCTTCGTCCCACCAGCTAACTTTTCCGTAGCCAACCACTTCATTCGTCTCACCATCAACAGCAACAAAAACGTCAGCATCAGTGTCCGAGTTATTGGCTTCCAGAGAATTCACCAAATCTTCCAAGCTAGGGATGGATTCGAGCGTTGACAGGGAATCCACCCCATCATTAAGTGCTGCCCTCACAGCCACTCTGTGCATGCTTGCAGCATCATCTGGTTGATAGGGCCGTATGTAGTGATTGCCGTTTTGGTCAGCCATGCTCATCACCGATTTGTGGATCTATGGGACTATACAAACTTTCTGATTTTCCATAAAACCAAGCCCATACTTGGTCACCATACGAAAAGTGATACCACTCAGGCATGCAGCTTGCAAAGCCTGCATCTAGCATGGCCCTTAAAAGTATTTGTCTAGTATTTTTTTGCTCTTGAGTTAGGTCGGAATAGTACAAGAAAGTTTCATCAGAATCATCATTTATTTTGGCACCAAAATCCATGGACTTATTAGACTTAGCATCCAATATATACACGTCTACGGCAGCGGCACAAACATGTGGAGGCAGCGTTATGTCGGGGTCACTTATAAAGGTCCGTGCGTGCTTCAGTGCCTCCTTTTCAGTAGCATCAGGATGCTCATCTTTATACTCTCTAGCGCATTCCACCAAGAGCTTACGTTGCACTTCAATTGGCCTATGTCCGGCTCGAATGACAAGTCTATACTGTTCATCCAATGAGTTGGCTGCTACTTGCAGTCTTTTGGCTACTTCCGAACGCAAATAGATATCGTCATATTCCGGATGTTCGACAATATAATCTCTGTATTGTTTTCCATCCCAATCGTCCTCAACCGTCCAACACGGCTCGACAATCAGCTTGCCTGCACTGCTAACTTTTACAAGTGGGTCATCAATATTGGCAGACTGATACTTTGAAAAATCAATTCTCTCAGTGCTTTTTGATCGCTGTATTTTTTCATCTAAGTTCATTACTAGTTAGTATACAACAATCACCTCTGTTAACTACGTAAGCACAACAACACAAGGGAATCGAACCTTGCCAACAGATGAGACTTTTCGGTAAACAAAAAGTTCCAGCTACTGCTAGAACTTTTCCTATCTGTCGGTGTTCGACAAATCTATTTCCCTAAAAATGGTGACCTCGGGGAATCGACCGACGTTCCGCCGGCCCGGAACTTCTGCCATGGCAACAAGTTGCCAGGTGAAGATTCCCTTGCGAACAGCCACAGGCTGTTCTCACCCGATTGCGGCAATCGAGGGTTCGATGCTCAAGAAATAACCAAGAAAAATACCCCACACGAGGTGGGGTATTTTTCTTGGTGAACCATAGGGTGAGTAGGGTCGAAACGTTCTTCGGTGAGATGGAATATCTTGAACCAAGGCTGAAAGCACTCGAGGTATGATAAATGCATGAAGACGGGGTGCTACACACGCTGTGTCTAGCCTTCAAAAACATGAATTGGACCATTCGCTAACCATGCCTCAATATTGGCGATCATCATATCATTGCCAATTCTGCTGGTAGTAGTGCTGTATGAAGCGATGCATGGAGTGGCGAGCACTTTGGGATGCGTTTGTAATTTCAAATATAGTGGATTCGTGATGTCACCAGGCTTTGCATTCATAACATCAAAAGCTACTACAGCCAGCCTGTTGCTATCAAGCGCATCAAGCATTGCGTCAAAATCAACCGTAGCATCTACGGTTACAGAGATAAATGCGGCGCCGGTCTTGAGTGACTGAAAGAACCTCTGATCCAGTAATCCTTTGGTAGTAGGATTAGCACTGAGGGTATCTACGACTATGTCGGCATCCTTAACTTTTTCGACCAAAGTATCGCCTCGCTTAAAATACTGTACATCCATATCCAAGGCCTTGCATACCGAGCCAACGCGCTTGCCGATATTGCCACAACCCAGAATTGTTATATTCTTATCGGCTAAGCCAGGCGAGCGAACAGGCGTTGGGGTAGTGGGTTCTTCTGTTGTATTTATATAGTGCATGAACTTGCGCGTAGTCTCGAGCACCATAAAAATGATCCATTCCGAAACAGCATGACGATTACTGCCAGGGCTATTACAAAGGGTGATCTTTCTTGACGCGAGTATTTCCGAATCTGCAAAGCTACTCACCCCAACGAAAGGTACCGTGACAAGCACATCACTTAGTCCGCTATAACTCTCTCGGAGCCCCGTTATTCCTGAACATACAACATCGAAGCCAGCGCAGCGCCTGAGCCATTCTTCTGGTGTTACTGCTATATCATCATAGAATGTCACAGTCCCCAAGCTGTTAAGCTTAGTCTTTTGTTCTTTTGACAAATCTAAAGGCTGAGTAACAACAATTTTCGTCATACTGTCATGATAGCAATCGACGTAACAAATGAAAAAGCCCGAATTTGACGTTCGGGACTTTTCATGGTGAATCATAGGGTGAGTAGGATCGAAATCTTGCTTGACGATTTGGAGGAGATGGATTTAAAATTTGAAAGTATTAGGTATATAATAGTATACGAAGGTTTACATAGTACTTAGTCAGGAGAAATAGTTATGTCGGCAACCCAAGCCATAAAGCTAGATGATGAAACCAATAATCGCCTAAAGGCACTGGCACAGCAGCGCGATAGGTCTGCACACTGGTTAGTGCGCGATGCACTACAACGATACCTCGCCGAGGAAGAACGCTTTGAACGCGAGAAAGCGGAAGACTTAGCAGAATATGAAGATTATCTACTTACCGGTAAGGCCATCGATAACGAAACAGTTACGTCTTGGCTTACGGAACTCGCAGACGGCAAGAAGACAGCATGGCCAAGGCAAAAATAGTCTGGCGCGAACGCGCTCTTGGTGATATTGATCGCCTATACAATTTCTTGTTCGACAAAAATGAGGAGACGGCCGCAAAAGCAGCTCAAGTAATCTTGCGAGGCAGCTCACTGCTTGAGCAGTCGCCACGACTAGGGCGTCCCATGGCAGACGGCACAGGGAGACGTGAAATATTTATTCCATTTGGGGCTGGTTTTTATGTACTGCGTTACTTCCTCGCAGATGACATTGTTGTTATTATTCGCGTTTGGCATGGACGCGAGAATCGAAAAGAAGCTTAAAAACTGGATTACGACTGGCAAACATGCAGTAAAAGTTCGATGCCCAAAGAAATAGCCAAGTAAAAAGCCCACGCATTGGTGGGCGTTTTACTTGGTGACCTCACGGGGAATCGAACCCCGATTGCCAGGATGAGAACCTGGTGTCCTAACCGTTAGACGATGAGGCCAAATATCGAGTAGGCAAGAAATTTGCGGCTCATACAAAGCATGAGGCCATGAACGATGAAATTCGAGAAGTATACTACCACAACAGAGAGGGAATGTCGAGAAATAAATTGACTTAATTATGATAAAATGTTATAAATACATAGTTCATCAACCATCCGACAGGACCGTTGTCCTTCACAATTCGAGGTAACCATGACACTTCCTCTCGCATCCGAGCGCCTGCGCGACGAATCCGCCGCCAAGTGGCGATGGGCCTTCCTACAGTTCATCCTGCTCCTGGGCGCCCTCGCCGCCGCAGTCTGGGTGAGTCTGGACGTTACCGTCTGGATCCCCAAGGGAACCGAGCCCGATCCCGGCTTCGTTGATACGTTCGCGATCTGCGGCTGGGTCGTCGTGGCATTCATGTTGCTCCGTTCGATCCCGGCAACCATCATGGAAGCCAAGCTCCTCTACCAGCGAGCCAAGCTGGCCATCGTCAGCGAACATGCCGTTCGCAGCGGGCCAACCACCACACCACGCTAACCCGCCGATGAACAACCCCTCGGGGCAGCCCATGCGTCCGCCACCCGGCAGGCAGCACTGGAACCCTCGAGGGAAGCGCCGTGCGATAAGCATATGTACCTGGACTTTCACCGTCCATCTACCTCTATAAACTTACCGCACGTCTCCCCTCATTTTTATACACACCAGAAGCCCACGTAAATTACCCTTATCACCTTATTTGGCTTATACTGAACATCAAAGCATAAGATGTTTGTATGGTGGTAGATAGCAAAACATGAATCACGTCCCTCGTTCTTGGCTCCAACGTTTCCAGGCTAGCCTGGCTGTTTTTGACCTATTGCTCATAGGCGTCTTTGTCTACACTAGATTTCTGTCCGATGCCGTACCTCAGGCTCTGGAAGGTGGCATCCATTCCCACGGCGCAGGTATTGTGGGAGCTCCCTGGGGTGTCACGTCGCTTGTCGCTGGCCTGGCTTTGTTCCAGCTGGTCTACCTTGCCGGATTTGTCTGGTGGCTGGACAAAAAGTATCAGCTATGGCGAATACATGCGCCGAGCGTCCTCATAACCGGAATCATATTGTCGCTGTTGGTCAATGCCGACACGCCCGCACATATGCCTTACCATATACTGCTCATGATCTTTATGTTCTTGGCGGCCATGGTTGGCACGTTGGTTGTGGGCCTCACTTTCTCTCTGGCGTTCACACTCCTGATTATCGGATCCTTGGGCTCAGGGCACCTTGTTCATGATCCCAGCGGACATGTCATAGAAATGATCTTGGTCAGCCTGTCTGGTGTAGCTGGCAGCGCAGGATGGTTTGTGTTTCACAAAAAATACGTGCAGGCCGTAGATACCAAGGCGCTAGCTAGCCTGACCAACCTTATCAAGCAAGAGCGCACCACGGTCAGCCTCATACTCGAGTCAATTGCCGATGGTGTCATGGTTATCAATACCGAAGGCATTGTGCAGGTTGTCAACGCCAGCTGTGCCAAGATGCTAGGCTGGACCAAAGAAGACGCCCAAAACTTGCAGTATGAGGTTTTGCTGCAGCTCGTAAAGCCCGAGGAAAAATCAACCAACCCAACGCCTGAAGCCACACAGGAATCTCTGATAATACCCCTGAGTGCCAGCACCGGACAGCCGCAGCAACAAGTCAGCTTGGTCAAAACGCGGGACGGCCGGCAGATCTACGTAGACATCACAGCCTCGCCCATCTTCCAAGAAGAAAGGGCAGCCGCGGGCACCCTCAAAAAAGTAGTAGGTGTCATTGTGGTGCTCCGTGATGTTGACAAACAAAAGCGCGAAGAGCAACAACGCAGCGAGTTTATATCGACAGCCAGCCACGAAATGCGCACCCCCGTAGCCGCCATAGAGGGCTACTTGGCGCTAGCACTCAATGCCCAGGTCAGCCAGGTAGACGCCAAAGCTCGGAGCTTCCTGGAAAAAGCCCATGCCAGCACCGAGCACCTCGGTAAGCTATTCCAAGATCTGCTGACCAGCGCAAAAGCAGAGGACGGACGCCTGGTCAGCCATCCTCAGGCTGTAGAGATGGGAGCTTACCTAGAGCAGTTGGTCGACAGCCTACGGTTTGCAGCAGAGAAAAAAGGACTGCTTATGGACTTCACCGTAGGGGCCGGCAACGAGGCCGCCGAACTATCCACGGGTAAGGTTATAAAACCCCTATATTTTGTGCATGTTGACCCGGACCGCCTGCGCGAGGTTATCACCAATCTGTTCGACAACGCCGTCAAATACACGCCTTCGGGCAAGATCTCTGTCGGGCTAACCGGCAACCAACAGGTTGTCCAGTTTTTCATCCGCGACACTGGCCCAGGCATTCCTGCAAACGACGTCCCGCATCTGTTCCAAAAGTTCTACCGGGTAGACAACTCGGCCACCCGCACCGTCGGCGGTACCGGTCTAGGGTTATTCATTTGCCGCAAGATAGTCGAACTCTACAAGGGCCGCATCTGGGCAGAGAGCGAGCTAGGGCAGGGCAGCAGCTTCTATATAAACCTGCCTCGTATTGACAGCCAAAAAGCCTCCGAGCTCCAAACCCTCGAGGCACAAGCCCAGGCCAACACCAGTCCCCTCGACAACTCAACCCAGCACTGACCTTCAAAAACACACATGGTACAATGAAAAGGATAAGCATTACTTAGCTAAATAACAGAGGAAAAAAGCCGTATGCCAAAAATTATGCTCGTCGAAGACGACAATAACCTACGCGAAATATACGAAGCGCGTCTGCTCGCCGAAGGCTACGAGATTGTTTCCGCAAAAGACGGCGAAGAAGCGCTGGCAATGGCCGTAAAAGAAAAGCCAGATCTTATCATATCTGACGTCATGATGCCCAAAATAAGCGGCTTCGACATGCTAGATATCCTGCGTTCTACCCCAGAAACCAAGAACGCCAAGGTTATTATGATGACAGCCCTCAGCCAGGCAGAAGATAAATCTCGAGCAGACAAGCTTGGCGCAGACCGATACCTGGTAAAATCCCAGGTTACCCTAGAAGATGTCGCCAAAGTAGCCCGCGAGGTCCTGAACGGCGAAGACTCCACACCACCTGCCGCTAAACTAGTGGCCTCAGTAGACATGCCAGCCAACAATCCTCCAACGCCACCACCTGCCGCTCCAGCAGTTACACCGGTGCCCGTAACACCCGCGCCAGACCCTACGCCACCAGTAGAGCCGCCCGCCGCCGATCCTCCCATACCACCGGCGCCCTCTCCACCGGCCGAACCACCAACCCCTCCAACGCCACCCGAGCCGCCCGTAACACCGGCGGCTACTACTTCTGAGCCCCCTGTGGCAGCGCCTACGATCGATCCGGCACAAGCCCAGACCGCGGCCAGCGAAGAAAAAGCCGTAGACGACCAGATCAACCAATTTATCAACAACCTGCCTACTCAGGCACCGCCCGCAGTGACGCCCACACCTAACCCCACACCACCGGCAGAGCCCCCAGTCCCTGTCACACCACCCGAACCTACAGCCCCTACGCCACCAATAGAAAACCCATCGCCCCAGCCAGAGGAACCAACCCCAGGCCCAACAGTCCAGGCCGCAGCCGACGCCGCTAATCTGGCACACACCGTAAACGACATATTCGACAAGAAAGATACCCCGTCAGCCCCGCAAGCCGTAGACACCACCACCTCAGGCACCAGCAGTGGCGGCAGTATGTCCATTGCCGGCAAAAAAGTTATAAAGCCGCTGAACGATATCACCACTCAAGGTCCCGACCTGAACAAACTGCTCGAGAAAGAGCAACAGGCTTCTTCAGTATCTCCGCCTCCAGCCACGTCAGTAGTAGCCCCCGGCGGCGAAACTGTTACACCAGCGGCGCCCAATAAAGCCCCAGACAACCATGCCCCTGGCAATGTTATTCAACCCGGTGGCGGACCAACTGGGGTAGACCCCAACTCAATTGCGCTCTAAACTCTAGGATATGAGACTTAACAAATACCTAGCCCTCGCTACCGGTATGTCGCGTCGTGCTGCCGACACGGCTATTGCCAACGGACGAGTCAAGCTAGGAAGTCAACACGCAGAATTGGGTCAGCGTGTCCAAGAAGGCCAAACAGTCACCCTGGACGACCAACCGCTCGCCATACCAGAGCACACTACTACCATCATGCTCCATAAGCCCGTCGGTTTTGTGTGCTCACGCGACGGGCAGGGCAGCCAGACCATATACAACCTCTTGCCGCCGGACTATCAGCGCCTAAAACCAGTGGGCCGTCTAGACAAAGATTCCTCTGGTCTGCTGCTGCTTACCAACGACGGTCGACTTGCCCAGGACTTGACTCACCCCAGTCACCAAAAAACCAAAATCTACGAGGTACAGCTGAACCAAGAACCCACCAAAGCCGACCTGACCAAGCTCATGACCACCGGTGTCATGCTGGACGATGGACCCAGCTCATTCGAGGCACGAGTCATAAAGGGAAGCAGCCTAAAAGTCACCATGCACGAGGGGCGCAACCGCCAAATCCGTCGTACCTTCGCAGCCCTTGGCTACAAGGTCTTCAAGCTCCACCGAACCCACTTTGGCTCCTATGCACTGGGAGCGTTGGCTTCCGGAAAAACCACATCTGTATAACAGTTACTTCTCAGCTTCGTAACTCTGGACCAAGCTCTGTGCATGCTCCAACCAAGACCTCACTGTTCTCAGGGCCGTACGCATCTGCTCGCCGCCCGTATGGTAAGTCAGCAGATCTTGCACATCATCCCAGTGGACTAAGACCGAGTCTACCGCGTCCCAGAGGGGCGACTGACGCACCGCATCCTTCGGTACTTCTGCTGAATGATTAGCAATGACAGCAGCAGCGTCATCGTACTCTCGCTGCAACTTAATCTCGTAATCTATGGCCCTCAAGAAACTCATGCGACCTTCTTTGGCCACCGCCTCGTCCTCTGCTAGGGCTGCGTCCCGCAAGTGAGTCACTATCGATATCATGCCCGTAGCCCGTATTCGGTCTATGTCAGGCAATAGTCGGTCCAAGAACTGAGCACTCTCAGCAACTGTCGCGTTTCGATCATCGTCTTCTGGCATCTGCAGCCAAGGCTCAGCCAATTCTTTGTGCCTGTCGGGCAATTCCCGTAGCTCTACGATAAAGGGGTCGGCAGCCTCCTGGAGGGCAGCCTTGTGGGGCTCAAAGAGTTCCACCATTTTAGCATCACCAGCTTCCCAGGTATCTGCTAGCGCGTCATAGCGGGCCAGGGCTACAATCAGCTCCCTGCGGGTATCACGCAGCTTGCTATCAGTTGGTCCGGGTTTTACCCTATTTTCAAACACAACCGGAACTGCCGCGCCTATTTTACGGACAAGGGTAGTACGTCGCTGTAGATCAGCCGGCTCCCGCGACAGGGTGGGGATAGCATCTATACCAATCCTCCACTGGCTCAGTAAGCGGTCTCTGTTGAACGCCTCTACAACGTTTCTCCGGTCAAAGACACCCTTAAGACGCGACAGGCAGAAAGCAGCCATATACTCTTCGGCTATGTCTATCCGAGCCATTCCGCTTCCCCAGGCCGCCCGCATAACCCCTACGCGCTGAACAGGGTACAAATCAACCAAACTATGCAGGTCAAATGGTTCTGCCTCGGCCATATACTTTTCAAAGCGAGAGGCGACAATCTGCTGCTGCTCGCTCATATCGGTTGGCATAGTGTCATCACCCCATGACTCAAGATTTTCAAGCATATCCGTATCACCCACCAGAGCATGCCCTAAAGCAATCTGGTAGTCATAGCTCCTTGTGGTCAACCGAGCAATGCGTATAACTTCTTCCAATCTATAGTGGTGGCCAACGTAAGAAACCTGTGGCCCTGTGGCCCCTGGAACGGCTGCAGCTCGTTTGGCAGGGTTGCCAGAACGTGATTTATTCGGCTTTCTCGATTGTCCACCTTTGTTTTTGTTTATTTTTTGAGGCTGCAAGTCCTGTCTCATCCCCTCAAATCGTGGCTCCAGCTCCAAGAAGTCTACGGCGATACTGCCCAGGTACCGATCACCATCACCCAAGACGGCGCGGGTAGAGCGCACCAAGTCCAGCGACTCTTCAACGACCTTTCCCGGCATGAGCAACTCAAGGGCGCATGTCTCTACGTCCAAGGGCTCTTCCAGAGAACTTTCCAGAGCTTGTCTAGGCATAATGTCAATACTACCTAAATACTTTTCACGGTCAAAGCATAAGTAACCCGCTTTGTTTGACGCTGTTTTCTCTGTTAGGATAGATGGAGTGAAGAAATTGCCTATTGTCGCCATAGTCGGACGAGCCAACGTTGGCAAATCCAGCCTGTTTAACGCCATCCTCAACCGCCGAGAGGCTATTGTGGCGCGCGAGGCCGGTACAACGCGCGACAGTATCACGGCCAAGGCTATATACCGGGACCAACATTTCTGGCTGGTTGACACGGCCGGCATGAAAGATGCCGAAGACGAGTTCGAGTTTACCATCCAAGAGCAGATCCTCCAGGCCGCCGACAGCGCTGACATCATCTGGGTCGTCATAGAGGCCAACACTATTATTAGCGAAGAAGACCGCCGGGTCGCCAAGCTGGCGCTGAAGAGCCGCAAGCCAGTCTTTTTGGTAGTCAACAAAATAGACAAAAAACCCAAGGTTATACCCGAAGATTTTCAGCGGCTGGGCATCAAACCCATTCTACTAACCAGCACCACCCAAAACCGGGGCATCGAGGACTTGCTAGAGACTCTGGTAGCCCAGATACCCAAAGCAACCCTGCACGAGGCCGACGACCGGGTCCATCTGGCTATCCTGGGCCGCCCCAACGTTGGTAAGTCAGCTATGTTTAACTCGCTCGCCAAAAAGCAGCAGGCCATCGTGGCGGACAGGGCAGGCACCACCCGCGACGTCAACCGCGCAACTGTCCGATACCAAAGTAGAGAGATAGAAATCATGGACACCGCCGGTATCCGCCGGTCAGGCAAGATAGGCCAGGGCATAGAGCGCTTCAGTGTCGTCAGAGCCCTCGCTGCTATCGAGCAAGCCGACGTAGCCCTCATGCTCATGGATGCCAACGAGCTCAATGTTGCACTCGACCAAAAAATTGCCGGGCTCATCAAAGAGGCAGGCAAGGGGCTCATACTGGTGGTCAGCAAATGGGACAGCGTGCATAAAGACGCCTATACCCGCGACGCGCTTGCCCCGCAGATAGCCCATAACTATGCCTTTGTGCCATGGGCACCACTGATCTTTACCAGCTCTATTACCGGGCAGAATGTCACCAAGCTGTTCGACCTCGTCCTAGATATCGTCCAAAAGCGCCAGACACCCATCAAGACTACCGAACTCAACCGCTGGCTCCAACAGATTACTGACGAACACCCACCAGCCGGGCTCAAAAACCGCGCCCCCAAGCTGAACTACATAGTCCAAGAAAAAGAGAATCCCACCAACTTCAAAGTATATGGGTCGCATACCAAGTATTTGCACTGGAGCTACAAACGTTTCATGGACCGCCGACTGCGCGAGGCCTACGGGTTCGAAGGCACACCGATCCGCTTCTGGTTCTTTGAAAAACACGAGACCCACAAACACGGTCGCAGCCCCACAAAAGATTAGATCCTTTCTTTAACGCATACGCTTGCATCCCAGGCGGCGCAGTGCCAAACTTACAGGAATGGCGTTATTTCAGAGAAACCCTTTCGCGACCCGGCAAGAGCAACCCCTCTTTACCATCGGTATGAATAAAACCGTCCTGGTCGTCGGCCTTGGCAATAGTGGCAAGCAGTACGACGGTAGCCGTCATAACATTGGCTTTGCCAGCGTCGACGCCTTTGCCAACAGCCAGGAATTCGAACCTTGGACAGACAAAAAAGACCTCAAGTGTCTGCTAACCAGCAAGGTCCTGGGCGATACGCGCGTCCTTATAATCAAGCCCACAACCTTCATGAACCTCAGCGGCGAGGCCGTCCAAAAGGCCACCCACTTTTATAAAATCCCAGTCCAAGACGTCATTGTGGTGCACGACGAACTAGATGTAGCATTTGGCCAGATTCGTACCCGTGTAGGGGGCGGCTCGGCCGGCAACAACGGTATCAAGTCACTCATACAACATGTGGGCCCAGACTTCAACCGCGTACGCGTGGGTATTGGCCCCGCCCAAGACAAAATGGACAGCGCCGACTTTGTCCTAGCCAAATTCTCCAAAGAAGAAAAAGCCCATATCCCGGCTCTGACCAAAGAAGTTATCAGCATTTTGACCGAGTATATATTTAGTAATCAGCTGCCACATGACACCCGCCAAGTGATCGATATCACCCCTTAAGCACCCAGATAAAAGCGCTAGACTTATAAATAAAAAGATGGTATAGTTTTCCGGTCTGATTGTCATCCGACAGTCATCGAACATCCCAGAGAGAAGGTCAACACCGATGTTGAAGCTCTTCCGCAAGTGGTGGAAGTACCTGACGGCCAAGCTGTCCTCGTCGTTCAGCGAGAACGCGGACCCCAAGGTCCAGCTGGAACAGGCTCTCATCGAGGCCCAGGACCAGCAGCGGCGGCTGAAGGAGCAGGCGGCCAACGTCATCGCCCATCAGAAGCAGACCGAGATGCGGCTCAACCGCACCATGGACGAGCTCGAGAAGGTCAACACCAACGCCGTCCAGGCCGTCAAGATGGCCGATCAGGCTGCCGTGGCGGGTGACGAGGCCAGGGCGTCGCAGTACACCAACACCGCGCAGACCTTCGCCACCCGGCTGATCCAGCTCGAGAAGGAGGTCGCCGACCTCAAGACCATGCAGCTGCAGGCGACCGGCGCAGCCGACCAGGCCAAGAAGGCCGTCTCGCAGAACGCCATGGCCCTCCAGCAAAAGCTGGCCGAGCGTCAGAAGCTGCTGTCGCAGCTGGACCAGGCCAAGATGCAGGAAACCATGAACAAGGCCATGTCGTCGCTGTCCGAGACGGTCGGCCAAGACGTGCCCACGCTCAACGAGGTCCGCGACAAGATCGAGGCGCGCTACGCCAAGGCCAAGGGCGCCGCCGAGCTCAACGCCGACTCCGTCGAGGTCCACATGCTCGAGGTCGAGGCCGCGACCATGGACGCCGAAGCCACGACCCGTCTGGACGAGATCAAGGCCCAGCTCGGCATCGCGACCGCCCCGGTCACCGACGCCATCCCGGCGATCCCGGCGACCCAGCCGCAGGAAGCCGAGTCGGGCAACTAGTCCTTCGGGACGCCCACTCTCTACACCCAGGCCCGGGTATCATGTCATGCTGCCAGCATGATTTTGGTACCCGGGTCGTAAATTCTTTTATGGGGCCATGAGTGGCACAAACAAGAAACCTTCGTAGGTCTCAGTGTGCACCTGACCATGCTCATCTTTTATAACTTGTACCAAGGCATGCCCAATCGGCATAACCAACACTCCTGGCGCTGCCAGCTGATCTAATAACTCTTGCGGAACCTCTTGAGCCGCCGCCGATACCAAAATCCGATCGAACGGTGCCTCCTCGGGCAGGCCCATCACCCCTGACGCACACTCATGCATGTGCAAATGGGACATGTTGAACTTGGCGACGGCCTTGCGACTCTTGTCTACCAGTTCGGGGATTCGTTCCACCCCGTGGACTACGCCCTGAGGCCCCACAATATAAGCCAATAACGCCGAGGTCCACCCAGAACCCGAGCCCACATCCAGCACCTTATTGCCCGTCTCGGGCCGCAGCAGTTCCAGCATAAAGCCCACAGTGTAGGGCTGCGAGATAGTCTGGTGGTGGCCAATAGGCAGTGCCTGGTCGTAGTAGGCCTGGGCCTTATGAAAAAGCGGCACAAATTGCCGCCTGTCGATATGGACAAATGCCTCGTAAATACGAGGCGTGTGCGCCACATGATCGTTTCTGAGCCTTCGTGCGAGTGATCTGTTACTCATATCCAAAAAATATCATAAACCCCGCTTAAAAACAGCCAAAAACCTCTCACAACATGAGAGACCCCGAGCGGGTCTCTCATCGCGCGGGGAAAATGTGCTCCATTTTCTCCGGCTGCTCTTCCTGAAAACGGATAAGTACTTTTGGGAGTAAATCCCAAAAGTACTTGCTTTATCAATGGGTTTGCACAAGAGGAAAGCCCGAGAACTTGTTCCTCGGCGCGCTAGGAGGGGAAATCATCTCCTCCTAAAATTAACTAAAAAGAGCCCGCAGAGGGTGAGACATGCCTGTGGCATGTTGCAAGGGAACCTTCCGATGGCAACTTGTTGCCAATCGCGAAGTTCCGGGGTCGCGCTAGCGCGACTGGGCACCTGGCCGTAACTAAAAACGGGCCTCCGAGAGGGGGTGGGCACCACTCGAAGACCCGATTTTAGGGAACAACCGAAGTTGCTCCCAACCACCCTTCAACCCACCCCAGCGAAGCGTCGATGTCCAAAACTCCATAAAGACTCGCGCCGGCCTCGAAAGGCCATACTTGCATACTCACTTTGAAACGGGGACCCTTAGATTCTCGAAAGATCCTAAGGGGCTAGTTAAAGGGGTTAGTTTGTTTTAGAACGCCGCCCGCCGGCAAGCCAGTAAGCAACGCCAAGAATAAGTGGAGGGTAACAACTCATAATCAGCACGTTCTAAAACAATCTAACAAAACATTCTGTGTAAACACAGAACTGTTAGAATAGGGGGTATAAGGTGCGTAATTTACCATTACAGTAATTACAAATTGTCATTTTACCAAAAATATTATATTTGTCAACACCTTTTATGAAAAAAGTCAACATGGTTACGCTTGAGGAATCCGCACTTCCGGACAGGATTACCTCTGTTATACCACCACCAAAACAGCTCTATATACAGGGACCTCTAAAAAGTTTTTTGCAGGCCCCTTGTATTGCTATTGTGGGCAGTCGCCGGGTCAGTCCCTACGGTCGGGCGGTCACCCTTAGATTGGCCCAGGAACTGGCCGAACGGGGCATTGTTATTGTCAGTGGGCTGGCCATTGGCGTTGATAGCCTGGCCCACCAGGCAGCCCTGGATGCCGGGGGACGGACTATTGCCATTTTGCCGACGGCCCTCAGTAGCATCTATCCACGCAGCCATACCCACCTGGCGCAGAGCATATTACAGGCAGGCAACGTCCTGGTAAGCGAATATGCCGACGATACCCCGCCCATGAAGCACCAGTTTATTGCTCGCAATCGCCTTATTGCCGGACTGGCAGATGCCGTCCTGATACCAGAGGCAGCAGAGAAGAGTGGCAGCCTACACACCGCAGCCTTTGCGCTAGAGCAGGGCAAAACCATCCTGGCAGTACCTGGTAACATCACCAGCGAGTTATCACGGGGCACGAACAACCTGGTCAAAACAGGGGCCATTCCCGTCACGGCTGTGTCAGATATTTTCTATGCGCTTGGCATAGAACCCACCCTCAGACAACTCCGCCTCCCCGCGGACGAAACAGAGTCAATTATCTTAGACCTGCTCCAACAAGGCACAACCGATATGACCCAGCTCCAGATCCAGAGTGGACTAGACCCGGCTCTATTTAATCAAACACTCACGATGCTGGAACTAGCTGGCAAGATCCGTTCCGTGGGCGCTGGTCATTGGGCCACCACATAAAAATACACATGGCTTTATAATCATAAATATGATATAAATGCAGGCTAACGTACGTCTTACGGCTGACGTTTGTTTTTTTGATAGATGTATGAGAAGCGTTTCTTCGGTGAGACGGTTTATTTGGGATAGGACAGCAGCAGTCAATGCTGTGCTATCCCAAATAAACCCGTCTTGTGCTCCGTGCACCATCGAAAGGAATGCCCGTGTCTTCTGCCCCCGTCACCAGCTTTCCCCAAGAGCTCCGCCGGGTCCGACCCATTGTCTGGATCGGGTCCGCGCTCGTCTGCTTCTTCCTCGGCGTGGGACTCACCCTGTGGGTGACCCATAACGACAGGATCGAGGTCGACAAAATCAGCACCGTGGTCTACAGCCATGGACCGGCCGAACGCGCCAGTTACATCGCCGAATTCACGGTGACCGACTGCTACCCTGCGGATGCCGATTTCAGCGGACCCACCTGGAGCGCAACCCAGACCGAGTTGTCCAGGAACTATCCCTCCGCACGTTTCGACTTCCACGGTGGTGACCCCAAGGGATTCGTCACCGTTAGGCTCGACCTGGACGGCTTCAAGGAAAGTCCGGAGCTTCGATTGGTCGCCAACGACATCCACCGTGTCTTGCACAGCAAGCACGCCTGCGAGCCCCCGAAGTCCTGATCTCCCAGATCTCAGTCCCTCAAAAACCTCGAAAGGGGGGAAACAACATGGGTTACGTCATCGGTGTCATCGTGGTCGCAGCTGCTGCGGCCTTCGGCTGGAACAAGTACAAGCAGAGCCGCTCGGCCTAGTCGCCGGCGTAGGTCTTCGGTGGTAGCCGGCTCGTTCGTGCCTTTGGCGCAACAGCCGGCTGCCACCAGGCCGCCCCTTCATACATCATCAAACTTTTACAGGCTCCTGGCAGTCAGCGACCACACAGACCGCACCCTTGGTGCATTCTTTAATACCTCCTGCCAGTCCTGTACCCGCTTCTATGAATGTGCGATACCTTTCGCAAAACTCATACTGATGAGTCCAAGAGGACGAAAAGCGAGTACAATTTGATATATGGAAACCAAAACAATGGTCTGGATTGGCCTAGGTGTCGGCAGTACCGTAGGGGGCTTGCTGGGTACCATGCTAGACCATGGAAACTTTCTAGGCCTGTGGTCACTAGCCCTTGGCACCCTGGGTTCACTTATAGGCATCTGGGCCGGTTTCAAACTGGCTAATATGTAAACGGAATTTGCTTTTACATACCGTAACGTAGTAGTGTTACTTGCTGTAACTCAAATAATCAGTACACTAAGCGTAAGCACATGGCAAAAAATCTCGTTATTGTAGAAAGTCCGGCCAAGGCCAAGACCATAGAGAAATATCTTGGCAAGGATTACTCGGTCAAAAGCAGCTTTGGACACATCCGTGACCTGCCTAAAAAAGGCATGTCTATAGATATTGCCAAAAATTTTGCACCCACCTACGAAATCAGTCCAGAAAAGAAGAAGGTCGTTGCCGAACTCAAAAAAGCCCTCAAAGGCGCCGAAGTCTGGCTGGCAAGCGACGAAGACCGCGAAGGGGAGGCTATAGCCTGGCATTTATGCGAGGCTCTCAAACTAGACCCCAAGAAAACCAAACGCATTGTCTTCCACGAAATTACCAAGTCCGCCATAGAGGCAGCCATAGAAAACCCCCGCACCGTAGACATGAATCTAGTAGACGCTCAGCAAGCTCGACGCATCCTAGACCGTCTAGTAGGGTACGAACTCAGCCCCGTCCTCTGGAAAAAGGTCCGTCCGGGCCTCAGTGCTGGTCGCGTCCAGTCGGTAGCCGTCCGCCTCATTGTCGAGCGCGAGCGCGAGATAAAAGACTTCCAGACACAGAGCAGCTTCAAGGTTACTGCCACATTCCATACCCCAGAGAAAGCCGAGCTACCGGCAGAATTAACAGATAAGATCGTAGACGAAGAGAAGGCCGAAGCCTTCCTGCAAGCCTGCGCAGGCGCTACCTTTACCGTCAAAGACGTCGCCACCAAACCCGGCACGCGCAACCCGGGCGCCCCCTTTACTACCTCTGTCCTACAGCAAGAAGCCGCCCGTCGCTTGGGCTATAGCGTCAAACAAACCATGACTCTAGCTCAGCGTTTATACGAAAACGGTCATATCACTTACATGCGTACCGACAGTACCATCCTGTCCGGCCTGGCTATAAAGGCAGCCGAAGACTACATCACCAAAGAATACGGTGCCCAGTATCATCAGGTTCGCCAATACAAGACCAAAGACAAGGCCGCCCAAGAGGCCCACGAAGCCATTCGCCCCACAGACTTCCGCAAGGTAGCCGCTGGCGATGATCCCCAGCAAAAGAAGCTATACGACCTTATCTGGCGCCGCGCCCTGGCTAGCCAAATGGCCCCCGCCCAGATAGACCGCACCGAAATACTTATAGATGTCAGCGACCGCACAGAACAATTCTTGGGCAAAGGCGAGATCGTCAAATTCGACGGTTGGTTCAAGGTGTACGGCGGCGGCAAAGAAGATGTCCTGTTGCCACCAGTACAAGTAGGCGAGAAGCTAGCGCTGCAAGCCGCAGAGGCCCATCAGACCTTTAGCCGCCCGCCAGCCCGCTATGGCGAGGCCGGCCTGGTGCGCAAGCTCGAAGAGCTGGGCATCGGTCGCCCAAGCACCTACGCGCCAACCATCAGCACCATCCAGACCCGTGGCTACGTAGAAAAGGGCGACTTGCAGGGAGAAGAACGGACAGTAGTACACCTAGCACTCCTGAAAGGCGCCGTCCTGCGCGACGAACAAACAGAGGTACATGGGGCAGATCGCAGCAAACTCACTCCCACCTCTGCGGCAGATGTAACTACCGACTTCTTGGTTAGGCACTTCGCTTCAGTTGTCGACTATGATTTTACTGCCACCGTCGAAGAAGACTTTGACGCCATTGCTGACGGCAAGCGCAAATGGGAAGACATGCTCAAAGAGTTTTATAAAGATTTCCACGCCCTCGTGAAAGAAGGCGAGAACGTCAGCCGCGAAGAAACTTCTCAGGCACGCGTACTTGGCCCAGACCCCAAGAGCAGCAAGCCTATTATCGCTCGTTATGGCCGCTTTGGACCAATGCTCCAACGGGGAGAAACCGAAAGCGAAGAAAAACCAGACTTTGCACCGCTTCCAGAAGGCGTAGACCTAGAGGACGTCACATTAGAGCAAGCACTCGAGATGTTCAAGCTTCCACGCACCGTCGGCACGACAGAGCAGGGCGAGGAGATAAAATCCAACATCGGCCGCTACGGCCCGTATATCCAGATAGGCAAGCTGTTTGTGTCCATCAAAGGTCACGACCCTATGAAGATTACCGAGGAAGAAGCCCGAGAACTATACGCTGCCAAGCTCAAACAAGAGGCAGAGAGGCACATAGCCGACTTCGGCAAGATCAAGATACTGAACGGCCCCTATGGTCCGTACGTAACAGATGGCACGAAGAACGCCCGTATCCCCAAAGAAACAGACGCCACAAAGCTAACAGAGACAGACGCCAAAAAAATACTGGACGAAGCACCCGCCAAAAAGCGCTTCGGCAAGCGTGCCGCTAAGAAGTAAAATCATTGACTTTTAGCTAATTTTATACTATAATACACTTGAGTGATTTTCCACACTCGTCAAATGGAAATGGACCCCCAAGCACCCCTGGGAGAAACCCCATGCTTTCCAATCGAACCCTCGGCCTCATGGCCGGCATCATCGTGACGCTCATCGGCATCACGCTCTGGCTCAGCTGGAACTTCGGCTACTGGAGCGACGACGGCCCGCGTGTCGACCACACCAGCCTGTTCCTGCCCAGCGCAATCTGCGGTACCCTCGGCATCATCGCCGCGGCCATCATCATGATCGCGACCATCTACGGCCCCAAGTCGGTGTACGGCAATCCCGGATTCGTCAAGCATCTCGCAAACGAGTGCGCTGGCTGGGGAGCTGTTGTCCTGATCCTGCCGTCCTTCATGGGCGCCCTCATGGCTGGGACCGACATCCCCAACAACGTGTCCAACGGTTCTGTCCCGTTCCACTGGGCCACCTTCGGCAGCTACTCCGGTAGCCTCCTCGCTGGCCTGCTGGTGACCAACCTGTTGCTGTCCCTGGTGCTGTACTTCTGGGCAGACCGGCCTGGTGACCTGACCATCGACAGCTGGCTGAGCCGAGTCGTCCAAGCCTGAGGGCTGGCCCTAGGACAAGGCAACACGCCGCCGTGCATGATACCTGGAGGGTCCAGGACGTGAAGTGGTAGAGGTGATGGATCATCCATCGACAACCCCTCATACCTCCCACTTCACGCCCACACAGTTTCTATGAATGTGCAGCCAACACTGCAAGAGTCATACTGATGAGTCCAAGAGGACGAAAAGCTGTAAAACTTCTTTGACATTAGTGCTATAATATTTTGCGAGTGATTCGTTTCTGCACTCACAAATAACCCTCGAGGCCTCTTGGAGGAATCATGTTCAGCATGCTGACGTTCCGTCGCATGACACTCGCCACGCTCGGCTTGGGCGCGCTGCTTTTCCCGATCTGTTGGTTTGCCGCCTACGGAACCCAGGAATTGTCCAGGGCACCTCATGGTGACCTATTCAGCGCTGGCGTCATATCCGGCATTATCGGTGTGGTGATCGCCTACGTGCTCCTCATGGGCACCATCCATGTCGAAGATGCCGACTTCGGTGAAAGTCAGTTCCTGGGACACCTGATGGCAGCCTTCGGGATCGTCGCAGCTGTGCTGTTCGTGTTGGGCTGCATAATCGCCGGCTTCGTCTCCAGCTCCCCCGAAGGTGGTCCCATCGACACGGGCGTGTTCGGCACCATCGTCATCAGCCTACTCGCCAGCTACCTCACCACCTTTTTCGTCCTGGTGGGTGCGTTCGGCGACGAGACGTGGATCGGTGGCAAGAAGACTGACAACAACCTCTTCCGGGACGGTGTTATCAGCGGGCCCTAAGGCACACACTGGCCAACAGAGAGTTACAAATCCTGGAGTACCAGGTCATGAAGTGGTAGAGGTGATGGATCATCCATCGACAACCCCTCATACCTCCCACTTCATGTCACAGCTTCTACAAATGCGATTTGTACTGATGAGTCCAAAAGGACGAAAAGCTATAGCCACAGAGGCAACAGAGAAGGAAATAGTTGACAAATACTGTTTTTATTATTAAAATAACATAGTTTTACATGGGTTTTCACCCCTAAAACGTATTATTGACAAGCAGGCAGACAGAGCGGAGTATTGTGGGCTTTTTGTAAGCAAAGAGCACAGAATATTCTGCTCCTGTCACCACAAGAACAGACACATCCGTGGCTTTAGCCGTGGGGACTCGCAAAAGCAGGTCAAACTGCGCGAGTTAGAAGGAAATCTCAGTCCAGCCAACCGAAAGGCTTCGGCACCATGAGCATCACCACCCTCGCCAGCATCCCCGCCACCTACAACACCCCCACGTACTACGCCCCCGCCTACCAGCCGCGGGTCGACCTCGTGTCGATCAGCCTCACCCTGGTGTTCGAGCGGCAGAGCGTGATCCGCCTGGGCTACGCCTGGATCGATGGCTACTTCGTCGCCATCGACCTCCTGGTCGTCACCCAGTACGCCGTGGTCATCGAGAAGACCGCCCTCCTCGTCGACGGCGACATCGTCGTCTTCATCGGCTAGTCGACTTCGTCGGCTCGGTATGACGAGTAGGTGGGTGCGGATGTGTACAGCAAAAGGATGTGGCCTATGGCTGCAACTCTCCTTTTTCTGTTCCCCTCTGTTCACCCGCCTGCTGTCATACCAACATGATTTTATAAAAAAGCATTTGACACAAAAGTAATATGCTGTTATTATATTTAAGACCTATCTGTTTTACAGAGCTGTACATAACAAGCATAAGCGTTTACGAACAGTCGAATTGTAGAGTAATATTCGCTCTAACAGATTTAGGTTGAATATTTATCCACAATTTTACAGAGATACAACATATACCTCTTATAGCTTCCTATGCAACAGTTTAAGCATAACCGTCCATTTAGTGATACAATAGCTATATCTACAAAGGGTATTGACTCAGCAGACTATTTGTTTTACAATAATATTAAAACTTGAGATTACCCAGACCGGGTAAGGGAAGTAAATAATGACAGAAGCTAATCGAAACCGGCTGCAGATCGAAAAGATCATTACCGACATTTTGGGCACTATTGATCGCGAACGTGAACGCGAGATTATTGCACGTCGTTATGGTTTGTTCGACCGCAAAGAAACTCTCGAACAAATCGGCGAGCTTCTTGGTATTACCCGTGAGCGCGTTCGGCAGCTCGAGAAGGCCGTTATGGCTCGTCTCAAGGCAATGGCTGACGCTGGGCAACTACCGCATATCAAAGAAGTACAGACCCTTTTGCTCGACGAAGTTAACACTATGGGCAAAGTTGGCCGCGTAACCGACCTCAGCGGACGACTTACCAAAGACAACAGCCGCGTAGACCAGGCTCGTATCTCTTTCTTGGCAGAGCTCAGTCCTAAGCTGGCTGTCGTAGAAGACAACGACCACTTCCATCACGCTGTTGGCGTAGCTGAAGTTCACGACGAAAAGACCATTAAAGAGCACGTCATGACTATTATTGCCGCCATCAAAGATATCGGCGAACCTAGCGCTATCGAGCATGTCACCACGACAGCCGGTAAAGAAGACGCTGAGCACGTAGCCGCTCTGGCTAGCACTAGCAAGCAGCTTGCTACCCTTAACGGACGCTGGGGCCTCGTGAAGTGGCCCATGGTCAACCCAAAGAACATTCGTGACAAAATCTACGTTATCTTGCACGAAGCAGGGCAGCACATGCACTTCAACGAGATCTCTGAAGCCATCAAGGGTTCAGACTTCAAGCGCAAAGACGTAACTACCCAAGCTATCCACAACGAACTCATCAAAGACAAACGCTTTGTCCTGATTGGTCGTGGTATCTACGCCCTCAAAGAGTGGGGCTACGAAAAGGGTACCGTTGCTGACATCATAGAAGAAGTCTTGCGTACCGCAAGCGAACCTATGCACCGCGACGAGATCGTTAAAGAAGTCCTGAAGAGTCGTCACGTCAAAGAGACAACCATTCTTCTGAATCTACAAGGCAAGCCGCAATTCAAGCGCGTTGCCAAAGCTACCTACGCCCTCGCTGAGTAAGTTCTGGATATCCCATGGTCACCTCCTCACCGTGAGGTTGATACACCATGGGACCCAGAGCCTATCATATGGCAGGGTAAAGGCCCCGGTGGCAAGAGGGGAAGGAAGCCTTTCGGTAATGGAAAGACACGAACAAGAAGATACCACCAGTAACATGATGGAGCTCACTAATGGCTCTACGTTTCTGGGCCGTGACGAAGAGCCATACATAGAGCTACTCGCTCAAGCAGGCGAAGAGGGCCTTACGGCCGCTGATTTCGTAAACGCCCACATCCACAAAAGAACTGCAGTATATAGCACCTTAGCCCGGCTAGCAGCAGACGAAGTTATCGTGAAACGAATCGATCGTTCGGGTCTGGCTTCTCGTCCACCGGAAAGAATAGTCCTTGACCCCAAACGCCTCCCAGAAGTCATAGCTCATTTCGAATACCTCGCACAGCGAGTCCAAGGCACCTTGCGGCGCTCAATGCCCAAGCAGAGCAGGAGACAGAGCAAGAGTTATAAACAAAAAGCGAACATTACTAGTAGCATAGTACGAACAAAGAAATACAAAAACCGAACAAGTGTTCATAAAAAATACAGCTCGAGAAATTATAAGACAAGACAAAACAGCCAGCATTTTTCAAAGGCCATGCAGAACGGGCAGGGACAATAAAAATCAAAGCCAAACATAAGGGCAGAGGGCACAAAACAGCCGCGGGTGATTGGCGAGCGAACCAAAACCAAACATACACATGACGTCGCACAATGTATATTTTGCGACTCACATATAGGATTTATAGACGACTATCGATACCCCTCCTGCAGGGGATAAGCACAGGCAGTATGGCACTTGGCTTACGGTTTACATTTATGCGTGCCCTAAAGCACACACCTAACGCTGTTTAAGCCCCGCGGCCGTCCAGCCACTCGTTTGCTGTACCGGAAAGCTCTGTTGTATTTACCGACATTCCCACGACTTTTCCACACCCGGCCGTGAAAACATTTGCTTTTTCGCTATTTACTTTGTTTTATATATTATTCCCCTTTACTTCCTCTGCTCTGCTTTTTTTGACTTTTGCCCTACTTTGTATTTTTGTATAGTTTTTTCACGGCCTTCCACAGCACTTTTATATTGAACGTTTTACGAACATGAGGGAGGGGTAAAGCGGGGGACCTTCACTGCTTACTTATAAAAGGCTTTTTCTGATACCCGCACATCTATGTACTCTGCTGGCAGGACGTTGTCCTTTTCCAGTCGTTGCTTGACCGCTATAAACGTCCCTGCCTGAAGCTTCCCCTCCCCTTGGGTGTCAAACTTGACGTAATATGGCCTGTCTTTGGGACGGACTCGTAATTCTCGGGCGGCTGGCAGGCTCATGCTATCCAAAGGGATGTTCTTGGCCCGTAACTGCGCTGACACATCGGTAATAAATTGCACCACCTCCTTAGGCAGGGCGGATTTGCCAGGCTCTAGCGATACACCTGATTCATCACGCACGAGAGGCAGCCTGTCACGCGTCGAGCTATCGACCTCGCTGGCTTTTACAATAGCACGACCATGCACATCCACGATAAACGCACCACTACTACGCGTCCCCAGTACCAGCGCCGGCTGAGCGGGCTGGGCCTGTATTACCAGCCGCCGGCCCATCAGCGGCATAACAACAGCAATATCACCCAGCTCCGGAAAGGCTTCTCGCAGTTCGGCCGCCAGCTTTGTGGTATCTATGGTCAACTTACTACTGTTCAGTAATGACCGGGCCAGTATATCCCGGGCTTCTTTTTCATACACCGCTCTGTTTCCAACCAATGTTTGGTCACTGCTGCGCAGTATCTGTACGTTGGGTAGCGTACTGAGTGTCGACATATACACCAGCGACACCAGCAGGACGACAGCAGCAACCATAGAAGGTGCATACTTCAGCGCCTCTTTGTTTACACGACGGCTCGTAGCCGTTTTCTTGGGAGTCATATTCCGACCAACCGACGGCTCTGACGAGCGACTGGCATAATATGAAAAGACTTGTGCCGATTGCTGGGCACGAACGTTTCGTTGGGCTGGTTGTGGTTTTTGTTTTTTGCGGAACATAGTGCTAATTGGGGGTTTTATTTGGTCTGTACTTCTAATAATAACAGTGCCAGCTTGCGGGACGCATCAGGTATGCTGATATCTTGTAGTTTGCTGGCCAATTTCTGACGGCGTTCAGGATCTTGCAACAGACTCCGTATTGCCGCGTCCAGAGCAGAAGTGTCTCTCTTAAAATCAGCCTCATCTACAACCAACACCGCATTATGCCTTACCAGATTTTCGGCATTTTTGAGCTGGTGGCCCCCTGTTAGGAGGGGATTTGGCACAACCACACAAGCCTTGCCCTGTACCCCAAACTCAGCCAGTGCATTGGCGCCCGCTCGCGTCACCACCACGTCCGCAGCACCGCTGTACCGATATAAAGGTTGTAAAAATTCCAACACCTCCAGGCGCTCATGACTGAAATCCCCATAAGTATCTGCCTGTCCCTTCCCTACCTGGTGAATAACAAAAAGATCTGCATAGTCCTGAAGTAGCCCGGGCACCACCTGTCGCATGCCGTCGTTCAACCGACGCGCACCTGTGCTACCCCCTGTTATCATAAGTACCCTGCTCTTCCCTGGCAGAGATAGTTCTTTTTTGTACTGTGCCTGCAGGTGCGCATCTACCGGCTTGTAGTCGGCAGTGGTCAGAACACCCACATACCTCACGCTCTCTGGTGGGTAGGTGTAGAATTCGGCAGGCATGCCTGTGGCATGATATACAGCCCACTTGGCCACCAACCGGTTAGCCAGCCCTGGCATAGCGTCGGAATCATGGGTGACAAACGGCTTGCGCCAAAAAGCCGAGGCTACCCCTATGGGCACCCCTACAAAGCCGCCCTTTAAAAGCACTACATCTGGCCGCAATTTCTTGACCAGGAAGATGCCCTGGATAATGCCCAGCACTATGTACACGGCATCTCGTATGTTCAGGGCAATGGTCTTCAGGTCCAGCAAGCGGCGCAGCCACGACTCGCCATGATACCTGCGGAACTTGCCCGCAAAGATGGTAACTATTTTATCAATATCAGCGTTTCCGTCAGTCATGTGTGCAAACCGTCCGTTACGTTCACCAGCGTATATGACGTAACAATCCGGGTCGGCTTTTTTCAGCTGGTGGGCCACTGCCAATAGTGGCGATATGTGCCCACCAGTACCTCCACCGGTCAGTAGGATCCGTTTAGGCATTGGCTTCGCTCCTAGCTCGGTAGCGACTGATTGGCCGGCCGCTAGCTGGCTGTCGATCGGTCGAGACGCCTCCCGTATTTACCCCATAGGAAGTGTACCGGGATATATTAAACACCAGCCCTACGGCAGCCATCACGAATATGACGCTCGTACCACCATAACTAATAAACGGCAATGTAATACCTTTGAGCGGCAGCAGACCAATCATCGCCCCAATGTTGATAACTGTCTGGGTACTGAGCCAAGCCAACACCCCAGCTACGATCAGGCGTGAAAAATCGTCAGTGGTACGTTCCATAATGTTTTTTATGCGTACAAAGAAGGCCATAAGCAGACAAATCAACAGTGTCGCCCCTATAAAGCCGAACTTCTCTGCAATGATAGCAAAGATAGAATCGTTGGCAGCCTCTGGAAGATAGCCAAAAGCTTGGCCGCTATTTTGCAAGCCAATACCAAATATACCCCCAGAGCCCACTGCAATCAGCGCCTGACAGGCCTGGTAACCCGTACTCTGACAGTCACGCTCAGGGTTCAGAAAGGTGCTTACCCGGTCACGGCGATAGCTAAAAGGCAGAATGAGCAGTGCCAGACCAATGACCACGACTCCACCGGTTTGAGCAATGCGCTTGAGCGGCAGCCCCGCCACAAATGACATGGCAGCTAGCATAGCCAGAACAACCGCAGTAGACCCCAGGTCCTTTTGGGCGATAGCAACCACTACACCAACCACTGCCAGTACGAACATCAGCGGCTTGAGTGTTTTTTGGGTGCTTCCTATCTCGCCCTTTCTAATTTGCTGCTCCAGAAATGCAGACAGGCAGATAACCAGTCCAAGCTTTACCAGCTCTACCGACTGTAGCGACAGGCCACCAAAGCGTATCCAACGATGTGCCGGATATTCGGCGCTGACGGGCAGCACCAGCGAAATAAGGGTAGCCAACACCGCAGCCACCAGCAGTGGTCGTTGCAGTTGGCGCCATTTTGTCAGAGGAATCGCCGCCACAATGGCAAAGGCCACTACCCCCAAGCCAATGGCTGTTAGCTGCTTGGTTACAAAATAATTCTCGCCGACATTCTTCTGGGCACTCAGGCCGGGGCTAATGGCATATACCACAATCAAACCCACGGCCAACAGCAAGGCGCTGATAAGTACCAGTGTATAGTCTGGCTTGTGTCGCCTTTGCAGCGTACCACTGTCACGCGCCAGAACTGCTGGCCGTCGACGCCCTCCTGTAGTTCGCGCAAACATATCTAGTACCCCTAACTGTTGCCAAGCAGGTACAAGATGAGACCGAGGACACCGAACACCTGACCCAGTATCCAAAAGCGCATCGTTACTTTTGTTTCGGGCCAGCCAATAGCTTCAAAGTGGTGGTGGATAGGAGACGATAGAAATACCTTCTTGCCATGGCGCAATTTGCGCGAGGTGCGGTTGATGATAACCGAGCCAGTCTCTGCAACATACACAGCGCCAATGATAGGCAGCACGTAGATAGTATCTGTCTGCAAAGCAATGATACCCAGGGCGGTACCCATAGCAAACGACCCAATATCGCCCATAAAGAAACGCGCCGGATAGATATTAAACCAGGTATAGCTCAGCAGTGCTCCCACAATAGCCAGACAGAATCCTGCCAGAGCGTACTGCTGTTGAAAGGCACAGATAATGGTATAGACCCCGAAAGAAGAGGCCAACAACCCGCCAGCCAACCCATCAAGTCCATCAGACATGTTCACCGCATTGGCCGTCGCAATAACTACGAACCAGAACAAAACAATAACAAAGACACCCAGCATAACATCGCCAAAGCCAAAATTCAGACTGGTAACGTCAAGCTTGGCATAAAACCACCACCCACCAACAAGCCCCACCGTACTATGCAGCAAGAACTTTACCTTGGCACGCATACCAGCAACTTTACTGCTGCCACGAATATTCATCCAATCATCTATAAATCCAACCGTGGCAGCCCCTAGCATACCGGCCAGCGGTAGCCAAGTCTCTTGCCTGTCCAAGTTGGCAACAAGGGTCACGAACGTGACCGCCAAAACAAAAACGATGCCAGCCATATTAGGAATGTTGCGCTTGTGTTTGGCAGCATGCAGCTTGGCATAGACAGGCGCCTTGACGCCACCCATTGCCTCTGTTCGTTGCTTCTTCCACCACTCGTATTTGTACGCAACGGTGGTGTACAACGGCGTCAATACCATACTAAAAGCAAAGCTCAGAAAGCCTAGTAGCAATATCTGCATGACGGTGCTGGTTTCAACGACGAGGCTTATTGTTTCTGTCATGGTTAGTTCCTTGTATTATACACTTACTTTTTTGGTGTTACACCAAAGTTATTAATCAGCATGCCCGTTAGATCAACAAAGAGCGGGGCCGCCGCCTTTGACCCTGCATACCCGCCAATCTTTGGCTTATTTACACGTACCAGTATTACATATTGCGCATCATCTCCACCAACAAATCCCATAAACGTACCGTTAAATACGTCGTCATAATAGCCACCCTCGGGCTTTGCCACTTCAGCTGTTCCGGTCTTGCCACCAATACTGTAGGCAGGATAGTCTTGTTTGAATCCATAGGTTACCCGATTTTTGGCAACCGTATATTCCATCATTTCCTTGATAGTGCGGCTCACCTCTGGCTTAACTGCATTAGTACCTATAACTTTTGGTGCTACCTGCTGCTCGCCCTTATCGGTAATAGTCTTGTCAATCAGGCGTGGCTGGTAATAGGTGCCTCCGTTGACCACAGCTGCCAGAGCGGCGGCCATCTGAAGCGGCGTGGCCGTCATACCCTGCCCAAAGGCGGTGTTGGCGTACTGGATATTCAAGCCATAGCCTTCGACTGGGTCAGGTATGGACCCACCAGATTCGTACCCCTGTTCTATCCCCGTTGGCTTGCCAAGATGGTAGTGCCCTGTCATGTAGTCGTACCAGCGCTGCCTGGCCTGTTGGTTTATTTCGCCGCCGCCCATCTGCATGAGCAACCAGGTGGCACCCGTGTTGAGCGACAGTTGCAAAATATCCCGAACGCTATGGGTCCCTGGCCCACCATCTTCTTCGATATTGCTTACCGTAGCATCGCCCACCTTATATTTGCTGGGGTCGTAATAGGTTGTGTCCTTGCCTACTACACCCATATCCAGTGCGGCTGCGGCGGTCAGAGGCTTCATGATAGATCCCACTTCTAGCGGATCGCTTACCACGGCGTTGTTAAAGGTATTGCCATCTTCTACTTTAGAAAATTCGCCAGGGTTATAGGTGGGATAGTTGGCCATGGCCTTTACGGCGCCAGTCTTCGCCTCTAAGATCACGGCGCCACCAGAATCAGACTTGGCCCGGTCAAGCCCCGCTTTTAGCATGTCTTCTAGCTGCTGTTGCATGCCAATGTCTATGGTCAAGACCACTCTTTCGCCCGACATGGGTTCAGTCATAACGTTTTCGCGGTTAGCCGCCAGCGGCACACCCTCGGCATCAGTAATCGCCTTGAGCTGTCCCGGCCTGCCCTTTAGGCGCGTGCCCAAGAACTGTTCTAGGCCATATTTGCCCTCACCTTCATCGTTTACAAATCCCAGCAGCTGGGCAGCCAAGGCCCCTTGTGGATAGGTCCGGTACGGAATCCCTCGCGTGCCAATCCCTTTCAGCTTTAGCTTGTCTATTTTCTCGCTCTGGGACTTATCAAGTTTCTTGGCAAGTACCACGTACCGAGTCTCTGGCGTTCGGAGTTTCTCTTCATAGTCGTTGGCGTTGCCCCCTATGGCGCGAGCAATCTCATCGGCCGCCTTGCGTTGGTCGTGTACATAGACCGGATCGGCATACAGAGTGTAGCGGGTCTCGTTCAATACAATAGGCACCGTAGCTGACCCATTGTGAGCCTCTATCACTCCCCGCTCTGCCGGGATTTCATATTGTTTGAGCTGTCCAGTCAGTGCAGCCGTCTGGTAATAATCGTGGCGAATAACCTGCAGATAGAAGAGCCGAATAATAAACACCGCGCACAATATCAGCAACAAGGCATACCATATACGGATACGCCTAACAGGATCTACTTCCAGAACCAACTTCAAAATTCACCTCCGTCCTGCAGCCTTGATGCAGGGAAACCTTGCCGATTTTTGCTTCGCAATGTAGCTATGGCTACCTTTTGTCGCAATAAATCGTCAATCTTTCTCCTGCATCCGGCCTTCGGAACCGAAGGAAATTCTGAAGTTGGTTCTAATTGTACGGGACTCAGTGTTGGCCGCATGCTTGTCCTTTTGGCCCTCCTGCCACCCCATGATGCGGCGACTGCATAGATTAGTTTTGCAGTGTAGCAGCTGGAGCAACACCAACCAAATTTTTGGCCGCTTCGCTATTTTTGACACGTTCTTGTGCCTGCAGCCGTGCCGAGTCAATGGTCAGCTGGTCGTGCTCTGCCTTTAGGCCCGCCTGCTGCTCTTTCAGATCGTTGATCCGGTAGCTATAGGCATTAGTCTTGGTAACCTGCGTGAGATACAGCAGTCCAACCAAGCATGCCAAAACAATCAGAATAATAGTGTTGCTAACCGGGCCTACACTTCGGCCACGCTCACGGAAGCTTGTCGTATTTTGGTTTCGGGTAGCATAGCGCTGCCGGCCCATCGCCAGTGAGGATGAATATGTCATGAATGTTTTTGTTTTTTGTTATTTTTGTATTTCTTTGTTCCCCGACCTCCCCTGGGGGAAGCCGAGGCACACCTTTGTACAAGGGTCAGTCACTTCTAAAGGTTAAACAACCCGGACTTTTACTTTGTACGCTCGGGAGAGGTTTTTTACCGTAATTGGCATAATCCTCTTCCTTTCTTTTTTTGCTTCTGCCAGAAAATTTTGTCCTGGCAGACGCTATTTTTGTTTCGCTGCGGCACGCAATTTTGCACTGCGCGACCGCGGATTGAAAACAAGTTCATTTGACTCAGCCATAATTGGTTGCTTACTCAGCAACGTTAGGACGGCGTCGTAGCGGTTACCAGCCAGCTCGTTAAATGCTTGTTTAACGATGCGGTCTTCCAAGCTATGGAAGCTGATAACCACTATTCGCCCTCCCGGGGCAAGCAGGTCTATCCAGATTGGTATGGCTTGCTTGATTTGGTCAAGTTCGCTGTTCACCGCTATTCGGAGCGCTTGGAACGTCCTGGTAGCTGGATGGACTTTGCTGTGCCCCGGCCAAGCTGGGGCTATGACAGCTGCAAGTTGTTGGGTTGTTGTTATTGGCCTATGGCTTACTATCAAGCGAGCTATTTTATTCGCCCGTGGCTCTTCGCCATACTCATGGATTAGATTACTTAACTCCTCCTGGTCATAGCTATTCACTATGACTTCGGCTGTTAAGCTTTGTGTCTGGTCCATGCGCATATCAAGTGGTCCATTCAGCTTCAAACTGAATCCTCGACTGGCATTGTCAAGATGTGGTGACGAAACACCCAAATCGGCCAAAATCAAATCGAATTGTCTACCTGCTGCTTGCAGTTCTTGGCTTGCACCCAGAAAGTCTTTTTGCACTATCTGGACGCCACCACCTTTGAACTCTTTTTGCAGATGTTCAATTGCATTTTGATCGCGATCTACAAGAGTAGATTTGCTTGGTTGTAAGGTACGTTCCAGTATTGCCCTAGCATGTCCGCCGTATCCTGCCGTTAGGTCCAGGTACGATTCCCCTTTTTTTGGTTGGAGATAGTGTACGGCTGCTTCAAGCAGCACTGGAAAATGTGAATTAGTTTGATTTTGGTTGTTTGTTTTGGTGTTTTTGTTTTCAGTCACGCCATAAAGATTATAGCGTAACTTCTTGTAAGGTCATTACTTTCTGCTTGGCTTTTGGCCTCACAGGGTACCTGTTCCCTACAAGCAAGGTCACCTATTTAGCAGTCAACTTTTTGTTTTTTGGAAAGTTTTTGTTTTTATGGTGTTGGTAAATGCGTAATGAAGGGACATTTTTTGCGGGTTTTTGTAACCTGCGGCGTCCTTTCCGCGTTTACTAACGGTTTGAGAGACTTATGTGTGAGGTGGAGTTTTGGGAGGTGTTTTGATGTAAGGTGCTAAGGTTTTTTATATGGTTACCTTCAGCCCATATGTTGACTGCCAAATAGCTAACCTCAAATCATTGCACCGGTCGTGCCATCGCCTGGCAAAGCCAGCCGCTTGCCCGCCCTTTCGGCGCATCGCTGTGCCCGATTCTGCGATACTCCCTCACCGTACTAAAGTACGCCTCGGTCCGTTTCTCGCCTCGGTCCCACCGCTGCATCCGAATGCAACAATTTGCCCCTCAACTAGAATTTGAAGTCTAGTGTCGGTCGCTTGTTATTTGGTCTTCTGATCTAATTGTTAAGGGGCAAGATTTCAGGTTGGTTAGGACGCTTGGAGGCGCCAATACTTCCCTGCTCTTACTGCAATGACGTCGCGAGTCATACCTGCGTGGTCCAACAAGTGCTGCTCTATCACAAAGCGGCCCTGCTTTTGGTCCAAATCTGCCTCGGTTTTACCGGATCTGAATTGTACGTTCAGGTCGGCGGTACGTTCGTCTAGGATATTGCCCTGGAGCTCTGGCTCCATCAGCTCATCCCAAACAGACTTTGGGTATAGGTGCAGATATTTCTGGAATCCGCGTGTCAGTACTACCCCGCTGGCAAACTCGACTCTAAGCTCTGCAGGTATTGTCAACCTACGCTTATCATCAAGCTTCCTCTCGAAATAATCTACTGCCACTCGTTTCCAACGTCCCGTTTAAATTGCTAGTGGTTTTTATTTTTGTCGCGTTCTAGGTAGTCAGTTTTGGGCTACCCACGATTACCCACTGACATGAGTGTACAACCCACGTTTACCCACATGCAAGCAGTTTCGCAATAAAAACTGCCGCTTAAGCGGCAGTTATCCACAGTTTTACTTCTGTATTAAAGATATCCACAACATGTAGCGCTTTGCATATATGCTATGACGCTACTGCCCTACTTATGGTCAAGCTGCACGTCATCCTGGTCTGCATATATATCTGCAGCCTCGGGAACATCTGCCGTGTTACCGGGCTGAAAGGTTTCTTGCCCTTTAGGGATCTGCTCGGACAGCTGGCGCGCTACAGGCCTAAGATCTACTTCGCTTGGGTCCTGGCCCGTGTTTACTACTATCCTCTCAGCTATGTTTGTCGGGTTGTCCCCAGGTTGGATGGTGTATTCGGCAGTTCTTTGGCCCTCAAACGGTACGCTGGACTCACTATGAGCTACTGCTCGGACAACTGCCGCTCCACCGACTATTCCAAGTGCTGCAGCAGCGGCAGCTCCAGCGCCAACCGCAACCCTTCGCTTTCGGTATGTGCCAGGCGATGGACGTTGTTCTAGGCTTTGTTGTGGTGCGGTTACATCTGCTGGGAGTGTTTGTTTTGGATGATCCATAGCTAGTACTATAGCATAAGCATTGTTTTTAGTCAATAATGTGTCTTACGACTGCCTGATATCCTTGATACGGTTTGCAAACCATTTGGCGCTGGGACGAATGGTGCGCTTCATACCCCGCTCGCGGTCAACAGCCACCAGCCCAAACTTGGGCCACCAGCCAAACTTCCATTCAAAATTGTCCAAGAGGCTCCAGTGAAAATAACCCCTCAGGTCCACTCCCTCACTGAGAGCCCGTTGCATAGCAACAATCGTCTCCTCTATCCACCAGCGGCGGTATTCGTCTGCCTCATCTGCCAGGCCGTTCTCTGTCACATAAATAGGCTTCTTAAAATGCTTCCAGGTACGCAGCAACAGTGGGTACAAACCCTCCGGCTCCATATACCACCCTTGGTCACTCAGTGGCACCCGTGGATTATCCTTCTTAAACAGGCCCGTGTAGTAATCCGAGAAGTAAAAATTCACCCCTACAAAGTCTTGATGACTCCGTATCCTTTTCAGAAACCACCAGTTCCAAAAGTACCGCATGCGCTGCGTCGAAAACTGGTCAAACAGACTATGCGGATGCTTGGCCTGAATATTGGCAAGCTGCTGCGCCACGCCAACCTGCAACATGGGCTTTTCCTTTTTCAGAATGCGATAAGCGCGCTTATGAGCCCGCACCAAGTTCCGGTACACCTTTAGGGCCAAGAAAATATTTTTCTGCTGCGGGGGCCACTCACCAATGATAAAGCCAAAGGTTACATACACATTGGGCTCATTAATCGTGATGATATAAGTCAGGTCTTCGGCAAGTTCGTCGCTAATCTTTTGGACAAAACGCTCAAAGTACGCGACATTGCTGCGCTTCTGAAAACCACCTTTTTTGTCGAACCACACCGGGTATGTCCAGTGCCACAGGTTAGCGAATGGCTCGATGTGCCGGCTGCGCAATTCGCGAATGTATCTGCGGTAGTGTTCGATCGCTTCTTCGTTCCACTTACCTTCTTCTGGCTCGATCCGAGACCATTCAATACCGAACCGATAGGCATTCATGTTGAGTTTTCCCAGCAGATCAAAATCTTCTTTGTACTGTTTGTAGTGACCAACGCCCTTGCCCGAGATGTAGTTAGCCGGATCTTCGGCCCTGTTCTTTACCTCGTTCCACGATGGCACCTCCGTCAGGCGCTGGTGCGCCGACTGAGCCAACTCTTTGGCGTTCTCGCGCTCCCACACCGACCACTGATTTTCTAGCCCACCTTCTACCTGGTGCGCTGCAGTACTCGCTCCCCAAAAAAAAGATTTCGGAAAAATTTTGTCATTCTCATTATTATCATTCTTCATCTTAAGCGTGATTATACCACTGGCGGTTTTGCTTTTATTTTTATGTGCAAAATTTAGTCCGAATTTACTTCGGCTAAATTTTATCTGCTTTCAGGAAGGAGCAGCCGGAGAAAATGGAGCACATTTTCGCCGCGCGATGAGGAAACCTATCCCGGTTTCCTCATCTGTATTCCGGATTCTCGAAATCGAAGCGAGTACCAGCGTCCCACTTTTTCCTTTGGTTGCCATAGCCTGGTACTCCGCCGGCGTCTTTGAGTAGCTTGCTCATATGCAAAAGATTCCAGGTCATAAAAGTGGTGTTGCGGTTAGTGAAATCGTTGTCTAACCCAGCCCTAGTTCCATCCTCTAGCTTGTCGCCATAGCTAGGTCCCGGCCCGGCTTCGCCTATCCAGCCAGCATCGGCATTGGGCGGAACAGTAAAGCCAATGTGCTGCAAACTATAGAGGATATTCATGGCACAGTGCTTTATGCCGTCTTCATTACCCGTGATAATGGCGCCGCCTACCTTGCCATAAAACCTGTACTGACCCTTCTCGTTCAGCTCGCCCGAGTGGGCGTACAGCCGCTCGATGATTCTCTTGGTAACCGAACTGTTGTCACCAAGCCAGATCGGTCCAGCCACCACGACAATGTCTGCAGCCATGACCTTGGGGGATATATCAGTCCACTCGTCTGCTTTCCAGCCATGCTCGCGCATGTCAGGATACACACCGGTAGCAATGTTGTGGTCTATGGGCCGAATCAGTTCGGTCTTAACGCCATGTTTTTCCATGATCTTGCGGCTAGCGTCTATAAGCAATTCGGTGTGGCTTTTTTCTGGTGATTTTTTGAGTGTGCAATTAAAGAACAGTGCTTTTGTACCCGAGAAGTCTAGAGTCTTTTCTGTCATATCAGAATCCTATAATTCCTATAACTAACCCCATAATCATGATGGCCACAAATTCATGGGCAACGGTCAGTGCCATCAGTTTTTTACGGCGGCGCTCGAATAACCCGTGCATGATAACCGTCGGCACCATAATACCAACCCACAGCAAAAAAGCTGCCCGCAGAGCCGAGGAAAAGAAAGTGTCCAAATAGAAATGCTGCAGCAAAATCGCCACATAATACAGGGTAGTCGCTGTTACCAGCGCCAACAAAAAAGCGCCGACCAATGCAACAGTCGCACCCTGCTGTGCCTTGTCTTTGTCTAGTTTGACCATCTTCATCCAAGCGTCACCAAACACTGGGCCAGCGTACCACCCCGCCCCGATAATCATGCTGGATATGGCTGCCAATAGAACCGCCAGATAGTTTATCTGAACATCCATTATTCCCTCCTGCTTTAGCGAACCCCCCAGGGCTCATTCATAAGCATTATGCGCTGACGCTAGGCTCAAGACAAGCGCTTCAGGCCTTTTTGCAGGCGATCTTTCACATACCAGCCGACCATATTCCTGCGATTCATGACACTACTTCCGTCACTTAGGCCATCGAGCAGTTTCATGTCACTGGTCGTCAGCTCAAAGTCAAAAATCTGAAAATTTTCCTGGATACGTTTGGGCCGAGACGATCTGGGGGTAGGCACAGCACCATGCTGCAGACTCCAGCGCAGCATAACCTGAGCAGGAGTTTTGCCAACACGGGCTGCGACTTCTTTTAGTACCGGATCTTCTAGGCGACGAGCTTGAGCCAGTGGGCTATAAGCCTCTAGGACAATGCCCTGCTCTTTGCAGAAATCTAGTATAGGTTTTTGCTGGGCATAATTGAAAGGATGGAGCTCTATCTGATTAACAGCAGGCGGGATACTGGTTTTTAACACTTCTTTCAGCTGCGAAACGTCGTAGTTAGAGACCCCGATAGCCCGCGCCTTTCCGGTGCCGTGTATGTCCGTCAATGCCTGCCAACTCTCGCCCCGTCTCTGCAGGTCGTCGCCCGGCCAGTGAACCAAGTATAAGTCTATATACTCAAGACCTAGTTTTTCTAGCGACCCCGCAAATGCCTTGAGCGCCGATTCATACCCTTGGTCGCTATTCCATAATTTCGTCGTGACAAAGATATCTTCGCGGGCCACCGGACTTTCGTGTATAGCCCGTCCCACGCTGGCTTCGTTACCATAAATTTTGGCAGTATCTATCAACCGATAGCCAGTATCCAATGCCACCCTTACCGCACGCAGTGTCTCGGAGCCATCGGCCAGCTGCCATGTACCAAAACCAAGAGTCGGTATAGCATTGCCGGCGTTCAAACGGAGTGTCTTTTTCACGAAAGCCTTTATTTACTTTGCCCCATGAGTGTACACCCATGCGCCCTGTCAAAAACGCAAGATACTTTACAGACACACCGTAGAACTATTTGCGGAACTTTATATCGTCGCCGTAGTGTTTTTTTAGTCGAGCGCGAATAGACCCTGGGTGTCGGCCGAACAACTCCGTCAGCTCTTTGACACCCTTGCCATCATCGTAGAGTTTCTGCAGCTTATCATCGTCTTCTTGTACCCAGGGTGTATAGGCATTTGGATACTCTTCGCGCATTTTTGCTAGGCGTTCTCCCCACTCACCCTTTGGAGCTTTCTTGGGTTTTGGGTTCTTGGCCCGCTTGGCAGCATTTTCACGCAAGTGCTCAAACTGCTGAGCCGCTTCGGTAGCCCGATTCCGCAAAGTAGCTTCAATATCTCTCGCCAGTGGGCTGACTTGCAGCGCCATGCGATTAATCCCCATAAGACTAAGGTCGTCTAGACGACGTACACGAGACAAGGCAACATACCCCATGCCCTCTACAAAGGCCTTGCGCAGGTCAACCCGGGCAGCGTCTAGTGTCATGCCCTGGCTTTTATGAACGGTAATAGCCCAGGCTAGACGCAGCGGAATTTGTGTCAAAGAAGCACGCTTTTTGTCACCGTCACGTAGCTCCCAGGTCTCTGTTGTCATGGTCACTTCTTTGCCGCTATGCAGCTGTACAACTGGAAAACCACCAATTTCCTCGAACCCAACCACCATACCGAGCGACCCGTTCACGTAACGTTTTTCGGGGCTGTTGCGAATACACATAACCAACGCGCCTTCCTTTAGAACCAGCTGCTCTACGGCCAAGCAAGATCGTTTCAGTGTATCAACATAGTTTGCACTACCCGTGGTGTGCATTTCGAAAACATGTTCCTCGCCCTCCAGAGACCCCAGACGTCCTTCGTTTATAGTGTCGACGTCGACATTTACGGTGTGGAGCTCGGTAACCTCTATGTCCTCGGCCAGCTGCGCATCAACCCGCCCCAGCAGCTGTTCGGCATGTCTGCGACGCAGATCATTGGCCCGCATGGCATGTAAAATTTCCAGAAATGTATCGTCGTCCTGACGATGCTGCTCGGTCAAATAGCACACAACCGGGTTTAGGTCGGTCCACGCCTGTGACTGCGTGACAAAGCTGCCCTGCTTTCCGTCACGCCTGTTAACGGGTGGCAACTGAAAAAAATCACCACACAGAATAACCTGGATACCGCCAAATGGCTCGTCTTTGTTACGCACCTTGCGCGCAATGGCGTCAATCATGTCCAGCCGATAGTCGTGCAGCATAGACACTTCATCGATAATTAAAACGTCTGTTTTTTGGATAGTCTCTCGGCGACCTTTTGGCATGTGGTCCATAAAGCGAGGTGGTAGGTCATCCAACACACCTATTCCGCTCCAGGAGTGGACAGTCGATCCGTTCAGGTGTGTTGCGGCCAGCCCCGTCGTTGCCGTAACGGCTACGTGCTTGCCGTCGTTTTTGGCCTCTTTTATAAAGCGATTCAGCACATATGTTTTGCCCGAACCAGCAGGACCGGTCAACAGTACACTGTTGCCAGCCAACATAATCTCGAGCGCCAAAACTTGATCCATAAGCCTCCGTAGTATACAGGGTTTAGCATGTGCGGTTTGTTGTAATTACGAGCCGCTCTTTTGCGACCATATAGTGTGCTTTCTGTTTAGGGAAAGCTACTGTCATGACTTTGGTCGAGGAGCGGGCCGATGCTTTTTGCGGTCGTGGTATGCCAGTTCTTTGCGGGACTGATCCAGCCGGTCTACGTAGGCGTCGAAGGTGTTGTACAGGTTAGAATAGTGCCCACTTGGTGCGAGCAGCTTCAGCAATTTACCTTCCTGCTCGAGGTATTCAACCAGACTATAAAAGTCACCGTCGCCAGAAACAATAATAGCCTTGTTGTAATGTGGCAGCTCTTTCATAGCCCACAGTACTAGGTCGGCATCTATGTTGCCTTTTGTTTTCTTATCCTCTTCTTTGTCGGGCCTGCCCTTAGAATCTGTTTTGTCGGACATCTCTGGGCGCGGACGAGTCATATCAAATGTAGGCTTCAGCACAATGGCATAGCCTGACTCGTGCAGCTGCACGTACATATCCTCGAACTCCGGAACATACCCGATGAACATCAGCGCCTTCGTCACGCCGTACTTCTCTGTCAAGTACACACGAAACTTACGCCAGTCCATCTTCCAACCCAGTTTTTGCACACTGATATTTAGGTTTTGGCTATCTATAAAAGCAAATACTTGCTTTGGCTGAGTCTCTTTTCCCATATCCTAATGATACTACATGACTTGCTTTAGTAAGTCTTCGTCATCGGGTGGCTTTAGCGGTCGCTTAGTCTTGATCTCGTAGCGTAGCCCCGTAACGGGTGATTCCATGTAGTCATCGTTCAGGAGGTTAACAAATGTATTCAAATCTTTACCGTCCATAAGTATTATTGCCCCTGTATCGTCGGTCATGAGTGGAATTTCTATCTCTTCTGCATGGTTCAGTAAATCTTCCTGTTTCATGGCCAGGGGGTCAATCTTTTGCAGCTTGTTTACCAGAGCTTTTTTGCCTTTTATCATTTCCTCGAACGAAGATTCGGCAAAACTCAGTTTGAAGTGCTCACCGATCAGCTTGATCTTGTCCAGGGCAATGCCGTACTTCTTGGCATTGTAGCCAAACAAAGACTCTAGCTTGGCCTGATTAAATACGTACATATCTTGGTCTACCACCAGCAGTTGGTTGTCCTTGGGAATCTGCAATGATCCATCGGCATCAAACGGCACAAACCTGCCGCCACGCATCAGCCAGGCGGTGCTCCCTTTCATGACCATATTCGAAGACAAGGCTTTGATGATATAAAACGGCTTGGGTAAAGACGCGTGAGTACAGCGGGCCACTAAACCCTTGATACGCTTAAAGTCGTGTTCTTCCTCTACGAATGTTTCTATTTCGTGTTCTTGGGTTTTCAGCCAGTTCAGCGCCATGCGAGCGTTTTCAACATTGCGGAGCTTGGTTCGTTGCAGAACGTTGCCTTCGGCCTCTCCCTCTTCGAACTCCCGAACTGTCAGGCCAGACTCAGCCCCCTCCAGCACAAACTCTAGCAGGTTGTCTACCAGCAGTGGTTCTAGCGATTTACGCAGGTCTTTGCTGACCGCCGCCCTGTACACGACATAGTTCTTGTTGAATAGAAACAGCTCAATCACCAGCTCTTCCTTTATGGGCACGAGATTGTTGGCCCAGAGGAAAACGTCAGATTGCTCGTAGCTCTCGGCCGCTGGTGCAGCCGTTTCTTCGGTGGTAGGTTCTTCCACGTATGCTCCGTATATTCTTTGGTTTTATGCTTGTCAGCCACCATTCTACCCGAAAACAGCAGACTTGCATGCTGTAAAATTGGAGCTCTTCCTATTCTCAAGCAGGATGAGACTAGGCTGAATTATTTGTTTATGGTAAAAAGTATTTTATGACACACATAGAGGGAGAACCTCTTTTTTATTACGATCTGTTCGAAAATCGCATGCTTACGGGTGCTACTGCGTACGAGGACGCCCTGGCAGCCGGTAGTAACCCACATGATTTCATAGACCTGCGCGATGCGTTGCATGATCCTAAGCGTTACGCAGCACTTGTGACAAATGAGGTGCCTCGTCAGATTGAATTACCAGATCAAGAGGATTTAACAGCCCTTGCACAGTGGGTCGGTCATGAAATTCTGGGTGAACGGGTGCGCGTGGTTATTGGTCACTTTAAATTTTTACACAAGTTAAGCTTGGGCGCCTCTGAAAAAGGAATTGAGAAACTAGGAGGATTCTCCGCACTGTATGAGCGCGCCGAGCTTCCCAATGCCGTGAGATATGGCCTATACGATAGTTGGGATATCAATGATTTTGCTGACTATGTATACAAACAAGAGACGAACCCAGACCGCACAAAGTCACTCACCCAGACCCTGCGTGAAGCTAACCTAAGGGGCGAAGGGCCAGGCCTGAAAACAATAAACGAACGTACAAAAGGCGGCATGCGGCGCCTACTAACGCGACGTGGGCTATATATATTCTTTGGTGCAGACGAAGACTACTACGAAGATTGGGGTGTGGACTTTATGTTTGCCAACAATGGCCGACCCGTCGACACCGGGGTGCTCAAGCTACTCTCGCCAAAACGACTGTCCCCTGGGGCAAAAACCATTCACGCAAGATACGGCACCATCGAGAAATTTAACCTTAAAGTCGAAGACAAGTACTACGCAGAGGTAGATCGTATAACCATAAGAAACGCTCATAAATTTGCCGCCACTATGCAGGCCGTTAACGATGGAGATTTGCCCACTTCTATTATGGTGGGCTGCACCAATGAAGCAGAGCTGAGACATGTCGTTGGGAAGTACCAATTACTTGAGGAACTTTGCCCCGCACTGGAGCCGGATCAGATTATAGAAATCGTACAAGGTACAACCAAGCAAGCGCTCTACGCCATTATGCGTCGGAATCGTGATAAAACAGCTGCCCATATTGAGGTAGCTGCCGTCAGAATTGATGTCTTTGATGACGTCTGGCCGCCTACGCCCAAACTAGCGCTAAAGGTATAGGTCCGCCTACGACTGTTTTGCCAGGATTTTGCGTGCGCGCTTCATATACTCTGCGTAAGTTAGATATGTCGTACTGTCTACCACTCTGTCGACAAACAATATGCCATTCAGGTGATCTGTCTCGTGCTGTATAACATGCGCCTGCAGTCCCTCATATATTTCATGGCGCAGTCTCCCCTGCTTGTCCCAAAACTTTACTTGTATCTTTTGGTAACGTGGCACCTTGGCAAATAGTGCCGCCTTGCCTGGCCCGCCGCTGATACAGCCTTCATATAATTGAATACGCCGGCCAAAAGTCTGGGTAATTTCAGGATTGATGAGTACTAGGTCAAATGGTTCTACTTGTTGCCGATGTGCCAGGGGCCGAATAGCGATAACCACCACTGCCACACTGTGGCCAACCTGGGGAGCTGCCAGACCAATACCCAGCTTCTTTTGTAATAACGTATGCCGCATGGCGGCGATCAGCTGCTGCAGGTCTGTTTCAATAATTTCACTCGGCTTAAGGCGTCGTGCCTGCTGGCGCAGAATAGGATTGCCAAATTGGGTACGCCTGAGAGCTTGCATAAGATTCAATATAACATCGAAAGAGTTGTTATGTGAGGTGAGAGGAGCTGAATTGGGGGGCAGAGCCGGAATCTCGACAAGTCGAGAAGAACATCCGGATGCCCCACGCTCAGTACAAAGCACAGCTGGGCAAGCCCAGGCCGTGTCTGTCGGACTCGATGAGGGCCAGCTCGGGGATGTACACGATGCTGCCACTCCGAAGGATGCCGTACCAGCCACCGCCGTAGCAGTTGACTTCGAGCATCGATTCGCCCGGGTTCAGCTGGGTACCAGCGACGGCACAGCCGAGATCGGCGCAGTTGGCTACCGGCCGGGTCGACAGGTAGGTCGCCGACTCGATGGTGACGTAGCGCTTCTCGACACCCAGTGGCTCCGTGGTGGGAGGCGCAGGTGGCGTCGATGGCTGGGTTGTGACGGTTGTCGGTGGCGCGGGGGGCGCTGTCGTGTCGGGGTCGTTGGTCTCGGATGTACTGGCCGGTCGCACGCTCTGGGCAGCAGCTTGCTGCACAGCCGGCGGCTGGACGGTGGTGGTCGTGGCGTCGGGTTGATCGGTTGCCGTTGTCGGCGTCCGATGTGATGCCGTCGTGGTCGACGTGGTCGTGGTAGCCGACGCTGCGGCTGCGGTCTCGGCTGGCTTGTCCTCCGAATTGTCCGGGGGATTCAACAGCACGAAACCCAACAGAGCCAAGGCCCCGAAGATGAGCACGACCAGAACGCGCGCGAGACGACGCTGACCCTGGGGAACTCCCTCGAGGAGTTTTTTCAACTTTCTCACCTCACAGTGAAAGGTTCTGTACTGCACGCCAATCGCGCAAGAACTGTCTATATTATAGCATAAAAACTAAACTTAAGCAATACCACCCCTGTCGGGCCATTGCGATACTGCTACTATTATCGTATGAGTAAAAATCAGACCAATCCACGCGTAGACAGTTACATAAATTCCCTGCCCGACTGGCAGTAAGCCATCTGTAAAAAGGTCCGCGACCTGGTACACCAAGCCGACCCAGAGGTGCAGGAAGAGATCAAACGGCGCATTTACCCGTACTTTACGCTCCAGGGCAACATCATTGCCCTCATGGGCACCAAAGACCACGTAAACGTCTTTATTTACGACCCTATCGCACCGGATCCACAGGGCATCATAAACGCCGGTCAGGGCAACAAAACCGGTCGAGGCATCCAGATCTACCAGGGCGACCCCATCAACGAGCCTGCCCTCCTAAACCTCCTCAAAGCCGTAATAGCCAACAACCGAGCCGGCGGCTGGCGCAAACTAAGTCATAATATGTATGGGAAGTAGTCCTTAACAACCGCTATCTAACTTTTGAAACTGAAGATAAAATTATCTGAAGCTACTTCAAGCCCATTTTCTTTAATGTAATCTATTTTCTTGCTCTTAGAAGCACCTCTCAACTCAATAGGAAGTCTAGAGTTTATGTAAAAGAAGAGGTCTAAACTCTCTTGCTCTCGATTATCATCAACAGGAATAAGCCCGATTCTATTCCACAAATCTAAGTCAATTTTTTCGTCTAAGCAAAAAATAAACTTACCATTAAAATACATGTCGCCATACTCTTCATTGGTAAGCTTATTCTTCAGTCTAAAATGAAATTTCGCCATCTAAAATTCCCTCGAGAATTTGTTGTCTTGTTACTAGAGAATAATACAGTAATTCCCTTCTCTTGTCGCTGTAGTCAATTAAGGGGTGGTGAGGCATCTTGATTATTTCTGCAGCAATCGAAAGACATTGTAATCTACGCCCCCACTCGGTATTTCTCTCTATATGTGACCAAATAATCTCAAATATATTTTTATCTTCACCAGCAGAATCCCTAATCAAGGTGTATTTTTTGCCTAGTATATATCTTTTCTTAAATTGCTGTCGATCTCCGAGGTAGCGCTCAATGTCATCATCACTAAGCTCGAATAATAGACTGCTACCGTGATCATAGAGGGGCGAAAAATGTCGCTTACTTACTAGGACACTTGGGTCAATCGCACGCTGACCCTTACGTATGGTAAAATGCTCAGATACTCCCCAGTTCTCATGATGCCGGTCCATGTTACCAATCCAGGCGTCAAATACAATCATTTCCGCAAAACTATCTAATATATCTTCAGGCGAATAATAACGTGCTCGTATGCGCTTTTCTATTTCCTCTAATGTGAGTGAATCGGATGGTGTATTTACAATCCTCTGGCCGTAAGTAATCTCATAGTCTTTCGGGAATATATTTCTCGCAAGTGTGGCAATCGGTAATAATTCTTCCTTGTTGCCAAGGTGCTGCTTAACAACTTTTATGATATTGGGGGGTATCTCTTTTATAGTTACTTCTTGGCAACGAACTTTTGCGATCTGTGCCAGTTTAGACGCGATCAATTCGCTAAACACCTCGCGAGAGTTGTGCCGAGAGAACTTAAGTAGAAATGTTTGATTAGTCCTCTCATGAACAACAGTAACACGTGGCCGTGAGCCACCTACAACTTGAATTTTTAAAACCGGCTTGAAGGGCGGAAAGCTAAGCTTCTTTATTAAGTAATGTTTCATGTAGCTCGTTGTAGCTAATGCGCTCCTGCTTGGTGGTGTCGCGGTTGCGGACGGTTACGGTGTTGTCTTCTAGGGTGTCGAAGTCGATGGTTACACAGTATGGGGTGCCGATCTCGTCTTGGCGGCGATACCGTTTACCTATGTTGCCGTTGTCGTCCCACATGACGTTGCCGATTTCTTTCTTTAGGCTCTTGTAGACTTCCTGAGCTTTTTCTACCAGTTCTGGTTTGTTCTTTAGGAGTGGGCTGACTGCAACTTTGTAGGGGGCTAGCTTGGGATCTAGTTTGAGGACAATGCGCTTTTCGCCGTTAATTTCTTCTTCGTGATAGGCATCTACCAACACAGCCAGGAACATGCGCCCCACACCCACGGATGATTCGATAACGTAAGGGGTAAAACGTTCCTTGGTCGCGTCGTCGAAATACTGCAAGTCTTTGCCGCTGACCCGCATGTGATTTCCTAGGTCAAAATCTGTACGGTTATGGGTGCCCCACAGCTCTTTGAAGCCCTGCGGAAACTTAAAGTAAATGTCATGGGCCGCTGCGGCATAGTGAGCTCGTTCGTCCTCGCCGTGTTCATGCCAGTCCAGATTAGATTCTTCTATACCAAGTCGCTCTGTCAAAAACTTCCAGGCAAAATCACGCCACTGCTCGTAGACATCTTTTTGATCGGCAGGACGAATGAAATACTGCATTTCCATTTGTTCGAGCTCGCGGACACGAAAGATAAAATCACGCGGGCTTATCTCGTTTCGGAAGGCCTTTCCAATTTGGGCCACACCAAACGGCAGCTTGGCGCGCATGGTCTCGCGTACGTTTTCGTAGTTGGTAAAAATCGAACCAGCCGTCTCCGGGCGCAAATAGGCTACTGATGAATCGTCCTCGATAGGACCTACCCACGTTTTCATCATCATGTTGTAGAAACGCGGCTCGGTCAGTTCCTTCTTTCCACAGGTTGGGCACGCCTTGTCTTTCAGCAGCTCTTTGAGTTCATCCAGGTTAGTAGAGTCTGTGCCAGCAAGATGATCAGCCCGGTGACGTGCACCACAGTTTTTACAGTCCACGAGCGGATCGGTAAATCCCGCGATGTGACCACTTGCCTCCCATAGCTTAGGGTTCTGGATAATCGCACCGTCCACACCAAATATGTTGTCGCTCTCGCGGACCATAGCGTTCCACCACGCTTGCTTGATATTATTGGCCAACTCTACGCCCAAAGGCCCATAGTCCCAGAATCCAGCCAAACCACCATAAATTTCGCTGGCCTGAAATACAAACCCACGCCGCTTACATAGCGAAACAATGTCATCCATTTTTACATCACTCATATTGATGGTGATTATATCTGATTGGATCAGAGGTGTACAGCTCGCGCCGAGGGCTATATTCGAATTTGCTGGCGGAGTAGATTCTGAGCCAGCTTGAGGTCATCAACCACACATTTCTGTGCGTCAGCCACCTGCCGCAGCACCAGTGGGTCTTCTGCGGCATACCCAAGTCGTAACAATTTTATGTGGTTGGCCGTGAATGGCCCGCCCTCCTGCTGGCGAAAGCTCATAGATTCAAAGTCGAACAAGTAAGCCTGGCCTGCCTCCAGCTGGCGACCACTTGAGTCAGTCTGCAGGTTGGGCATATGACCAGTAACGTTCAGTAGCTGCATACAAAACCACAGGTCCACCAGCTCAGGCGACAGGCCGGCGTCGTTCAGTCCAGCCAGGGTTCGCTGCAAGATCAAGAAATATTCTTCGCCTGCTGCGTCTTCTGTTACGCGGTTGATCCGGCGCAAAAAGTCATAGGCCAGCATGGTCCGGACAATGTCCTGCACGATAGCGCCGTAGTGCGTTATCAAGCGCGACGACACCAAACTACCGATCTCTCCCCTTCCCGGCAGTACGGTTATATCACTGACGCTCAAAAGCTCTATGCCGCCAGCCAGTTTTGACCGTGGACGTCGCACTCCCTTGGCAATGACTTTCAGCTTGCCGTGATCAGGACTCAGAATAGTTAAGATCCGATCAGCCTCCTGGAAGTCGGTTCGAGTAAGCACGATGCCGCTGGTGGTCAGTTGATTTTTCATGCGGTGCTGTTAACCGCTTGTACAAGTTCTCGCAGCGATGTGGCAGGTTTATACAAGTGCCGCGTTATGCCGAGCTGCCGAGCCACTGGCGCGTCCAAATCGAGGCCGCCCATTGGTACCCAGGTATGGGCTATGACGGGGATAGTTTGCCACTCTGGATAAGACCGATATTCGTATAAAAACTCGACGCCAGAATGCCCGGGCAGTTGCAGCTCCAGAATCACCGCCTGGGGCTGGAACTTATCGGCCGCAAAAATAGCCGCCTGTGCGCTGTGGCACCCCCGCACTACATGGCCAGCCGCTTCTAGCGCCGCCGTATATATGGTGGCTAGCACGGCGTCTGGCTCTAGCAGCAAAACTCTCACGATACCAGCTGCAGCTGGCTGCTAGGGTGCAAAGTCGCGGCCAGGCCCGTTAAGCTGTTGTGGCGCGCCACACGCAAAGGTGCCGACATAGACCGAAGCAAGGTGTCGGCAATAAAGATACCCGCGCCAGCACCACTGCTGGCACTAGGCAGCGGCTGACGCACGTCACCATACAGCGCCCGGCCCCACCGAAAGACATCAGTGCTCAGACCCGCCTGGTTGTCGAATACGCCCGTTACCAGGCCCGTGCTGCTTCTGTGGGCCGCCAGAATCACCTGGTGCCGTTTGTCCTGAGGAGTCTGTGCCTCAATAAGGCTGTACCCCAGCAGCAACAGTGCCGACTGCAGACTTTCGTTGTGGGCCATGACCGGGCCGTACTTGCCGCTCAGCCGAACCTCGACATCGCAGTTGTGGTCCTTGGCAAACTGCTCCAGCTGGTGCGCCGTGTCGGTCAGCACCGAAGATACCGATACCGGCTCTAGTTTTAGCAACGCCTGGGTCTGTCGATCAGCGCTCAGCAAAAAGGCGTCGACATAAGACAACGCTGTCTCCGCAACAAACTGAACATGCGACAAATGTGCGGCGTCAGCAGACGACACACCTAATTCTGCCCGGCGGGCGATTTGCAATAAGGGCACTTTCAGCTGTTCAGCCAGCGCCCTTAGTAAACGCTCATCTGCCAAAGAATAAACCCTCCTTGAGTACTTTGGATTATATACCCAAAAGAGGTGTCTATAGCAACCCCTGTCTAAAAATTACTTCCGGAACAGATGCCTCGGTGAGTCAGAATTTTCTAGACTGAGTGAGGCATATCCATAGATACGTTGAGCGAAGGCTGGGAGATTCTGGCCGCCGAGGCGCTGGACCGGGAGTGAGATTTGGACAGGGGTTGCTATACTTATGGCACAAAGGACAAATTTGGCAAAATGATATTGTTAAAATCATTTATAAATGTCTGTGACAGTGTAGAAACACGGATAGTCTTGTCGCGCAGCGGCAACAAAACGGCACTGCCATTCACGCCTTTCTCTATCTCGCCGTTCACCCGCGTGCCAAGAACACTCGGTACCTTGGCTAGCGAAAACGGCTGCACCTGCACGGTTCCCTTTTTTGCAGCAGAATCGTAGCCGTTCAAAACTCCGTTATAGGGCTGTTGCAATACCTCTAGCTTGAGAGCAAAGGCTGTGCCAGACGACAGGCCAGGCACGAAGTCTGGATGAAAATGGCCAACGATCAAACCCCCAGAACGACCCGCCTCGTCTATATAAGCCGCCCAGGTCTTGGGGTATAGCATTTCAACCGAGCCATAGACAGTAGGACCCTTGTAGTCCTTAAAGGGATTCTTTTCACGCTCGGCAAATTCTTTTTCTTTGGTGGTTTCTACCTCTTTTTTGGCGATAGTCACTGCGGCAGCGGCTTTTTGGTCTGAATTATTTTTGTAGTCCAGTCTCTCGCTGGAAGCCCATATAGCAAATGCCCCGGTCCCACACGACAACAGGAAAAGCACCACAACAGGAATAATCAGCCAGTTAAAATGCCTTCGTCTTCGAGACGCGGCCATACCTGGCTGCTGGCCAGGATACGGCAGCTGGCCGCCACTAGGCGGTAACCCCGGCTGCTGCGGGTATGGAGACTGCGGATTCATATAACTAATGCTAACTCAGAACCCCTAGCCTACGCAAGCTGCTCTTTAGGGGTATTAGTGTTGTCGTAGATATACAGATACACCCCTTTTTTATCTTTTGTCGCTTCTTTGCCTGGTACCTTAAAAGTAAAGCTGGCAAGTTTGACTTGTTGTTCGGGATAGTTCTGAATAATCTTTTTATCCAACTTTTTCATATATCTGTCTAACAGAAATACGTATATTCCGTCTGCCCGGGGCCACACATGGGACCAATAATTACCCCATATAATCTTTACATGACTGCGGTATTTGTAGGTACGAATATAACTGACCAATACCAGGAGCGGGTTAAGCTCGTAACCAATTACTCGCAGCCCTTGTTCGGCGGCGGCCAACAGCATAGTGCCATCACCGCTGCCTAGCTCTAGGAGCGTCTGGCCCTTTTCGAGCCCCAGGAGCTCTAGTGCCGCTTGTTTTTGCGGCTTGAGCGTAGGCAGATAAGGTGCCCCGAAAAATATAACAAACCCAAACAGTAATATGACCCATGCAACCACCAGATATAGCACCAACATCATACGCTTCCAGCCTCCCAATTGGCTTTTATTTTTGCCACCTTATTTTCTGCTTGCTTCAGATATGTTTCTAGTTCTTTTGTAATCTTCATGCCACGCTCGTACAGAGCCACAGCCTCGTCAACGTCCAGACCGCCGGTCTGTAGCTTGGCCAGGGTATCTTCCAGCTCTATACTGAGCGCCTTGTAATCTATCTTAGCCTGTGCCATTTGTGCCTATTATAGCTCATCATTCGAGGACTATGCTCGTTATAGTCGCCCCTGCCTGGCCATCTTTGAATTGCACAGAAACTGTTTGATCTTTTTTGAGCTGCTTAACAGAGCTAAGTGTTTTATTACCTACCCGCACCAGCACATACCCACGTTGCAGTGCAGCCATCGGGCTCAGCGCACTCAACACTTGCTGCCTGAGGGTAAGCAGCTGCCGCTCGTCAACCAAGAGCTGTCCGACAAGCGTAGTCAGGTTGCCCACGCTGTCCTTCAGAAGCTGCTGCGCATCACTGACGTTTCGCTGCAGATAAGTACCCAGCGTGACCTGTGCGTCGTTCAATTGCTGCAGCACGTGCCGCTTGTCTGGCACCAGCAATTGTGCCGCGTTGGATGGCGTACTTGCCCGCTGATCAGCCGCCAGCTCCGCCAGACTCATGTCTACCTCGTGCCCAATGGCAACCAAGGTCACAACCCGGCTGCCGGCTACTGCCCGCGTAACCTGCTCTGTGCTAAATGCAGCTAGATCTTCTGCACTACCGCCACCACGAGTGATCACTATCACGTCTGCCGGGTTCTCGTGTGTATTGAAGTAATCCAGTGCGGCAACGATCTGCCCAGGCGCCACTTCGCCCTGCACCTGCACATCTGCCAGCTCTATATCTACCCCGCCCCAGCGTTCCTGCATGATCTTGATAAAGTCATGGTAGGCAGCGGATTCGCCAGAAGTTATCAGACCGACCCGCTTTGGCGGATACGGTAGCGACCGCTTACGGCTGTCGTCAAACAAGCCTTCGGTTCGTAGCTTTGCTTCTAGTAAGGCTGCTGCCCGGCGCAGTGATCCCTCACCCACAGGCTGCAAGGATTGAACCGTAATGCTAAACCCATAAAGCGGATGGAGTCGAGGCGTGCCAGTTACCTGTATCATTAATCCATCCTCTAGCGGTCCTGACAGCTGGTACACCGTACCAAAAAATTTTACGTTGGCGTTCTCGTCTTTTAAGTCAAAATATACCCATCTGTTCTTACTGACGCGAAAGTTCGCCAGCTCGCCCACTATCGTAACTATCGGATAGGCATATTCAATCGTCTGGTTAAAGACAGCTACAAAATCCGAGACCGTCAGGACAAGGTCAGAGCTCATCAGTATCACGCTCTAAATGGTCTTCTATCTGGGGCTGAGCGTGCAAGGTGCGATGATAAAAGAAATAGCCGGGAATCAGCTGTACGGCCATGCTGAGAATACGGTACATCACCGTCACTGGCAGGCTTAAGGCTGCCGGTATACCACCCGCTGCCAACACCGCAGTCATGAGTGCCTCATATATACCAATGCCGCCAGGCAATATAGAAATAAGTCCAGCAAAATTGGCCACAGCGTAGGCCAAAATAACCGCTCCGATATTCACCCACTGGCCAAAGGCAACGTACACGGCGTAAATGGTCATAAGCTCTGCCACAACGCTCAGGAGCGCCCACCACAAAGGCCGGTTGAGGGCCGTAATATCACGCCTAATTTGCATGTAGTTCTCGTGCAGCTCGGTAAAGGCTTTTTTAGCCCGCGTCACACTGATGGTTTCGGGGTGCTTTGGCCGAAAGATATGAATAACGCCGTTAATAAGTTTTGTCAGAAAAACAAAAAACGTATTGATACGTGACTTACTGCCAACAATAAAAGCGGCCACAAAAGTCAGCACCAAGATAAGCGTACTGAGAATGCCGGCTATCAAAATAGCAAAGTCGTTGGCCTTGCCGCCTATAGCCAGTGCGCATAGCCCCACAAACAACAATATTTGCACCGAGACAAATATCAGAATAAAACGGAATATCTGCACCAGCGTGGCCTTGGCTGTCGATATATTTTCATCACGCAGCCGTATATTGATATACGAAAAGCCACTTACGCCCCCACTGGGAAAGACGGTGTTTACAAAGTTCAGTTCCAGCGCCAAGCGCATCATAGAGCGCGTACGAAACCTGGTGCCAACAGCCCGAAACAGCCCTTGGTACAGTTTTGCCTGCGCAAAGTAGTTGAGTGTCTGCGTGAGCGGTATGAGCAGAAGATACCACAGCTCTACCTCACCAAAATTTTTATAGGTCTCGGCAAGTTGGCGCCGAACCGCGTAAGTGAGTCCCACGAGCGCCACTATAGTAAAGATATTTAACGCGGTTTTCCATCTCCGCGAACGAAGTTTATCGGTCATTCGATAGTATTATAGCGGATCATCGCATAGAGTGCCCGCGTGCATAGCATTGTTGGTTCATCTATACTTATAACTTATGAGTGATACCGTAGCCATTTTGGGGCGCCAGCCCACCCTTGGTCTTGCCGAGTTAGAGAGTATCTGCGGGGCAGACAAGATTCAGCCCCTGCCAGGTGCAGCACTTGTTGGCATTGAGCCAGCAGATTTCCCCATGAGCCGGCTGGGAGGCACTATGAAGGCCGCCAAGCTCCTTACCTTTCTTCCCTTTACAGACTGGGAAAAGATAGAGGCGTACTTGGTGATGGCCCTGCCCAAACATGTACCCGTGATCCCCGAAGGAAAGATTCGCCTGGGACTGAGTAGCTATGGCTTCAAAGTATCTATCAAGCGCCAAAACGCCACTGGCCTGACACTTAAAAAAGTCGTGAAACAGGCGGGACGATCAGTTCGTGTCGTTCCCAATGTCATGAACGAGCTCAATAGTGCCCAGGTACTCCACAATCAGCTGACAGGCCCCACTGGCATAGAACTGGTACTTATAAAAGACGGCGACCAGACTGTTTTGGCCCAAACTTTTGCAGTTCAGGATATCGAAGCCTACGCTGCCCGCGATCAGGCCCGTCCCAAGCGTGACGCAAGAGTGGGCATGCTACCGCCCAAGCTGGCACAGATTATCATAAATCTTGCAGATAACCGCGGTGGACAGCCGTGGGGCGAAGAACACCAGCAATACGTGCAAAAATCCTATGGCATAGCCGTGCTTGACCCCTTCTGCGGGACTGGCGTAATACTCCAAGAGGCTCTGCTTGCAGGGTACGATGCCTATGGCACAGATCTAGATAGCCGAATGGTCGCCTATTCTAAAGAGAATCTTGAGTGGCTCTTTGACAAATTTGCGGACAACCTAGAGGAGCGTGCGTACCATCTGGAAGTAGCAGATGCAGCACAAGACACATGGCAAGGGTTCGACACCATAGCCTGCGAGACGTATTTGGGCCGACCATTTTCCGGACCACCGAAGCCCTCGACACTCAAAGAAGTCATGCAAGACGTAGATACTATCCATAAAAAGTTTCTCAAAAATGTAGCCAGTCAAACCAAACCAGGCTTTCGCATGTGTATTGCCGTCCCCGCCTGGAAAACTAGGTCGGGCTTTCAGCACCTGCCAATACTTGATTCTCTCGAGAGATTAGGGTATACTCGTGTAAGTTTTGCTCATGTGAGTAGCAAGGATCTCCTCTACTATCGTGACGATCAGATCGTTGCCCGTGAGCTTGTAGTACTAATAAGGAAGTAATTATGTCAAAAGTTAAAGCTGGTGGTAGTTCAAAGAATGTACACGACAGTCCTGGGCAACGCCTTGGCGTTAAGCTCTTTGGTGGCCAAAAGGTAAAAACTGGTCAGGTTATTGTTCGCCAAACCGGTCTTTCTAAGCGCGCCGGTAAAGGTGCTTTTGTCAGCCGCAATTACACTATCCACGCGGCCAAAGATGGCATCATAAAATTTCAGTCGCGCCGTGTCCGCCTCTTTAGCGGCCGCTCCGTTAAGCGCACTGAAGTCACCGTCGAATAATTAGTAATCGTCCGGAACGTCACTTGCCGTCAACATGTAACTGTCATCTATTGTTGACCTGCTCTTGCTGACTACTACATTCAATTCATCGGCATATCGATACCCGTGCATAAACTCGCGTGCAAACGCACCTGCGATAGCATTCTGTAGTTCTTCGCCGTCCTCGCCGTAATCCTGCGGGAAAAAGATTGCAAGTTGTGCCGTCCGGCGATCGCGCTCTATGTCATACTTGGCATCGACCTTCAGCCGCTTGCCATTCCACTCAATGTCGCAATACCCGCCTTCGTTTGCCTGAATAGCCTCATATATATACATATGAAGGTTAACTCTTGCCTGGACCGCATCGATAGCTAAGCGCTTTTCTGGGATATAAGCCCCCGCATTCTTGTCCAATACCCATGCTTCTTCAACCTCAAACCCCCGAACCACGCCGCGAAGCACATTGGCCTCCGAGTAAGCCCTGTCTGGCACTTCGTCGCTGGCCAGCCACGTCGTGTCAATTTTCACGTCCAATACTGGATCGCGCGCCTCTACCCTTTCGCGAGCTGGGGACCTGCGAGCCATATCAGTCAAAAAGACTTCTTGAAAACCAGCAGCAGTTGCCTTCTCTTTCAGGCCACCTATCCAGGTGGTCGAACTGTCGTATCTTTGGTCTCGGACCGCATCGACGCGCAGATCAAAACCACCGTCCTCTCTTTTGACAGCCCAGCCTTTTGCTTTCACAGTTTCAGTGGTCAGACCATGTTTATTAGCAAAGTCAATTAGCTCCGGGTAGTGATACCGCTCGTCATAGCTCCTCATCTCATCCATAAGTGAGTGATGACCTCCCACGGTTGCGCCATAAGAGCGAAGATCCCTAGGTGAAACTACCACTATAGGATCCCCTTCAACTAGATGTATTTCGGTATATGGCCCTGCGCCAGCAGGCGCATCACGAAATCGATCTAAAGCCTGGTGTATCAGTCCTACTTCGCTAGCGGAATCGGGCAAAGCTTCGTCATCCCAGGCAGGCGTAAACTGTGACTCGTCGCCGGATACTACTGTTTCATTTAAGGTGTTTGTTGTCATATTATATAATACAACAATAGCATATTTCTAGAAAATAATCAATGCCTGACTACTGTTATACCGGGATACCAAGATGGTGCTTTATGCGTGCCACCACGTCGGCAATAACAACTTGAGATTTTACCAGATAGTCATCTACGCCCATGCCTTCTGCACGCTGGCGGTCAGACTCCTGGCTGAGTGCGGTGAGCATGATGACCTTGATATTGGTGGTCTCTGGGGTATTGCGCAGGATATCTAATACGTCAAAGCCGCTGACTTTGGGCATCATAACATCTAGAATGATCAAGTCTGGCTTGTAATCCAGAGCGGCAGCCAGCGCTTCTTCGCCATTGGGGACACGACGGGTGTCAAAACCTTCTGATTCAAGACGAACTTTATAAACTTTTGCAAGCGTGTCGTCATCCTCGACAAGCAAAATCTTTTTAGGATGAGCCGGGGCTGGTGCGGGTGCTGAGGTTTGTTGATCCATATCGCTCATGCTACCCCTTAACTATGCCTTTTTCAAGGTTGCTTTTATAAAACCATCGAACATTGGGTGGGCCCGATTGGGGCGAGATTTGAATTCTGGGTGAAACTGACTAGCCATCAGGAACGGGTGGTCTACGCCCTCTATTATTTCTACCAGGTCATTCTGAGGATTGATACCCACTGGCTTAATCCCCCAGCTTTCATACTGATCACGATAGGCATTGTTGGCCTCGTAACGATGACGGTGACGCTCCACGATCTTGGTTGTCCCGTATGCTTTAGCGGCCAAACTACCGGGTTTGATCTCGCAGTCATAGTTACCAAGCCGCATAGTGCCCCCGGTATTCTCCAGGCCTTCCTGCCCGGCCATAGTATGTATAACCAGGTTGGTGCTGTCCGAGTCTAATTCGGCAGAAGATGCATCATGAAGACCCGCGTTGCGGGCCGCTGCTACAACTGCCATCTGCATTCCTAGGCAAAGCCCTAGGTAAGGTATTTTGGATTTCAGGGCATACTGAGCTGCCTTTATCTTGCCTTCTAGCCCACGGATGCCAAATCCGCCCGGCACGACAATGCCGTCCAGGTCATGTAAGGCTGCCGCCATATCAACAGTTGAATCCTGCAGGGCTTCGGCGTCGACCCACTTGATATGAATATTGGTGTCATTCCACCATGCAGCCGAACGCAATGCCTCAAAAACCGACATGTAGGTATCGGTATTGTCCATGTACTTTGCCACCACTCCGACTGTCACGTGTTTGTCGAACTTGGCAGTTGTTCGTTTTACCATATCACGCCAGTCTTTCAGATCTGGTTTCGAGACCCTTAGGCCCAGCCTGTCCGCAATAACATCTGCAATGCCCGTATCTTCAAGCTCTATCGGTACCCCATAAATGCTGGGGGCGTTTGGAAGAAGCGCAATTGCTTCTTTGCCTACTCCACAGAATAAACTCAGTTTGTTTTTCACGTTCTCTGGAGATGGATTTTCACTGCGCGCTACCAGAATGTCCGGTGCAATACCTAGCCCTCTCAGATCCCGCACAGAGTTCTGCGCAGGCTTAGTCTTGAACTCATTGCTAGCCCCAAGGTACGGCATATAGACCACGTGTACATACAGGCAGTTCTCCTGACCAGCACGTATGCCAAACTCGCGAATAGCTTCTATGAAACTGAGGGATTCGTAGTCTCCAACTGTACCGCCAATCTCTACAATATGCACATCAAAGTCTTCGCCCGCCTTGTCAATATAATCCTGGATAGCGCCGGTTAGGTGAGGAATGATTTGCACGTCCTCGCCCTCGTACTTGCCGGCTCGCTCGTCCTGAATAACCTTTAGCAAGACTTTGCCGCTCATAAGGCTACTCGTCGTCGACAGCTCTTCGTCAATAAATCGTTCGTAGTGCCCTAGGTCTAGGTCAGTTTCTGCGCCGTCTTTTGTTACAAAACATTCCCCATGTTCACGCGGATTTAAAGTACCCGCATCTACATTCAGATACGGGTCGCATTTTTGGAGATTTACACTGAGTCCACGAGCCTTCAGGAGATTGCCGATTGAGGCGGCGGTTATGCCCTTGCCGAGTCCGGAAAGAACACCACCTGTTACAAATACGAACTTAGTCGCTTTTTTTGTCATACCTATAACGACTCCCTGTTTGTTATTTCTTGATACTACCACAAGCGTCTACAAAAGAATACAAATGATGTACAAACTACTTCTAACGCCGTAGAGAATTCAGGGCGGCATCTTTCTGAGGGTCTTTGCCGGCCTTGACGTCATCCGCTGTGCGTTCTACTTTTTGGTCTGGTTCAATACCCTCTTTGTCGATGTTTTTGCCGCCAGGAGTATACCAGCGAGCAATAGTAACTTTTAGCACACCGCCATCGCGCAGATGCTCCAGCTGCTGCACCGAACCTTTGCCAAATGACTTTGTACCCATCAAGGTTGCCGCACCGTTGTCTTTTAGGGCACCAGCCAAGATCTCGCTTGCGCTCGCACTTCCCTCATCGATCAACACCACGGTCGGTACACCCTGAAGCATTGCGTACCCCTTGGACTTGTAGTCGCGAATAGTAACGCCGTCCCGCTTTTCTTGCAATACTGTCTTGCCCTTGGGCAGCCATTGACTGGCCACTTCCACTGAGGCGTCAAGCAGTCCACCAGGATCGCTACGCAGGTCTACAATCACGCCCTTTACATTCTTCTGCTTAAACTCTGTAGCGGCTTGCTGCGCGAGCTCGTCCGTATCATCCGCGAACCGGCTGATCTTCATGTAGCCGATATTTCCTTCTTGCACGCTAAATTCTATGCTTGGAACAGTGATTGTCTGACGGGTGATATCAAAACTCAGCTCTTGGCTATTCTCGCGAATAATCTTTAGCTTTACGTTTGTACCAGCTGGCCCACGTATTTTGTTGACCGCCTCGCTGACACCAATATCATAGGCTGACTCACCATTTATTTCGGCAATAATGTCCTTGGGCTTTAGGCCAGCTTTTTCTGCTGGGTAGCCAGCGATTGGCGCGACAATGACAACGGCGTTCTTGTCCTTGCTCAGTTCTGCACCAATACCACTGAAGTTGCCATTTAGGTCCTCGTCGAATTCCTTTGCTTCTTCGGCATTCAGATATTCGGTGTATTTATCGCCGCTGGCTTTCGCCATTCCCTGCAGAAGGCCGTCCACCAGCTTGTCGGAGTCTAGCTGACCATCAAACTCTTTCCGCAGAACATCATACATTTGTTCCACGCTGCTATAGTCAAGGTCAGCGGGCAATCCCTTGGAGACACTCTTCCGAAACAGTCTGTCACTGCCAAAAGCAATAGTGCCGCTACCGACTCCAATTCCGATATAAAAAGCAACGACAACTATGAGCAAAATTGCCAGTGTTCTCGCAAAGAGCATTTTCTTATTTTTTACATGCTCTATAGTATTCTGTCTCAAAGATCCCCTCCAGATAAATTCACTTTACCTCATTATCTCACAAGTCTAGGAACTTCGGCTGAGAATACCCTTAGACTCTTTTAGAAGTGAATAAAGACGAGGCCATTGGCCGAGATACGAGCCTCTGAATAATAGCCGTCGAGGCCTGCGTTGTACTGGCTAACGTAGATAGTACCATCGCCATAGACGTGCTCGACATACATAGCATGGCCGTAGGTGCCACGGTTGCTAATAGCGACATCACCGGCTCGAGCACTGCTGTCCGCTGGTATACCGGCGTTTCGAGCGTTCTCGTCCCATTGGTTCGCATTGCCAATTCCGCCCCAGTATGGCATGTATCGTCCAGTGCTCCAGACTTTCCAGGCGGTATAACTGACACATTCGCGGTTATACATACCCCAAGAATCTACAATGGAGTCGATCGGTGCAAAGGCCCAGCCGCCGGGATAGCCACCGCCGCCGGGAATACCGGTTGGCACACGTCCGCCAAAGAGACGAGCGTTTTCAACGCCCTGCTGCTTACGTAGCTCTGCAACCTGTGCATTATTGTTCTTAATCTGTGCGTTCAGCTCGGCCTGCTGGCCTTGGTTTAGCCCAAGCAAACGATTTTGCTCGGCCTGCTGAGCAGCTACTTTGGACTGCATGACCTTCTGGTCGCCGATCATCTGCTCTAGGGTTTCGCGCTGGCTCTTCAGCTGCAGTTTGAGTGCGTTTACTTTATCAAGGGTGTCTTTTATCTTGTCTTTGACGCTATTGCGATACTGCTCTTTGTCGACAAACTCGCTCAAATCCTTGCTGGAAGCTAGCATTTCTAGCGTAGTGATGTCGCCTTCTAGATACATCGCCTTGATATTTTCGCCCAATAAGTTCTTTTGTTTGGCTAGCTCTGCCTCGGCAGTAACGATCTGTTTTTGCAGCTCGTCGCTCTTGCGCTGGTTCTCGTTTATCTGAGCTTGCAGGCTGTTGATTTCGCCCTGCATTCGATTAATAACGTCCTGTAGGGTCGCTGCCTCAGCTCCCAGCTGCGCCCGAGACTGTACCCGTGTGGCAGAGTCTTGGCTAAGTGATCTAATCTGTTCGTCGAATCGATCGGCAGTCACTAAAGGTGTCAACAAAAAACTGGCACCAAATACCAGCATACAGACTGCCGCAATAAGACGATGCCTATGACTTATGGTACTAGAACTTATTCTGAGATGAGTTCCGGTATTTTTGATTTTTTGTTTTATCATTGTCAGATTTATCATACCATACCTGGTTAATAATTTCAACCCGCTTATCCTTAGAGAGCCTGGCGCAACACGGATGTGTCAGCGCAAACTTCTACCCTCTTTGTTAGATGTTAATGCATTTCAAAGTACTGTTTTTTATTTCGAAGTCTTGAACTTCAGATAGCGCCGCGTAGCAATAACTGATGAAGCGGCACCGATAAGTATACCAATGCCAAGCTGTAGGGTCAAAATGATCCAGAACCTGTCGGCAAAGTAGTCGCTCGCATACCTGATATCTAATACGCCCAAAGAGCTAGCTTCGAATGCCGACGACGAGATGACAAATATGGAGTTACAAATAACTACAGATATGATTGCCGAGAAAATACCATACAACACGGTCTCTACCACAAATGGGCCACGTATAAACCAAGTGCTAGCACCAAGCAGACGCATAATCTGCAGTTCGTCGCGGCGGTTAAAGATAGCCATGCGTATTGTATTAAAGATAATCAGAATGGACACCACCGTAAAGACAATGATGCTGGCAACACCCGCTTGTCGCAAGAACCGTGTAGCGCTGGATATTTTGTCTATAGCCTCCTTGCGGTCGCCCGAATAAGATGTTTCGTCCGATTGCAGCTCTTTTATATCTGGCTTTTCCAGGTATGTCTTGATGTCTTCTATCTTGTTGGGGTCTCTCGGTTTGACCTGTAGGCTAGCTGGCAGCGGGTTGTCGGTCTGAGAGATTGCTAGTAGCAAATCTATATTCTCTTTGTTGGCCGCCTTGTAGACTTCCAGTGCCTGTTCTTTTGAAACGTAGGTAACTTCACGGACGTTCTGGAAAGCCTTGATGTCACTGATCAGCTTGTTGCGCTGATCGGCCGTAACAGAGTCTTTCAGATATACAGATATGTCTATTTTGTCGGTGATTTGCTGGATGGTATTGCTGAAAGTAGCGTTGGCAATGATCGAAAATAAAATAATAGTCAGCGTAATGACCATGACCGCCATAGCGGCAATAGCAAGTGTGGCATTGCGTACAAAGTTCTGCAAACCGGCCTTGATGATACGGAACTGAGTGAACATCCAGTGGTTCATTTCTACCCTACCCTCACTGTGTCAATCCTTTGTTGTACTCGGCGTTAGCACGGTCGCTGACAATACGACCGTCTTTTATAGTCACCACACGACGCTTGAGTTTGTTCACGATATCTTGGTTGTGGGTGGTCAGCAGCACGGTCGTGCCGTAACGGTTAATCTTTTCCAGGACTTTTATAACGTCCCAGGCGTGCTTGGGGTCGAGGTTGCCAGTAGGCTCGTCTGCAATCAGAATCTTGGGTTGCCGGACAATGGCCCGCGCGATAGCAACACGCTGGCGCTCACCACCCGAAAGTTCGGCTGGCATACGCTGCTCTTTGCCCTTTAAGCCCACAATATCTAGCACTCTGGGTACAGTGTGGTTTATCTCTTTGTTACCAAAGCCTACTATTTCTAGTGCAAAGGCCACGTTCTCGAATACGGTCTTATTTGGCAGTAGCTTGAAGTCCTGAAACACCACGCCAATCTTGCGGCGCAGCAATGGTATGTCTCTGTCTTTGAGCTTGTCGTAATCCAGCCCACCGATGACAATCTTGCCACTGGTTGGTTTTTCTTCTCTGGTCAGGAGCTTGAGAAGTGTAGACTTCCCCGCTCCCGAGGTCCCAATAATAATAACGAACTCTTTAGGCTCGACATGCAGCGAGATACGGTCGAGTGCGGTGTTACTACGGTTATATACCTTGGTTACCCTATCAAGAAGAATCATTTGCTTACACAGTATAACAGACAGAGCTATGGCTTTGTACCTGCTTGTGCTTTTTATATTTTCGTTCTATAATATGTTCGTCGATTTCTCAACCGAGAGTCGTTCCTGAGGTGATCGAAAGGTAGCACCATGGGTGTTTTGTTGTTTTTGGCAATCTTCGCCTTGATGTGGTTCTGCGTCGCGAAGGCCGTCAACGAGCTGGGCGTGTGGGACATTCCCGGTCTCTCCAAGGAGGCGACCACCATCGAAGCCAGCAAGTCAGTGACCCTGAAGTACGCGGCGGGCGCCGTCGCCTGCTTCATCGTGGTCCTCATCATGCTGGCGTAGACACCGCCCGCTCTCGCCACAACCCCGTGTAGTACCCAGAACAACCAGGGTGCCGTCAAGGTAAAGAGGTGGTCTCTTAACCGAACCAGCCCTTTTCGGCACTAAAAAGCCTCAGGATCAGCGATGCATTTGTATATGGACGGTCGGCTAGACCACCCCACTCCCCTCTATACAGGTATATGCATCGCTTTTTCTTTATGAAGATTTAGCACCTAGTTGGTGTTCGAGGTAGGTGTCGATGAACGAGTCTAGCTTACCATCCAGCACTGCGTCCGGATCGCTGGTCTCGTGCCGAGTCCGCAAGTCTTTTACTTGTTTGTACGGGTGCAATACGTAGCTTCGGATCTGGTTACCCCACTCGGCTGACTGGTTAGGACCTTTTAATTCACTCAGCTTTTCGGCGTGTTGCTCCATTTTCAGGTGTGCCAAGCGCGAACGTAAGATTGTCATAGCCGTCTCTTTGTTCTGCAACTGAGAACGTTCGTTTTGGATCACCACTACAATGTTCGTCGGTATGTGAGTAATGCGCACCGCCGAATCAGTGGTGTTAACGCTCTGGCCACCGTGACCACCGCTGCGAAAAACGTCTATTTTTAGCTCTTTCTCATCTATGTGAACATCGTCGGGTCGGTCTATTTCCGGCAGTATTTCCACTTTGGCAAAACTAGTCTGTCGCAAGTTGTCTGCGTTAAAGGGGCTCAGGCGCACCAGACGGTGCACGCCGTGCTCTCCTTTGAGCCGTCCATACACAAAGTCACCGGTGATTTCCAGGGTAGTACTTTTTATACCTGCTTCGTCACCAGCCGACTCATCAATAACTTGGACCCCATAGTCATGCCCCTCGGCCCACCGAACATACATGCGCAGCAACATCTGCGCCCAATCTTGGGCGTCGGTACCGCCTGCCCCGGCATGAATACTCAGCAGTGCATTATTGCCATCAAACACTCCCGAAAATCTAAGCTGCTTTTTCAGTGCGCCAAAAGTACGCCCCGCCTCTTCAAATTGTTTCTGGATATCCGGTGTTAAGCTTTCGTCTTTTAGGTTCAGCAAATCAACCAAGTCATCTACTAGTTGGCGCAGTTCAAGCCATGGCTTGGTACGATTCTCTAACCCAGCAATCTGCTTCATGATATCTTGCGCCTGCGCACTGTCTGCCCAGAAGTCAGGAGTGCTAGCCCTTTCCTGAAGCTTGGCGAGTTCGACAGCTTGTTCAGAGATACGAAGCTTCTGACAGGCAGTACGAATGTCTGCCTGTAATTCTTTGGAGTGCTTTAGTAACTGCTCCATGGCAGAAGCATTACACTTTTACTTTCGGCTGCTGCCACAACGGGCGTACCTGCTGCTGCAGTGTCTGCGCAAAATCTTCGCCGCAACTGCCGAGCGCGCCCATACCCCATACTTTTTCGTCAAACATCTGACGCGAAACCTGTACTATGCGTTCTTTGGTAACAGCTTCTATGCGTTCTGGTATTTTGTAGTAATCGTCTACGGCTTCATCGAAGAAGTAACGCCCGCTGTAACCACCAGCGGTACCCCCAACAGTCTGGCCGCTTCGTTGGTAGCGTCCAAGAGCATATTGCTTGGCGCTCGTAACGTCTTTGTCGGCGACCTGTGCCTCAAACACTAACTGCAGTTCACGCTCGATGATATCAAATAGGGCTGTAGCGTTCTTGGGCATAACCTGCGCGCCAAACCACCAGTTGCTGCTGTCTTTTGTTTGGCCGAATCCCGAACTCATGCCGTACACCAAACCTCGCTCTCGGGCCGTGCCTAAGATTCTCGAATACAGTGTCTCGGTCAGCATCATGTTGATAAGGCTCAGTGCATCTACCTCGGTCTCTTCCATCCGTCGCTGCATAAAGGTGTCTACATAGAAATAGACATTTTCGACAGTATCATTATGAATATACAACGGCTTTTTGAGGGTTACAGGCTGTTCGTGCGGCAGCTCAAGTCGGGCATCTCCCAGGGGCAGTTCAACATTTTCTAGAAGCGTCTGCAAGAGCTTGCGTCGGTCTGGCGGCAGGTTGCCTGCTATCACAAAGCGCAGATTCTTGGAAGTGTGCGTGTTGTAGTAGTGGCGACGAATATCATCAATCTTGACATTTTCCATGAGCTGCAGGCGCTGTTGGTCGGTCATAACCTTAAAGCCATAGGCCTGCCGAAGCCCGAGACTGAGGTGTCGGAAGTGGTTGTTTGATCGGGCCGTCAGCTCCTCGCGTACATTACCAAACTCAGCTTCGAACTCTTCCTCTAGGAATAGTGGTTTGGTAATCGCAATCAGCAGCAAATCGACAATCCGATCCCACTCAAAGTCTGCACATTCGGCCTCGTAGGTTATGTCATAGCTACCGGTACTGGCATTGTTGTAGGCACCATTTTTCTCGAACTCTGCCTGGAACAAACGTGATTTTGGAAGCAGTTCATTTGCGCCCAGCAGTACATGCTCCATGAGGTGAGGCGTTTCCCACTTTTCCTTTTTTACCAGGTATTCACCAGCCCTGAAATTTAACTCGAAGGACATCACACTGGCATCTGGACAATGGATAAATAAGCCCTTAATGCCATTTAGTAGACTTATCTCATGTACGGTGTGCTTCAATTCTATTTACGCTTTCGGCTTTTAGCTTTTGTTTTACGCTGTCGTTCGGCCTTTCGGGCCTTTTTGCGTTTCACGGTGGTTTGTTTCTGAGCTTCTAGCTCGGCTTTGTGCGGGACAAAGTCAGCCTCTACGTATTCTTCGGCCTTTAGGATTTTGTCGGCATTATCAACCGATCCGCGGGCTGCTTTGGTGAGCTCGGTCTCGATAGCCCTGTCTAGTTCGGCTGGTTCGGCATGGAACAAGGCCCTGAGGACATCATGACGCAGGGTCTGTTGCATTTCTTCGAACATGCGCTGAGCCTGACGACGATACTCCACCAACGGGTCACGCTGTCCCACACTGATCCAGTGAATTCCCTCACGCAAGTGGTCCATGCTTTCGAGGTGCTGCATCCATAGGTTATCCAGTACTTGTAGATAGATGTCACGCTCAACCTTGCGCATGATCTCGTCGGTAAATGCAGTCTCGCGTCCTTCGTACAGTTCGAGTGCTTTTGCCTGCAGCACCTTGCCAAACTGGTCAGATGGCGCGTCAAACAGTGTGTCTAGCGTCTTCTCGTCGAGTGGGAATACCTCGGTAACAAGCGTCTCGAAGGTATCACTCAGCAGCATAGGTGAACCCGCCAAAGCCTTGGCCTCTTCCTCTATGAACACCCTGATACGCTTCTTGACGTCGGCTTGCTTTAGGATCTCCCGGCGCATGATATAGGTAGCTTTGCGGTGACGGTTCATGACATCGTCGTACTGCACCACATTTTTGCGGGCGTCGAAGTTGTACCCCTCTACCTTCTTCTGGGCTCCTTCAAGACTCTTGCTGATCACCCTGTTTTCTATAGGTGTCTCGTCGTCGACTCCCAGCCGATTCATGATGCCAGCAATGCGCTCACCACCAAAGATACGCATGAGGTCGTCCTCTGTACTCACAAAAAATTGGCTCGCTCCCGGATCACCCTGGCGCCCGGCTCGGCCACGTAGCTGGTTATCGACACGGCGGGACTCGTTACGCTCGGTACCAATTACGAACAGTCCACCAAGGTCTTTTACACCCTCGCCCAGAACAATGTCAGTACCACGTCCAGCAATGTTGGTTGCCAATGTAACGGCGCCCTTCTGGCCGGCCTTTGCAACAATAGCAGCTTCGCGCTCGTTGTTCTTGGCGTTCAGCATCTGGTGCGGAATCTTAGCTTTGGTTAGCGCCTGCTCGAGGGCTTCGTTCTTTTCGATGGTGGCAGTACCAACTAAGACGGGTTGTCCTTTTTCGTGTAGTTCTGCAATGTGACCTACGATAGCGCTGAACTTGCCAGCTTCTGATCGGTAAATACGATCAATAAGATCCTTGCGTACCACTGGCTGGTTAGACGGTATCTCTACTACATCAAGCTTGTAGATCTGATGAAACTCTTCTGCTTCTGTTAGGGCTGTACCGGTCATGCCAGACAGTTTTTCATATAGACGGAAATAGTTCTGGAAAGAAATAGTAGCAAGTGTCATGGACTCTTCCTGTACTTCTACGCCCTCCTTGGCTTCGATTGCCTGGTGCAGCCCTTCGTTATATCGACGTCCTTTTAGCAGACGACCAGTGAACTCGTCGACGATAACTACTTCGCCGTCGCTCGATACCACGTAATCTTTGTCACGCTTAAAGAGCGCTTGGGCTCGCAGCGCCTGGTCTAGGTGATAAATTGTACGAATGTTGTCAGTACCGTAAAGATTTTTGACACCTAAGATTTTCTCTACGTGGTCGATTCCCTCGTCGGTTAATGCCAGCTGTTTGTGCTTTTCGTCAACTTCGTAATCTTCGTCACGCTTGAGCTGACGAACAACTTTAGAGAACTGCGCATAAGAACTACCGCTGGTTACAGATGGAGCAGATATGATCAGTGGCGTACGAGCCTCATCAATAAGGATCGAATCTGCCTCGTCAACGATTGCAAAATGAAGGTCACGTTGGCGCAGCTGGTCGACTTCGCGGACCATGTTGTCACGCAGATAATCAAATCCATATTCGTTATTGGTACCGTACGTGATGTCGGCGGCGTAAGCCTCCTGACGCGTGCATGGCTTGAGGTGGCGGAAGCGTTCGTCGTCATGCTCGTTATCAGTAAAGTTGGGGTCATATATGTAGGACTGGTCAGGGATAATGACGCCGACGCTCATGCCCAGAAAACCATAGACTGGGCCCATCCATCCTGCACCTATTCGGGCTAGATAGTCGTTAACGGTTACAAGGTGAGCGCCCTTACCCGCCAGGGCATTTAAATATAATGGCAGGGTCGCGACAAGCGTCTTGCCCTCACCTGTCTTCATTTCCGCAATACTGCCTTCGTGCAGCGCCATGCCACCAATCAGCTGCACATCAAAATGACGCTGACCGAGCGTACGGCCAGCTGCCTCGCGGACAGCCGCAAAGGCTTCTGGTAATAATTTGTCGAGCGATTCCTTGGCGAGTCGCTTTTTATACTTATCGGTTTGCGCCTTTAGCTGAGCATCCGACATTTTTTTGTACGTGTCAGTCAACGCGTTTATTTCGTGGACGCGCTTCTTTAACCGCTTCAGTGTTCGCACTTGTGGGTCACCAAGAACCCGCTTGAGGACTTTCTTCACTTAAACCTCCCTCTCTGATTTTCGGCCGTTGCAGGATGAATCCATCTCATGTTTTCTACAGCCTCGTGCCACCGTTGAACAGAGCAAGACAAAAAATGGATTCAATGGCACTATTGTACAGCACAAGGGGTGGCTCATGCCATGTCTTTTTATGCGTATTCTAAAGTGAATTCTGGGGTGCCCGACGCAGCCTTGCAAGGACGCGCCTGTGGATGCGTAAATTACTTCGGGTTTCTTTGTATTTTTTGAGCTGATTCTTCAATTTGGCCTCTACGATATCAACTGCCGCAAAAATGTTCATGGTTGTTTCTTTTGTGGCCAGCGTATCTTTAGGCAGGTGCAGCACCACTTCGCAGGTCAGCTCTTTTTTGGTCTTGATCTTGGCCTCTTTTAGAAACACTTCTGCGTGTGCGCTTTCTCGGACATGACGCGACATATAGTGGTCAAGTTTACCGATTTTCTTGGTGACATAGTCGTGCAGTTTCTTGTCCACGTCCATATGAACGCCGGTAATTTCGAGCTTCTGAATCATGTCGCCTCCTCACTTTTTTGAATGTTCTTCAGGGGAACCTAGATAACCTCTCTTCCGCCCATGTAAGGCCTAAGTACCTCTGGTACTAGTATACTCCCATCTTGCTGCTGGTTATTTTCGAGAATGGCAATAAGCGGCCGCTGCGAGAATACGGTTGCATCATTGGTGTGGACTAGTTCCACTGTGCCATCTTGACGACGGACTCGTGTCTTCATGGCCCTTGCCTGATAGTCGGTTATATAGTCGGCTGTGTGAGTTTCGCGGTATGCGTTTTGGCCAGGTAGCCAGGCCTCGATATCTACACCCTTGGCATTCGGACGACCGATATCGGCAGTACACTTCTCTAGCACGTGATACGGCAGCCCCAACTGCGCCATAAGATATTCCTGGATAGCCACCATAAACAAATGTTCATCCAGTGATGTCTCGGCCGTGGTGAAGCTCTCCATCTCTAGCTTATTGAATTGGTGTAGCCTGAAGATGCCTTCCGTATCTTTGCCATACGTGCCAGATTCCCTACGGAAAGCGGTCGTATACCCAACATATCGAATAGGCAGCTCTGCTTCAAGCAAAACCTCGTTTAGGTACATGGGCGAGATAGTATGTTCAGCGCTTGCATTGAGCCACAGATCTTCGTCTTCTATTTTGTATGTCTGCTCTTCTCGGTTGAGCCGTCCCGTAGCCTCAAACACCGACTTCTTGGCAACTGCCGGGGGCAAAACTGGGATAAATGGTTTGGTGCTAACAGTGAGGTCATTGTCTTTTGCTATCTGCTGCAAGATCTCTTCGTTGCCTAGCACATCCATACCAAATTGCCATAGGGCAAACTCTAATCGCACCAGGTCACCTTTGGTATACACAAAACGGGCCCCAGCAATCTTTGCAGCTCTTTCTTTATCGAGCCACCCCTTGGCTTCGGCGATTTGTGCATGGTTTTTTGGCTCAAATTCAAAGTGAGGTGGTTCACCTACAACCTTAGTTACTACATTTTCTTCTTCTGTAGCTCCAACCGGTACAGTATCGAGTGGCATATTTGGCACCGCTTTAAGCAGTACAAAAAACTCTTCTTCTACGGCATGTAGCTGATGCTCTAGGTCGGTTAGTTGGTCCCTCACGGCCTTGCCTTCGGCAATCTGCGTATCGGATGGACGCTGACCTTTTGTACTTTCCGACAGCTCATTGCGACGATGGCGAAGATCTTCTACTTGCTGCAGTAGTTCTCTGCGGCTCTTATCAAACCCCAGCAGTTGCTGGACGTCGATGTCATAGCCTTTTTGCTTGGACTTCTCTTGGACAAGTTCAGCATTGTCCCGGATAAACTGTATATCTAGCATGTCGCCTATTATATAGGACTTTCGCATTTTCCTATTGATGCCAGCTTGCAATCTGAGTACACGTAGCCCACCCCAAAGCTCACTCTTATCCATGTTTTATTTCTGTTTATGGTTTAATGGAGAGGTATCTTATGAACCCTAATGAACCACAAAACCAGCAGGCTCCGCAGACGCCGCCGGCCGCAATTCCTGTCCACGACGCTCCTGCGCCAGAGCCTATTCAGCCCCGGCCACTTCTATCAAACCCGCCAACAGAAGCGCTTGTTCCCTCTGTACCCCCAGCCAATCCAACGCCAGTTGTTACCCCGCAACCAGCCGCACCACCTCCGATAAATGCAGTGTATTCAATGGGCTCGATAGAGGCGAAGCAGGCCAATCATCGCACTCGTCAGTTAATAGCACTTGCAGTAATCACCGTTGCTCTGGCGCTTATTGGAGGCGGTGTCATTTTGATGCTCCAAATGAATAATCATTCCCCAGAAAATCACACCCCCACCCAGCACGAAGCAATGCCCTGACCCGTTACCGGGACTATTTCTTCTGACGCTGCTTGATAGCCGCTAGTGTCAGTTGCGCACGAGCGCGGGCATAGGCGCAGTAGTCACACTCGCCACCCATCGCGGCCGATCCTACGGGCGGCATGTCGCCCTCCATGCACTGTTTCATCTTCTCGAGCGTGGGCTCAACCCACGCGGCGTTCCCGATATAGGGAATGATTTTTGTCTTGAATTCTACCTTGTCATAAAATCCGTCCAGATCTATTCGTCCGTTTGCGTAGACAAAGTATCCGGTATCGTTTACCTCGAAGCCGTTTTGGCGCAGCAGCCATTGGTAGACCTCTAGTTGACGCTTGTAGCTTATCTGCCAATCAGAATCTATGCTCACTTCCCTGTCTTTGGCGGTCGCCTTGTAGTCGACAACTATCAGTTTTCCCTCGTCATCTACCCACGCGTCATCAATAGCCCCAAACACATGCAGGTTAGTCGGCTCATGGATCGAAACCACCCCCACAAAATTTTCCCGCCATTGATCTAGGTTGTCGTGCGTAAATGGTACTGCCTTGACCCCGAACTCGACCATTATTGGATGCGGCTCACTTTTAGTGCGATAGCTGTCGAATTCTTTTTTGAGCAGCTCATCTATGGCTTTGTTGATATTGAACGGCGGGGTGTTGGGGCGGGTTATTTTGAGCCGTGTATCCAGCCAGAAACAGCGTGGACACTGCATATAGAGCTCAATCTTGCTGCGACTGACCTTGAATGGTGTTTTCTGGCCAGGCCGATATGGCTGGCTACGTTCCCTCCAGTAATTCATCAGAACTTTATTGTAGCAGTTTTCTGGCCAACGCGAGGCCTGCGGCTTCTGGCGAAAGGGCGTTTTCAGATACCATTAAATGCCTGAGGTTTTTCTGCGCAAAAAGTTGTTTCTCGGCGTCCGACCACCCGCCCTCGGGCGCTATCAAGACACCACAGCGGCTGGCGAGTTTTTGGGGCGTGCCCTCCGACTGTTCCGGCTTATACATATACAGCTCTACTTTATCCCCTAGCTGGTCCAGGGCGGTTGCAACACGCATAGGTTCACGCACCGTAGGTACATCGCTTCGCCCAGATGCTTCGGCTTCACGCCGTACACTCTTCATTGCTTCTTGGTGGCTAAAGTCGACTTTTTCCGCCCCGCCTACTAGCAACGGCACGAAGTGACTCACTCCCAGGGCAGTAGCCTTGCGAAGCAGTTCATCGTTTCTCTTGCTGTCTCGTAGTGACCACAGCAGATACACCTGCCGCTTAGGCAGCCTACGCTCAAAGTCAGTTACATACAGAAGGCGCGCTTCTGTTTTTTCTAGCTTTTCGATGCGATATAAACGCTCATGTTGCTGTCCATCGAACAGAATAACCTGCTCGCCAGCCTTAATTTCAGCAGCATGCCATCGCTCCAACAAATCCTGATCATGTAACCAGAAATCATGCTTGAGTTCGACATTCTGTACGTAGAAACGGTGTAATGTATCTGCCTCTGGCATAGCGAGCCTGCGACCGTTGACCGACTAGCGAATACCGGCTATCAAGATTGCAGCAAAAGCTACCTTTGTCAGCACACCTATGACGGCGTAGTTGCGCTCTACTACCGTGTAGCTGGCGCTTGTACCACTCTTCTTGAATTGTTGGCGTTGATTCCAGGCAATAAGACTAAACCCAGCCAAGCTTGAGGCATAGAGAGCGTATACGTACCATGGCGAGCGAACAGCTCCATAGACTACGGTCGACACAGCATAAGCTGCCAGCAGCACCCAAGGCAATACCCCGCTGAACAAACTCACCGCGTAAGCACTCCAAACAGGCCTATCGCTGGCATTATTTTGGCGCTCTGCAACCAGACCAAGCAAACAAGTTACGAGCATCAGACCGCCCATAAGCTTCAGTACGAATAGATCCTGAACGCCACTCAAAAGCGCAATAGTCTCTACCATCAGGGCCGCCGTAACACCTAGATCCAGCCATCGGTATGGAACCATCCGCGTATTACGCACGTAGGTGCTGTAGGCTTGCTCCAGTTTTGTGATATACAGCAGAGGCAACACAGCAGATACCAGCATGGTTGCGACTACGAGCCATCGCACCTCGATGTCGTATAGCACGTGCACGGCTGGTGCGAATACAGTAGTGTCTATGCTTGCCAGATCGTCACGAGCCCAGAGACCAACAGTAGTTTGGTAACTGCTTGAACCCATCATAACTCCCGCCAGTAGGGCAAGCAGTACAAACGCAACTGCTGATACAATATGCCATTTGCGTAGACTCAGCATACTTGGCGCTGATTTTGAGGTTGTTGTTACCACGCTTGCGGATACTGACCTTGTAGCTTTCTTTGTTGCGGGCTTTTTAGTCGCTGCAGCTTTGGTAGTTTTGGTTTTTGCCTTGGTAGATTTCTTTGTAGTTGTAGCCATGTAAAGGAGTATACCAGAATTTTGAGAGGGAATATCCCCTCTCAACGCGCGGCGCTCGAAATAAATTCAAGCTCCGGCTGCTCTCCCCTGGCTACGACAGGGCCTTATAGGGTACGTGGCACATGCCGTGCCCTGTTTTCTCGGCAAACTTTTGGTGATATTCCTCTGCTGGATAGAATTCTGAGGCGGCTGTTATTTCGGTCACGATGGGCTTGTCGAACGCCCGCCCTGACTCGTCACGAAGGACTGTGGCTATGGTCCGCTGGTGGTCATCCATGACAAAAAGAGCACTACGATAACTATCACCAATGTCTGGCCCTTGCCTATTTAGTTGCGTGGGATCGTGCATGTAGAAGAACTGCCTTACGAGCGTCTCATAACTTACCACCTTCGGGTCAAACTCAATCAATACCGCTTCTGCGTGGCCCGTTGTATGTGTGAGGACCTGCTCGTAAGCAGGGTTTTTGGTATTCCCACCCGTATAGCCAGCTGTAGTTTTTACGACGCCTGGTACCTGGTCAAAATAGTATTGCACACCCCAGAAGCAACCAGCCGCAAATAATGCCTGTTCCATAGTACCTTAGTATAATGCAGGATTTAACCTTGTGCTTTTAATGCTTTATGATAATAATTAATCACCAAATCAAATATAAGGAGGGTTATCCATATGAAGCAAGGACTAAAAGTAGCAGCACTTGTTGCAGTAAGTCTTGGAATTATCGCCGGGCCCATGACGTACAAAGCCAACGCAGCCTCTACTACGTATGTTGTAGATCCTGCCTTCGAGGCCTGCACACAGAAAGTTCTCGTTGAACAGCGACGTCCCTTCAAGAAAGACAACTGCGCAGAACGCGTTCAGCGATTTTTGAACCAGTATAAATTCCTGATGGGTGCAAATGGCGATAGCAACAAGGTGCCTCGCGCATGGACGACATTAGCAATTGATAAAAAGTATGGACCCCTCACCCGCAAAACCGTGCAAGAATACCAGCGACTCAAGCAAAACGACTCAGACCCCAGCGCCCACTCCGGACCAGTAGACGGCAAAGTTGGTAAGCTTACCTGGGCAAGCATCAGAAGAGACTGCGTTGATACTTGGGCAGCACGCAACTTCCGCTCTAATGTCTGCTACAAACGTGTTACCAATCGCTAAGAACCTGTTCAAGATCTCGCTTTTGATTCCAAGCTCGTCCTATTTCGAGTGACAATTCGTTCTGGATTGTCTTTCCCCCATGAAACAGGTTTCGCAGGGACCCCGTCTGGCGTAACCGTAGTTACGTTACGGCTGACGAGCCAGAGCGAATTGGCGCCGGAAGGGGTGGGTTTGAGGCAAAATTGGAAACCTTGACAGGCTCTAACTAGGCAATGTCTACAATCTTGTAAAAGGCTGTTTCGGCAGGGGTTTTGATCTCTACTTCTTCACCTTCTTTTTTGCCCAGTAGGGCACGACCGATAGGTGACTCGTCTGATATCTTCCCATTCAAAGGATCGGCTTCTACTGTTCCAACCACTTGGAACTCTTTGGTGCGACCATTGCTGGCAAGCTGAACCATTGAACCCAGCTGGACTTTGCTGTCCCCTTTGGGTTTTTTAATGATTTCTACATTTTGCAAAATATTCTCAACCTCGGCAATTCTGCTCTCTACTCGTTCTTGCTCTTGTCTAGCAGAACTATACTCGGCATTTTCGCTCAGGTCACCAAACTCTCGGGCAGTTTTGATACGTTCGGCAATAGGACCACGCTGAGCGGTTAATTCCGCTAGCTCGGCCTGTAGTTCAGTTACGCCCTCGTTGGTTAGGTAAAATTGTTTTTTCATACTAAGATGCTCTCCTTTCAGATGGTCTGATTCTCTGTCCCACGGTTAATATTATTGTAACAAATAATTACTTCTTGGTCAGCGCCTGGACCAGTTCATCGATACCCATAGTGCGTGCGTGTTCTTCAGTACGCGCTTTGAGTTCGTGCTGGCTGGCTTCTACCGTTTTCTTACTGACCACTATCCTATATGGGATGCCCATCAGGTCTGCATCTGCAAATTTCTCGCCCGGACGCATGTCGCGGTCATCATATAGTACCGCAACCCTGGCCTCAGTCAAGCGATTATATATCTCATCCGCTGTCTTTACGACATCTGCCTCATTTCCAATGCGAACGATGGATACCCTTGCAGGAGCGACATTTTCCGGCCATATAAGCCCTCTTTCATCAGAAAACTTCTCTGCCACAACCCCCATGAGTCGTGAGACACCAATGCCATAGGAACCCAGGTGCACGAATTGCTTCTCGCCTGCCTCGTTAGTGAAGGTAAAATTCATGTCTTCGCTTTTTTGGGTACCAAAGTTGAAGATATTACCCACCTCTGCAGTCTTCTGTACAGAATACACCTCTCCGGTATCTGGATGCCTATCACCCTGACGAGCCACCTTGATGTCATGGTAGGTGTCTGGCTCGGGCAGATCACGTCCCCAGTTCACGTTGATACTGTGATGGTGCGTGTGGTTTGCCCCCATCTCGAAATTAGCCCTATCCTGACACGACTCATCTACAACGATCTGCACATCCCCTGACAGCCCAAGCAGACCAGCATAGCCCACTTCGGCTCCAGTGACTCGCTTCACGGTTGCCTCGTCCGCAAGCGCAATACTGGCCGCACCCACCACCGCCTTTAACTTGTCTTCGTTGATGTCATAGCCGCCACGCACTGCTGCGGCTACCACTTTGCCGGCATCGGTTACATAGAGCATGGTCTTTGTGGTTTTTTCTACTGGGATCTTCAGAAACTTGGCGAGTGGCTCAACCCCAATGAGGTCTTTGCCCTCGACCTCTTCCATAGGCAGAGGAATTTCGTCAGATTTTACGGCCGGTGCTTGCGCAGGAGCGATTTCTTGGTTAAACGCCTCGCCTGTTGAGGGGATCTGGAAGATATAATCTTCACCGGCGTCACAGACGGTCTGGAACTCGTGGCTAAACTGCGTAAAAGCTCCGCCGCTGGCAAAAGTGATATGTGTGTCATCTTTAAGCCCGAGCCTTTCATAGACGCGCATATAGGCTTCTATGGAGGCCTGGTAGAACTTTTCGTGGTGCTCTGCGTCAACACTACACGAGTACATATCTTTCATGAGGAATTCGCGACCACGCATGACACCACTCTTGGCGCGCAGCTCATTGCGCAACTTGGTTTGGAATTGATAGACAGTAATGGGCAGGTCCCGATAGCTGCCAAGATGCTGCTTGATCATCTCTATAATGGGCTCTTCGTGTGACCACCCAAACCCAACTTCGCTCCCATCCTTCAGCTTAGATTTAAACCAAATATCAACAATCTCGTCATTCCAGCGATCAGTCACTTCCCAGGTCGCCTTCGGCTGTAAGCTGGTCATGAGTAGCTCCTGCCCTCCTATGACGTCCATCTCTTCGCGTACGATCTGTTTGATATTCTCGATAACCATCAAACCAAGTGGCAAGTAACTGTACGCTCCAGCCATTTCTTTGTGGATATAACCAGCCCGGATAAGCAGTTGGGCATTTTTAGCCTTCTCATCTGCCGGGACGTTTTTGCGCGTCTTGGTAAATAACACTGATAGTCTCATCTATTCATCTCCCTGTTAAACACTATAAAATCTGAGCAAAGAAAATTTACGGCCGAGGGGCCGGCATGGGGCACTGATAAGTACAGAGGAGGTGCTGTTTGTGCATGTTGACGACATTGTAGCAAAAAAGTCCACCCTTGTCCTAGCTAACATGGAAGATAAACAGCACCGAGAAGGCTGCTAGGTTCTTGAACATATGGATATAAATAGCCGGCCACAGGCTGCCAGCCTTTTGGCGCACATACACCAAGACCAGCGACAAGACGAGCGTATCCGCGGCTGCGATCCACAGCAGCTGGCTGCCGGTACCAAACTGCAGGTGGGCCGCGGCAAAGAGAATACTGGTTATGAGCGCCGCAATAGCCAAGGGCAAACGAGATCGTAAGCCGGTGTAGAGGAACCCCCTGCAGATTATTTCTTCAACCAGCGGCGGCAAGATAACCAAACTGATAAATATCAGCCCCAGCTCGGGCAGCGTATTACCCGCCTTGCCAAAGCCTATTTGCTGCTCCTGCCCCACGTCCACCGCATTCACGAACCGCTCGAAGAACATACTCAGGCCCAAGAAACAGACAAAATAGAACACATATCCCTTGGCAGCCGTCCAGACATCTTGCGCCCGAGGACGAATAAGCCCGATATCAGCCCAACCGGACTTGCGGCTTTTCAGAAACTTCCAGATAAGCCACACGCTGACAGCTTCTGTAATAACCACAGCTATAAATTGTGCATCTACAGAATTAGTAACCCACTGGTCCCGCTGTGCCGCCGTCCACCCCCGCATGCCTGGGTATAGTGCAATAAAGACTCCGGCGCAGATTTGGGCCGCGAAATAGACAGCCACTGTCACAAACACAGCGGCTATAGGACCCCAATGAACCCTTCGGCCTGGGTCGCCCGGTTGCTTTTCTGTCACCTGCTCCATACCTAGAAGAACCGTTTTACGTCGACAACCGTGATCAGCAAGAATAAGAGCATGAGGACCGCAAATCCCGTGCCATGGATAAAGTCTTCGGTTCGCTGCGACAGCGGCTTACGCAAGCCGTGATATATCAACGTCACAAAGAGCCGTCCGCCATCTAGGGCCGGTATGGGTAGGATATTCATAATTGCGAGCGTCAGCGAGATGATAGCGATAATGAGCAGCACAAATTGATATCCCATAAGACTGCCGTTACGCAATATAAAGAAAATGCCGACCGGGCCGCTCACTTGCTCGCTTGCCTTGCCGGTCTCTCCCTTAAAGAGGTTGCCCAAGGCACTGCCCAGGCCCTTGAAGGTTTCTACGGTAAATTGTTTTATCAATCCCCCGGCTACAATTGGTGCCGACCATGTTGACCGCCGCAAGACGTATTCCGAAGGTGACACGCCCAGGTATCCTTTGGGTTCGTCTGATTTCTTGCTCGACTCTACCTCGTCTTTTGTCCGCAAGACCGTGGATGCAGTGGTTGTCTTGCCGTCCCTGACATAGGTAATCTGCACTTCTTTACCTGCAAATTGCTGAGTCAGATCAGGCAAGGGTTCTCCTGACGAAAGCTCTCGGACGGTGTCACCCTGACGGATAAATAAGAGCTGATCCCTCTCCTGCAAGCCCGCCTTTTGGGCCGGTGAGTCGGCTTCGACAGTAGCCACAAGCAGCTTTTGTTGGGTGACCTTAGTGTCACGCGCCACGGTGAATTGGTTATCGAGCAGTTGCGGCATGCCAGCGACCGCCACAATAGTCAGCACTACAAAGGCGGTTGCCAAATTCATGACCACCCCTGCTACCATAATATATATCTTGGTATTTAGACGAGCTGCACCAAAACTACCCGGCTCTTTATCGGCATCATGCTCGCCCTTCAGGCGCACAAATCCGCCCAAGGGCAGCCAGTTGAGCGTATATTCGGTACCGTGCTTTTTGGTCAGTACTTTGGCGCGCGGCGGAAAGCCAATGCCAAATTCTTCCACCTTAACCCCGCCACGGCGGGCCATCACAAAGTGACCGATCTCATGAATTACCACCAGCCCAACAAACAGGAACAACCCAATTACAAGTAAGAATATAGACATGTGTGACTAGTATATAGTTTTTTGCCTTATGCTTCTAGCGTCCGATGCGTCGTTCGCGGTCGCTATATTCGGCCAGAACCCTATCCAGATCTTGTTCGCTAAAGTCTGGCCAAAATTTGTCGACAAAGCAAAGCTCGGCATAAGCCGACCGATACAACATAAAACCACTCAATCGTTGCTCGCCAGACGTACGAATCAGCAGGTCAACCGGAGGGACGGCTGGAGCGTAGAGTGCCTGCTCAAAAACCTCCTTGGTAATCTCTTCTGCTTTTTTGCCCGCTGTTATCAAAGCACGGGTAGCATCCAAGATTTCTTGCTGGCCTCCATAATTAAAGCAGAGCGCCAGTGTACCCCCGGTATTATCCTGTGTTTCGCGTACGGCCTTCTGAATACCGTTCAGTAGTTTTTTACCAATGCGATCTTTGCTGCCAAGCCAGGCTAGCCGAATATTTTCTTTTTGGAGGTCTTTCAGGTCCCTATCCAAGAAATGGGATGCCAATCCCATCAAGTGCTCGACCTCATCGGCAGTGCGGTGCCAATTTTCCGTAGAGAATACAAAAACCGAGACATACTTTACGCCCCTATCGAACGCAGCCTTCGAAATAGCTTTTAGGGCTGTGTGGCCTCTTCTGTGCCCTTCGAGTACTGGTAGGCCGTTTTCCTTAGCCCATCGACGATTGCCGTCCAATACAAACCCAACGTGATTTGGTATGTAACTTGGGTTAGTCATATGTGTCAAATTGGCTTTTTAAACCGTCATGATATCCGATTCTTTGGCTTTGGCGGCCACTTCGGCATCTGACTTAGCTTTGTTCATGGCATCGTCCACCTGTTTTTCCAGGCGCTTTGCCTCGTCTTCGCTCACGTCTTTGTCTTTCTTGGCCTGATCAATGGTGCGAATAGCCTCATGCCGCACATTGCGCAAAGCCACCATGCAGTCCTCTACCTTGCCGCCTAGCAGCTTGGCGTATTCGCGACGACGATCCTCTGTGAGGGGAGGAATAGGAACGCGAACGACTCGACCATCATCCATCGGATTCATGCCCAGCGACGGATTGTCACGAATGGCACTGGAAATTGCCTGCAGGTTATTAGGGTCAAAAGGAGTAATCTGAAGCAGCTGCGCCTCGGGAGCTGTGACATTAGCTACTTGCACTAAGGGCATTGGCGTACCATATGCCTGGATAGTGACACCATCGAGCATGCTCGGATGGGCCCGCCCTGTTCTGACTTTCTTAAGTTCTTCCTGGAAGTGGCTCACCGCCGTGTGGAACTTTTGTGTTGCGGTGGCAACAATTTGGTCTGGATTCATCTAAGAGGCTCCTTGACTTACGCTTCTATTCTACTCAGAAACTTCGCCTAACGCCATTCGGCTAAACCGTCGGATAATAATATTCTCACCAAGCTTAGCAATATGTTCTTTGACGTAGTCGCCAACGGACTGATCCGGATTCTTAACATAAGGCTGATCAAGCAAACAGCGCTCGGCAAAGTGTTTCTTCAGCATACCTTCTACGATGTTATCGATCATATTTTCTGGCTTGCCTTCTGCTTTTGCCTTTTCGGTGAATTCGGCACGCTTAGAGTCTTTGGCACCAGCCGACACACTATCTGCGCTTACAAATTCAGGGCTGCTAGCAGCAATATGCATGGCTAGGTCTTTTACTAGAGTAGTAAAGAGCTCGTTGCGAGCAACGAAGTCTGTTTCGCAATTTACCTCAAGAAGCACTCCTATGCGGCTGTCGTGGTTATAGGTACCGATAATACCGGCGCGCGCTTCTCTTTCGCCACGCTTTTCCGCCTTGGTAAGTCCCTTTTTGCGCATTGCCGCAAGTGCGGCGTCAAAATTACCGTCCACCTCGACCAATGCAGCTTTTGCGTCAGTGATCCCTACGCCAGTAAGCTCGCGTAATCTTTTGATTTCATCGATTGTAATGTCTGCCATTATTTTTCAACGCTCTCTTTATCAGCTGCCTTCTCGGCTTTGTTCGCATGTGCGGATTTGCCGGCCTCCAGAGCAGCCTGCACATAATCAGCAATCAACTGAATTGTCTTTATGGCGTCGTCGTTGCACGGTATGGCGTAGTCCGCAAGACTTGGATCAGCATTGGTGTCCACCAACGCAATTACAGGAACGTTAAGCTTGCGGGCTTCACGAACAGCGTTCATGTCGTGAGTTACATCAGTTACAAAAACAGCGCCTAATCGAGCAGCAAGATTCTTGATACCACCGTACATGTGGTTCATTTCATCGATCTCTTCCTGGAAACGCTGAATCTCGAGCTTGTTATACTTGGCAGCCAACTGGCCACTTTCCATCTTTGCTTCAAGGTCCTTCAGGTGTTTGACCCGGCCACCAATGGTATTACGGTTAGTCAGCATGCCACCCAGCCAACGCTCTACAACAAAAGGTTGGTTGGTGTCTTCGGCCAGCTTCTTAACAATATCGTGGGCCTGGCGCTTGGTACCAACGAGCAAGACCTGCTTGCCTTCTGATGCCAGCTTTTCAATAAATGCCAGAGCCTCTTCGAGCGCACTAACTGTTTGCGTCAGGTCAATAATGTGCGTACCCCCACGCTTACTGTGAATATAAGGCGCCATCTTGGGGTGCCAGCGGCTAGACTTGTGCCCAAAATGCGCACCTGCCTCTAAAAGTTTTTTAATGTCTACATCAACCGTAGCCATGATAGGTATCTCCTTATCCTTTATCCTCGTCTGGGTGCCCGTGCGGTCCTCACAAGGTGTCGCACAGGAGGATGATCTCCCAGACTGTTTGATTTAATATCAGGATCAATGATAACAGATACGTAACAGATTGACAATACTTCCCATTTGCGATAAAGTAATCACGTTTAATGCTGACTGCAGCCCCGGCTCGCTGCTAACCAGCCACACCCACTAAGGAGCTAAGGAAAATTATTATGAAAAAAGATCTACATCCAGCAAACTACCGCTTCGTAGTTTTCCAAGACCTTAACAACAGCACGACTTTCCTAACCAAGTCGACTGTTGCTACCGACGAAACCATCAAACTTGATGGGATCGAATATCCACTTGTCAAAGTGCATATCTCTAGCGCTTCTCACCCCTTCTTTACTGGCCAAGAGAAGCTGGTAGATATCGAAGGTCGCGTAGACAAATTCAAGGCACGCCAAGAGGCCGCCAAAGCCCGCGCAGATGCAATGAAGAAAGCTGCTGGCAAGTCGCGTGCTAAAACGCCAAAGGCCGACGAGACTCAAAAAATCGGCACCCTGAAGCGCAAAACCAGCAAGTAACGCTGCCCCGTAACCACCTTCTAGTGTTTCTGGAGGGTAGTTTTACAATTTTGCGGTCAGCAAAAGTGTATACAGAGCCAAAGAAATCCAATCTTATAGGATGAAAGATTTCTTTGCGCGAAGTAATATATATACTAAGGATGTCTCATGGAAGAAAAAGAACTGCATTTGCGAGAAGAACTGCAAAGCCTGCAAGCAAAATTGCAGGATCCTGCTATCTTTTCTTCGAAAGAATACCCCAAGCTTGCAAAGCGGCAGGCCGAGCTGGAGCGTATCACTGGCCTCTTTGATGAACGAAAGAAGTTAGAAGCAGCCCACAAGCAAGCGTCTGAGTTAATCAACGGCGATGACGAACTAGCAGAGCTTGCGCAAGAAGAGCTCCAGAGCACCGAAGCTGCTCTGGTCGTTAACGAGACCCGTCTCACGGAAGCCCTCACCCCCAAAGACCCTAACGATCAGCGGGACGTTATAGTAGAGATCCGGGCTGCCGCAGGTGGCGATGAGTCCAGCCTGTTCGCAGGTGAGTTGTATCGCATGTATATGCGGTGGTGCGAGACGCGCAAATATAAAACAGACCTACTGAGTGACAGCCCAAATGAAGTCGGCGGCTTCAAAGAGATAATCTTTGCAGTTCGTGGCACAGATGCCTACCGCAACCTGAAGTTTGAAGCTGGCGTTCACAGAGTGCAGCGTGTTCCGACCACAGAATCCCAGGGACGCATTCATACCAGCACCGTCACAGTCTCGGTCCTGCCAGAGGCCGAAGAAACAGACATAGAAATCAGCCCTGGTGACTTGCGTATTGATGTGTATCGCAGCAGTGGACATGGCGGGCAGAGCGTAAATACCACCGACTCAGCGGTCCGCATTACTCACCTGCCAACCGGGCTGGTAGTGACCTGCCAGGACGAGAAGTCCCAGATCAAGAATAAAGAAAAAGCCCTGGGGGTATTGCGCGCCCGACTACTGCAAATGAAAATCGAAGATGAGCAAAAAGAATTATCGGATGCACGCAAAAAACTGATCGGGTCCGGGGATCGTTCGGAGAAGATTCGTACCTATAACTTTCCCCAAGATCGCATTACTGACCACCGTATAGGCTACTCTCGTAGCAATATACCAGGTGCTCTGAGCGGCGATATCGACGACATCATCGCACAACTTCATGACTACGAACGCCAGCTTATTAACAGTGAAAGTTAAGTATATGTGCTACACTAATCTTCAACAATTTGGGGTAAAAAATAAATGACCACTGCCATTTGGCTCCACTACGCAATAGAAAAGCTTGAAACCGCCGGCATCACGACAGCCCGACTTGATAGCCAAGTACTTCTAGCTGATGAGATGAAACAAAACAGAGCCTGGGTACTGGCGCATATGGATGTCCCCGTCACCGAAGAAACACAAAAGCGGCTCGAGAAGCTTGTCGGTGAACGGGCCAACCATGTACCGCTCGCTTATATTCGCGGCAAAACAGAGTTTTACGGACGAGAATTTTTGATTGACCGCCGAGTACTAGAGCCCCGACCCGAATCAGAAACCATGATTGACGTCCTTAAAAAGCTACCTATTGGCGATAATCCTCTGCAAATTGTAGACGTTGGCACGGGCTCTGGGGCGCTTGCTATCACCGCCAAGCTGGAACTCCCTAAAGCCACCGTAACAGCCATAGATATTGACCCCGGCTGTCTTGTGGTTGCCCAAGCCAACGCCGACAAGTACCGGGTAGACATAGACTTCAGGCAAGGCGACTTACTGCAACCACTGGGAACTGAAATACGAGAACTGGTAATAACCCTCGCCAATCTTCCCTATGTACCTGACAGTCATCAGGTTAACCAGGCGGCTATGCACGAGCCCAAACTGGCCATCTTCGGAGGACCTGACGGGCTGGACCCATACCGAAAGCTATTTGAACAAGCCGCAGAACTTTCACAAAGACCAGCATACATTCTTACTGAGTCACTGCCACCCCAACACAGACAGCTAGCCCTTATTGGTGCGCGGTTTGGATTCCGCCAAACGATCGAAGATGATTTTATTCAAGTGTTTGAGGGCGGCCATCGACAAGGCGTAGCATACTCTCCGGACGCCCCTACTGTTGCGGGGCAGCCTCCAGCGTAACCTTTATTTGCTGATCTTTGCCGTCCCGGAAAATATTCAGTGTGACTTCATCACCCACTTTATGCTTACCAACTAATGATGTCAGGCTATTTTTCTCGTTTACGTCTTCGCCGTTAACCTTGGTAATAACATCTTTTTCTTTCAAGCCAGCTTTTGATGCTGGACTGTCTGGCAAGATAGATGTCTCGCCGTCACTATTGGGGGCAACGTATGCGCCTCTTTTGACGGGTAGGCTAAACTCGTATGCGTAATCGTCGGTCAGCGATATATAGCGAACGCCTATATAAGGACGCTCCAGTTTGCCCTTTGCTAGTACGCTATCTATGAGTGCAGATACATCGTTGATAGGGATAGCAAACCCAATGTTCTCCGCCCCTTCGCCAGCTATAGCAGTATTGATGCCAATCACCTCACCGCTTACGTTCACCAGCGGCCCACCGGAGTTACCCTGGTTAATTGCAGCGTCTGTTTGGAATAAGTTCTGCAGGGTTTCTGTGCTCGAGCCCGTCTCGTCACCGGCCACCACACTGCGTCCGTAGCCAGAGATAATGCCCGTGGTAACACTATTTTGGAACTGTCCAAGTGCGTTCCCAATAGCAACCACTTTACCACCTACTTCCATCTTGCTTGAATCGCCTCGTTTTAGGGGTTTGAGGGTCTTGCCTTTGGTATCTTTTACCCGTAAAAAGGCAACATCGAGTGGGTCGCCTTGGCTTGTCCGCCCGATAACCTCTACCTCGGTCAGCTCCGTTCCGTCGTCGAGCGTTACACTTACTTGTCCATTAACATCGCTCACCACATGACGATTCGTCACGATAACATCACCACTTACGATAAATCCAGTGCCTGCACTTTGCCGTTCAACGGATTGTATTCCAAAGAAACTTTGGCGATTTGCCTTGCCCATTACATTTACCGATACAACGCTTGGTCCGGCGTCTTTGGCAATGCTGCTAATAAGCTCGCTCTCGCTCGAGATGATCTGCTTGCTCGTCGAGGTGTCAAAACTGCCTTTTTGGTTGGCCCGCGACCCGGCCCAGCCACCAACAAACCCGGCGGCAGCACTTACAAGGATCAGGAACACGGTGCCGAGGGCAGCGACCCTCGTTCGGGCCTCAGTGAGCACTGAAAAATTAGGACGCTTCATATTGATATTCATCATAACCCCCTTTTCTGATAATTAGCTGAGTGTAAGCTAGATCGCCTTGTCACCCCAGTCAGAGAAGATGAGCACGATAACAACGATAGCCACCATGATAAAGACAAACTGCCTTCTGAGTAGAATACTCAGACGATCATTCTGCTCCAAGTAGTATAGCGTAGCCAATCCATACCCAATAACTGTCAGTAGGAGGGATACCTGTGATAGTACTCCGTAAAACAGCAACCAGTGGCTCAGCACCCAGGTTAGCGCAGCGGCAAAATATGCCCAGGTATGAGCGTAGAGCGCACTATACGGTTCATCAAAACTGGTGAAGAAGTGCCGAGCGCAGAGATAGCAGATGAGCCAGCTCACGAGAACTAATATATAAGCTGCCGCATCACCCCAAGTCAGGAACAACGCCATCAGCCCTACAAGCTGGGCAACCGTGGCCTGGAATGACACGCGAAGTGTCGTAGATCCTGGTTTGAGAAATATCAGCCACCCACCGTATGCAACCGCCCACAACAGCTGCCACAAACCAACAGAGGTCGCAGCCATAAATGCCACTATGGACAATCCAACCATAATATCTACACCGTTAGCACGAATATTTGCAGGCCAGTAACGAGGCCTCACCGCAAACATACGCCACTTACTTAAGATAATCAGCACGGCGGCTAATAGTGCAAAATCAATACGCACCAAAATATAAATAAGCAACGGCAAGAGTATCGTGAGTCCCAGGTGAGCGAGATGTGAAAACCCGCTCTTTGGCCTCAGGGTTTTGGGCGAAAAATACCTCAGCATATATGTCTATCTAGTTTCCCAAACGGGTTTGTTCGTTCTGACCCAGTATTATAACAAAGTCTGCGGTACCAGGGTTAATATTAGGATCGGGCAAGCTGCCAACTGCGGTGACTCCGAATCGTTTTTCCAGGTAGTTTTTGGTGTACTTTTTGGCTCCGTTACGCAGATCTACGATCACCGTCTTCTGGTAGTCATGGGTGGGCGCATCGGCTGCTTGAGTGATGTTGTAGCCATACGACTTCAGGTCATCAGAGGTACGGGTCGCTAAACCAGAGATATTTGTGCCGTTCAGCACGACAACACTGGCGTTTTCGCTTGCCAGGTAACTGTCTTTGAGGCGATTCCTTACATATGCTTGGATCTCTTTGTAGTTGTCTACGCCTGCTCGCGGGATAACAACCGACAGCCCGTTAACCATAGACGTAGTCACGTAGTTATTGGGTGGATCAGCCAGACCCACAGAGGAGACCTTGCCGGAGTCTACGGTGTTACCGATCTCATACAGACGCTTAACTTCATTGGTGTTCATATTGACTTGGATATGGTTGCCAAAGTCACTGAGGAGCTGATTTATCTTCAGGGGGTTTCCAAATGTGCCGAGACTAAAAACTTTGTTTTTGAGCGCCAACAGTATCAAACGTTGCCGCTCCGAGCGCGAAAAGTCACCCCGAGCGCTCGTATAACGAGAGCGCGAATAGGCCAAGGCACGCAGGCCATCAAAGTGCTGATTGCCCTGCTGTACATTTAGCACATAGGTCTTGCCATCGATCCTCATGGTCTCTTTGACGGTATTGTCAGCGCTGATGGTTGCATCGACGCCCCCTACAGTATCAATCGCCTTCTTGAAGCCTTCAAAATCCACCATTGCATGGTAATGGATAGGAATGCCCATGCTTGCCACAACGACATCTTCGACTGCCTTGAATCCAGCGTCATCGGCTAGCTGATTCCGATTGGGCGTATTGCTGCTGGTGCTGGCAAGCGACTTACTCTTGCCATTGGCAAAGACGGCGTTAATCTTTGTGTGCCCACCACCGGATTTCACATATAGGTCGCGGGGAATACTAAGAAGCGCTGCTTCTTTTTGGATAGGATCAATACTGGCCACAATGATGGTGTCAGTTAGATCAGCGCCCTCATGCCCCACGCCACCACGGCCTAGCATCAATATATTGACACGTCCATCACCCTCACCCTTCAGGCGCGAAGGATCCACATCTTCTTGCAGCGCCGCAGCGCCACCACCACCTCTGAATATCTGACGAGCCTTCAGGTAGGCCTTTCCGCCTAGATAGCCGCCGACCATAAGAACCAGGACCATCATAAACCCAGCAGTTTTTAGAACTTGTCGTTTATTCCAGTTCTCGCGCTTGAAGGGGTTCAGGGATCGCAGTCGCCCGCGCTTTTTACCCGATTTTGCATGGGACTTCTTGCGTTGGTCTAGTTGAATATTACCGGCTGTATCGCGCATAGGCTGTCTCCCGTGGTGGCGTGGTTCAGAGAGTGACATTTCTGGAGTCTGTTTGTCAGCACCTCCGGCAGTTCGGGTCGTATGAAAGCCGTCCGGTACCTTAAAGTTACCCACCCTTTTTGTGTTGGGCTGATAGGCGGTCGATCGGCGAAAATTCGGAGGTGTTGGATCGCCACCTCTTGGTGAGCCAACGAAGCCATCGGTAGATCCGGGGCGTCTAGATCCAGGATTGTAGCGTTTAAAATTGTCCATTTTATGTACGTTACCTAAGTATACCTCTTACGTTTATACTATGTAACCCCAAGCTATATGCACTCTAGGATCGTTACTGTGTAGCATTCGATATTTGCTGCAATATAGCCAATGAGCTATAGTTTAGATCTGAATATGCAGCAAGATTCTACTATATCACAGCGCCCAGACCCTGAGTATAGCGCCACTCCAAGCGGTCCTAGTTCATCACAAAAAAAGGACAACTGGAAGAGCGCACTGTCTACCATTCTTATACTTATTGCCGCCCCTCTGGTAGCCATATTCTTGACCAGTTTTGTCTTCCAGTCTTATGAGGTAGATGGTCCAAGCATGCAGAACACCCTAGAGAATCAAGACAGACTGATTGTCTGGAAAGTATCTCGTACCTTTGCTCGTATCAAGAACTCACACTATATACCAGCCCGGGGTGATGTCATCGTCTTCGTCAAGAGAGGTATAGCTGACGCCGGGGATCAGTCCGACAAGCAGCTTATTAAACGTGTTATTGCACTGCCGGGAGAGCGTGTAGTGGTTAATAACAATGTCATTACAGTATACAACCAGGAGCATCCGGACGGGTTTAACCCAGATGTAACAGTCGGCTATAGTACCGAGCCAAAACTCACACCTGGCAACGTAGATCTTGTTGTCCGTGAAGGTGAAGTGTTTATATGTGGCGACAACCGCACAAACTCCCTTGATTCTCGGTCTTTTGGGGCAATCTCATCTAATGATATTGTCGGCAAGCTCGCTGCTAGAATTTACCCCTTCAATAAAGCCAAAGTTTTCTAAAGCCGCTTCAGGAATGGTTCAGGCGGCCAATCAGATTCTGCAGTTCGTCATCTGATTTATAGTGGATCTCGAGTCGCCCACCCTTGGCTGTGCGGCGTACCGTTACCTTTGTCTTGAGGGTCTTGCCGAGACTCTTTGTCTCTGGCGTCTCACTCACCGTAGCACGCACCGCTTGCTTGGCAGAGTCTGCACCTTTTTTTACGCTCGTGACGAATTGCTCTGCCTGTCGCACCGACCAATGATTCTTTATTATTAGAGTAAGCAGTTCCGTCTGCTTGGCCGGGTCGTCTTTTAGTGCCAGAACCGAGCGCGCATGTCCTTCAGTAATATGGTTGTTCTGCAGTGCTTCGCGTGCATCTTTGGGCAGTTGTAATAGTCGCACAATATTATGAACAGTCGGCAGTGCTTTACCGAGTCGATTGGCAATTTCTTGATACGTCACGTTGAACTGCTGATGCAGTCGCTCAATAGACACTGCTTGCTCGAGCGGAGCCAAGTCTTCACGCTGAACGTTTTCTATCAACGCAACTTCGAGTTGTTCTAACTCCTCACGTGCCTTGACGATTGCTGGAACATCGCGCAGTCCGGCAATCTGTGCCGCACGCCACCTTCGCTCACCAGCGACTATGACATACTTATTCTTTTGTTTAGGAGACACAATTAGAGGCTGCAGTACTCCATGCCTTTTGATAGATGCCGCTAGGCCTGCCAGGGCTTCTTCGTCAAACTTACGCCGAGGCTGATCCGGGTTTGGCTCGACATCCTCAATGAGTAATTTTTGTACCCGGTCATTAACATCGGTCAGAATGACATTATCGAAGTCAGTAGGTATAAGTACATCGAACCCTTTGCCAAGCCCTTTACTCATCTTGCCATCACCTCCTTGGCTAATTGTTTGTATGCTCGCGCTCCCTTTGACCATTTATCATGCTCGGAGACGGGTCGGCCATAACTTGGCGCTTCTGCAAGTCGCACATTTCGTGGAATAATTGTCTTGAAGAGTTTTTCGCCAAAGTACTTCTGCAGCTCTTTGTACACTTGGTCCGATAAACTTGTTCGGCTGTCATACATAGTAACGACGACACCCATAAGTTCAAGCTTTGTGTTCAGCCCCTGGCGAACACGTTGCATAACAGTGAGTAATTGGCTGAGTCCCTCCAACGCATAATATTCTGCCTGAACCGGAATGAGCAATTCATTGGCCGCACTCAATGCATTCACAGTCAGTAGCCCAAGTGCGGGTGGACAATCGATCAAAACAAAATCAAAGTCTAGATTTGCTAGGGCTTTGCGCAACATCAGCTCGCGCTCGGGCTTATCAACCAACTCAACTTCTGCCGAGGCCAAGCCTGCGTTGGTCGCGATCAAACTGAGGTTTGGAGTTTTGGTTTCCTGAATAGCCGTCACAATCTCACCGGGGCGAAACAAAATATCATAGCTACTGGTTTCAATATTTTCTTTTGCAAAACCAAGTCCGCTGGTAGCATTTCCTTGTGGGTCAAAATCTACTACCAGAACCTTCTTACCAGCCTTGGCAAGGTACGCGCCCAAGTTAATAGCAGTGGTGGTTTTACCAACCCCGCCTTTCTGGTTGAGCACTGCTATAATCTTCCCCATGACTCTCTGTTTTTCCCTCAAATCACTATACCTTAGGGTACCATTTCAGGCAGGTTCCGTAAACGCTCTAATCTGTTAAAACCATACTATACGGGTCTCGGACCAGGCGCCTTCGGTATGGATCAACGTCCAAATAGCCATGTCGCACAATATGGACGCCTGAGCAGCAGAAACTTTCAACTTCTTTGTGCCAGAGGTACAACCATATGTCGGATAAGACTAGCCGTATAGTACTAGTGGTTATTCTGAGGGATTCAGCTGGTTTATATACATTTGCCACTCGTCGTTATCCAGCGGCTTGTTTGACCGCACGAAGACCAGGACCTCGTCTGTTGCAAATATAGCAGTCTGTACTTTTGTCTTTTCGTCGCTGGCTATATAGGCGGTGCCCTTTTGAGTATCTAGGTGGGTCGTGGCCTTGAAAGACTCAGCCACGGACATCAGCTTGGCGGGATTGCTTTTGAAATCACCCGGAGCCGGTTGCTGACTTATCGTCAGGCTAGCGCCGTTAAACTCAGCTACATAGCCAAGAACTTTTTTCTCTTTGTCGTATTTAAAATCAGGTCTTGATTGTTGGCCGTTTGCGTCAGTAAGATTCTCCAATGGGACCAGAGGGTTAAAATCGGTTTCGGCCTGTTGTTGGGCGGTGACTACCGGGCCGCCACCTTGGCCGGCCTGATCACCCCCCTTCAGCAAGTTGAGTACCCCGAATCCACCCATGAGACAGACGAGCGCAACCCCCGCCATCACCGCCCGCTTGTTTCGAGCACGCATAAGCAACCAGCTTTTGCGCAGCTGCCTAAACCGTTGCTTGATCCCCAGCAGCTTGAACCGAGGCATCCTGAGCTGGAGGTTTACCACCACCTGCTTCTCTGCCACCTGCCTCGTAATTTCGGCGCGAGGCTCTTCTCTGGGCAAGCGCAGCTTAGGCTGTGGGCGAGCTTGTTGCTTTAGCTTCTTTGGCACAGGACGCTTCTCCGCCCTGCGTCGTAATATCTCCCATTCAGGGTCGTCTAGCCAAAAGTCTTTCTTTGCCATGTGTTCTTATCCTAACACCTTAAGGAAGAGGACAGTTAAAGTTAGGGTCGCCCGCCACAGCGCTGCCTTTCCTACAAGGGGTGTCGAGGGGCTGCTGTTCACCACCAGTGAATGTCTTGCCGTGACGCAGTCGCTTACTGGGGTCACTCGTAAAGAAGAGCGATATGTCGTTCACTGTTGGACCCCTGTTTACATCCTCTGGATATCCGAAAGTTTTGGAGGCGTCGATGCTCACAAAGAAGTAGTAGTATCTTGCACAGTTAATATTGCCTCCGCCACTCTCTTTCGGAATGTACTGTTCCACATTGCCCAATGTTACATTACCGAAGACTGTCTCCTGCCCCCAGGTGGTCATTTGGGACATGGCTAACGACGTACCACAATCTTCGGTCGGGTTGATGTATGGCGCCGCGTCCAAGTCATGCATACTGCGATAGCGCATATTCCAGCGAGCACCTATAGAGTTGTCGATACCATTCATCAGCCATGAATTGGGGAAGACATCAGTGTCGGTATCTATCATTCTTGAATACATGGCAACCTGTGGCTGCGATTTAGCAGTCGAGTAGTAGTTTCGGTTGCCCGAGCCAACAACCGCCGAACAGCCTCCTCCCATGGTAAAGATCCTCCCCTTATCCATGGCTACAGCCGCTCCGTATCTGTCGCCAGTGTATCTGACATTAGTCTCGTACCATTCCCCGATGCCCGTGGGATTATTGCCCGTAGGAATAGTAGTGTTAGCACTTACTGGTGTTATAAGCGTGTTTGGAGCGCAAGTGGTTGCAGCCGATCTCCCACCAATAACATAGATATACCCATTCGCCGACAGAGCTTGGCCATCTCTCAGTGGTCCCGGCAAGCTAGTCGTATACGTCCAGCTGCCGACGTTTCCAGTAGCCCCGTCAATCTTAGAAAACTGGGCATCGCTCAAGTAGTTCGTACCGTCAAACCCACCGAATAGATAGAGGTTGTTGGCATAGGCCGTCACGGCCGCGCCCGTTCGGGCCACGTTGAATGCAGTGGAGCCCGTAGACCATGCAGATGTAATATTGCCCCCTGAGTTAAGTACTGGGCTCACATACACGGTACTCGTAGCTGCAGCACTGTCGTTGAACCCACCAACTACGTACAATCTGTTGTTCCATACCGCAGCGCCATGCTGCGTCCTATCCCCCGGCAAACCCTGGGTTGCCTGTAACCAAGAAGCTACATTACCACTGGCAGTGACACCGTAGTAGACCTCTAGCTTCTCATCGCCTGCGCCATCCTGGCCGCCCATATAATAAAGCGTACCTCCGGCCGCCTCTAACTTACCCCAAGCTCGAGCCGCAGGCATAGTGGTGTCCGTAGTACTAGCCCAGGTGCCAACCGTTCCATCAGAAGCACTGATTGAGGCAACTTGCACATCATCCGTCACGGTGCCACAAGCAACAGCGGTGCAGCCACCGGCCACATAGAGCCGCCCATCAAGGACAGCAGCGGCTGAGCCTATTCTGTCAGCTACCGTAGAGAAATCTTGATCCGACTGAAGGGTATAGTTATTAACTGCTCCGCTATCGTTGTTGTACAGCTGGAATGTTTGGACGGCGGGCTCGAAACTCGTACAGCTACTGGGGCTTGCTCCTGCGTCACACCCGCCCAGCACGTACGCATACGAATTAGAAACAGCCATACTAAGACCCCACCTCTGGTTAATAACCACTGTGGAGGTCTCGAAGGAATCAATGGTTCCATCGCTTACATTCATTTTGGCCCATTCAATAAAGGGAATAACTCCGGAACCTTCGTCATACCCACCCACCGAGTAAATGTGTCCGTTATACCCAAAACTAAAGCCACGCCGACGCCCAACAGACAGCTTATTCGGCGAGATGTCCCATATATTATCGGTCACCGTTTCGCCATCGGCATCAACAACGTTATTACTATTGTCGAACTTGGCGATCATCACATCGTCTTTGTCAGCCTCGAGGTCGCTATATCCACCGATAAGGTAGATGTAGTTTGCGTTGACAGTACCAGAGTGAATACCCAGCCCCTGGTTGCCTCCAGTTCCTGGCTCGGAATCAATCTGCAACTGTCCAGTTGTTGTGCAGCCTGACACACTTCCGGTAGTAGTGATATTACACTTGTAGACCTCGCTTTCATATCTATCCGTTCCGGCCACCGCCTCACAGCTAAGCCCTGCCCCAATACCATTTCCACAACCACCGAAGATGAACAGATTACCCGGGTTAGTACCGGCAGAGCCAGGGTTGGCTCGTGCGTAGACATAGGTATATGCCACGTCCTCTGCGATACCAGCTGTTGTCATATCTACAGATTCCCAGGCACCATCCAGACTGCCGTCGGCATTGACGGCGTTGTGGTAGATGTTTGTAGATGTATCAGCTCCGGTGAGGCCGCCCACTATATATATGCGGCCGTTAAAGGTTGTGACTCCAGCCGCTGCCACACCCGTTGTACCATTTACTCTATTTGTTGAGTCAATACACCAAGCCCCATAGCTTGAACCGGCACACGAACCGGGAGCGCTGAGCTGTCCGTTCGAATTGATGGCAACATACGATATGTTACCACTGGCATCGGAGTCGTCACCATCACCATGGTCATCACTCACTCCGGAGCAGTCTAGGTCAATACACCCCCCGATGTTATAGAGATATCCGTTGAGGATCACACTCATAGAGAGTAGCTCTCCCCCTTCATCGGGATCGTCCCCCGGATCTGGAAGGTTACAGTTATACGGCGTGCCTCCGGCACAAGTACCTGCCCCGGCTGCAGCTGACAGGTTCACGGTTGAAACCTCTCCGGCTGGATTTATCACACCGTAATCGACATCGGCAAGCGTCACTGTACATTCACCCGTAGAGGCATTCTGGGTTATACAGCCCCCTAGCCTGTATAGTCCGTTTTGCCATGCGACTAGACTGAAGCCCGTTCTCTGGTTATGGAGGTTGGTTATACTGCCCCACTCAGAAAGTGATCCGTCGGCATTGATGCTTGCAAGCTGAGTATCACTAGCCACGGCGTTGCAGTAATAGTTAGAAGCGCCCGTTGTAGCCGTACAACCCCCGGCAATATATATGTAGCCGCCCCATATAGTCGAGAAGCTGCCGCCCCAGGTACTCCGGGCAGTCGTAAAGCCAGAGGTTGAAACCCAGCTATTCATACTGCCATTACTGTTTAGCTTGCTATAGTGCACCGTACTTTGTTGGGTTCCGCCACTATCCCCACCGATCAGATAGAGCACATCATTATATATGTGCGCCGTGTGCCTATAACGAGCCGACGGCAAGGCAGTACCGCTCGACCAGCTACCAAGTGTACCGGTGGGATTGATGTCGGCATACTCCATTGTCGTCGTTCCGGTCGCAGCAGCGCCAGTCGCCCCACCAACGATATACATGCGGTTGTTATACGCTACTGCGGCAAGGTATGACCTGCCTGTGCCACTGCTCAATCCGGTGTCTGAGTACCAGTAGGCTGCCGTACCTCCGGACGGATGCCATAGTTGGGGTTCGCCATTTGCGCCTATCTTTGCAATCAACACTGTGGCTTCACGGTTACCGCTGCCATCGATTCCGCCGATGACATAGAGATAGCCATTGTAGGCAACCATAGAAAATCCTCGACGTGCCTCTGGTAGATCATAGGCACTGTTAGTACACCATTCAGAACATACTCCATTGCCAGGGTTGGGACTTTCGATAGCGAGTGTTGACGAATTAAACTTTGCCCAGTAAACGCTACTCTGGGTAGCGGGCGTAACTGTAGTCGGATTGATAGCCACCGAGAGTGCACCATAGGTGCCGTTCATGGAAGTATCAGCAGTAGCCGCTGCACCAGTAGAGACACCGCTAGCCGGTGGTACGTTAAGGCTGGCAGCCGCAAAGCCACAACTCTCCGCATCAGCGCTACTGGTACCAGAGTATATTTTGGTATGAGCGCTGGGAACCCATCCTCTGGTACTAGGCGGGTCGTCATCAACGCCCGCTCCCCTGATAACAAGGGTGGCATTATTGTCTGGGGTTGTAGCCGGGAAAGACACCGCGCCACTGGTATTAGTTGTCCCTGGAGTACCCGCAATAGGATCCCCTGAGTTAAAGCCTTTCACTCGCATAATTACCCCGGTCCATTGCTCGGTAATGCCGGTCCAGTTATACGAGGCCGCCTCATTGCCACCCCCTTGGTCGGTACCAATCCTATACCAGCCGCCAAACTCGTCTGTATCGGTGGCGCTAAAGGCGGTCCAACCGGCCGGCGCCGTAGGGGATCCGGTGCCGTCGTGGCAAAGCATAGCTACGTACAGATCACCCGCCGGGCGGACAGAGGGCATATTCATCGTAAACGTTGCGCTATTCGTAGCCTGGGTAGAAGACTGGCTACTAACTATCCAAGGCTTTGTTACTCCCGTTCTGCCACCAGCACGATAGATATATCCACCTGCCGCGGCTGTGCCACTATCCCAGTTGCCTTCCGTCATGTCCAGGTTTTCCTCCCAGGCATCGATGCGCGCACCAGTTGTTTGGCTCTTCTGGATGAGCTCTTTGTCTATATCAAAGTCGACGTTTGTTTCGTTATTACCCTTCATCAACTTAGCTGCGGTCTCTATATAGACGCTCGGGTCAATCGTGAGCGGATAGGTCGCATCCGTGAGTCCCGTAGCATGCACCGTGAGTTCCTTCCCCTCCAGCGTAAACCAAGCTTTCTTGTCGCTCACCACTCGCTCGCCAGCTTCCTTGATATATGGTGCTGGAAATGTAAATAACAGATTGCGCTTCACGGCATTTTGTCGAGCCTTGTCCAGTAATTGCTTATCGCTGTCGCTTCCCACGCTCACATCACCCAGCAGGTTATAATCAGCCCCATAAACAGCTAGCGATCCGTTTGACTCCAGTCGTAACTCCGTTCCATCTGGCAGCTCTAGGTCATACTTGAACTCCAGCGTATCGCCCTGAAACTTGTTGATAATGATATCTTCCTTGAAGCCAACCGTCTTCAGGGAGACGACCTTAGTAGCGTTCTTGGCTGTGAGTGGATATATCAGTCTGTTTTGATCTTGCTTCGGCTGGAGCATGCCAAACTTGGGTTTGAAGGTAACAGAGGTCCGTGTAACGGGGTCGCTTACCGTAGTACCTTTACTGGGATCAAGATTAAACGTCGCACTAAATCTGGGAGAACCATTGGTCCCACCAAGTTCACCGGGTTTATAGCCTTGGTTATATTCGTAGGTACCCTGCTTGGCGTCAATCTTCAGGCTGTCTCCCAGGGGTGCATATGGATTGCCGACTAATGCAGCAGCTTTTGGTGATAATTCGTAGCTTCCCGACTCAATAAATACCTGGATGGTCCGCAAAAACACCATTCCCGCAAAGAAGACGGCGAGGGACAAACTACCAGCACGGGATAAAACCTTGCGGTCATGCAGCCAGACACCTAAACGAAGATGCTTAGGCGCGCGCTTAGCCAAGCGACGGCGTCTGGATTTGGCGCTTTTTATATTCCTCATCCCCTCTTGGAAACCCTTATTCCTAATGGTTATAATTGTACGCTAAACCACCCCTGATTTAAAGGAATAAGAATCTTTTGAACTAGCTACTGGTTGTAGTAGGTAAAGTCGAGATTCTCGATGTAGACATTGGCATTACTTTTGGCCATGGTGCTTACTTTAAAGATAACGTAGTCACCTCCAACCCAGCCGCATGTTGTCTCGCCAGCCCCCCCCAAAGTTGTCGTGTTCCAGGCGCTCGTCCCTGTCGTTACAGTGGTCGTACCACCGCACTGGCTAATAGAACCGCCAGATACATTCTTTCTGTACACCTCAAGGCTCGCCTGCGCGTTAGTGGCATGGTCTTTATATGCGGTAAGTCGAATAGTACTATCACTCGCAAATGTCTTGAAGGTTGTTGGTAGCTTGTACGTTACGTAGATACTATAAGTCTGATCGGTTGCCTGCGGACTTGTCCAACGGTAGTAGTTGCGCGCTTCACCAGAGGCACAGAAGCTAGTATTGGCGCTCAGGCCACCGCCATTACCGCAGAAGTCAGCCGTCATAGTACCGATGCCAGACCCGTTCAGTACGGCACCGGTATACTCTGGCGTCAGGGTAACGATGTTGTCTGGGGCCGAACCGCAAGCACCCCACCCATCAGATTCGTAACACTGGATACGTCCGGTTGTCGTGTCATAGTACATAGACCCAAGGTAGGTTGTATCACCATTCGCCACAGGTGGCGCCGTAGAACGATCAAGCGTGAAGAGCGTAACCTGACCACCGTTAATTCCGCCGCCAATCTGTACATTAGATGGTTGGGTGGTGCCGTCATTGCGCATAAAGCTAAGGTTATCAATCCAGAAAGTCCTACCAATTCCATCTGTTTGCCTGATGATGAGGTCGGGGTTTATTGCGGTTGTGCCATCAGTGGTAATCGTGCAAGTAATCTTTGTCCACACAGAGGTAGAGAGTGTCTGTGTGCTATAGCTCGTACATGGTTCCAGATCGGTCCCGCCATCTCGAGAGTATTGAACGTCTAGAGTCGTAAATGTTCCTGATGATAGTTTTGCCGTAAACGAAACTTGATAGGTAGTACCGGCTACAGGGTTTGCGCTCAAGTTGTTACGAACACCATGATTTGTAGTGGTGGTGACCACCTGCATGCCCGCCAAGCCGGTGACAAACTGGCCAGCAGTAGTCGTTCGCGTTACAGTGCCACCAGCCGGAGCAGCCGTCCAGTTTGTTCCAAAGGTACCCAAGGTCTCGGAACCACCGTTAGCCGCAAGTTCGGTACCAAAGTTATTAACACTGAAAAGGTTAGTTCCGATCGATGATTGTACCTCGAATATTCCACCGCTGATAGGACTCGTGGCATTGTTGCGTATCGTCAAGCCGTCAGCACTGCCCCCTGGAGCATTCAGCACCAGCTCGGCTCCACCCGCAGAGGTCAAAGTATTGTTGTAGGCAGACTGAAGGTCGGTGGAGCTTGAGGCGCCCGCAGCAGTCCAGTCTGAACCATTCCAGATCATAGTAGCGGTAGTATTGGGCTTCATAGCTATGGTATTGCCAGTACCCCCGCCGTTGACGGAGAGAGTGAAGTCATTTGCGCCCACATTCGTCACGTACATTATGCGGCCTGCCGTAGTTATGGTTGGGTCACCAAGCGTAGCTGTCAAACCTGGATTGGTCGCGTTTATTAATACCGCACCATTGCCGTCAACGTTAGCCTGGGTAACTGCACAGTTGCTCGAGCAGTTCTGTGCACTCGCAGTACTGATGGTTGGTGTATCTATTACAACGAGTCCTTTAACCCCTGTACCAAAGCCTGTGCCACCATTCAAAATCAAGTTACCGCCGTTAGCGTTGCCTACGGTTGCGTTGCCGCCCTGAAGCGTTAAGGCTCCGCCGGCGACAGCTGTGGTCGAGCTACCTGTACCGCGGATAGCAAACGCGTTAGGTGCAGCAGCAGTCACCCCGTTACCCATGTATAAATTATTACTCGTATCAAAGGTAGCACGAGTCGTACCGCCCGTATTAATGATCGCACCGCCCGTTCCGCCTTGAATAGTGGTAGCCGATGTCCCGGTAGTCGACCCAAGAGTTGTACTATGATCCGTGCCATTATTACCTATGCCGCAAGTACCCGTTCCGCAAATGATAGAGACCGACGTATTACCGGTATTGTTACCGATAGTAACCGACTTGGCATTTCCACCTGTACCTACGTTGACAGCCCCTGTCGTACCCGAGTCTAACGTCATGGCAGTTGTAGTTGCACTTGTTACCGACAGAGCCCCCACCGTATTGGTTATGGTACCACTCTGTACGTCAAGCGTACCGTCAAGCCGGGTTATTCCAGAATCCACCCAGATTGCGTTGGTACTGGCGCCCTGGATGTAAATGCCGTAATTACTAGTTGCACCCTTGGTCAGATCACCTATATGCAAACCGTATTGATTCGTAACCGTTCCAGCGCCAGCCACATTATCAACCTTGAAGCCGTAGCGATTTGACAGTATGGTGTTAGCGTTTACCGTACCAGAGCTTATTGCGCCATACACATTAGTTGCCGTGAGCGTTCCCGTACCAGATTTGCTGAGGGCAAATCCTGACTGGAGGCCCGTTATGCTTGCAATTGTAGAATTGAAGTTACCAGTGCCATTAACTGCCGGAGTCGATGAAAAGCTTGCGTGTCCACCACTGTCGGTTAAGATAGCGGCTGTCGTATTTATATTGCGTGTACTCCAATCACGGAACAGGAAGTCGGTTCCAAGTACCGATGCATCAACATTTATATTCATAGTCGAGCGAAAATCAAACGCGTAAAAACTACCAGGAGTACTCTTATTGATGGTACTTTCAACCTTAATCGCAGATTCCGCGTAATTGGTTAAGTCACGGGTGCTGGCGATAAGCTCCATCGAACCTAGGCTATCTATAGTTGCAAGATCACTCCCCCCTGAATCTGCGAGCCGCAACAGGGATTTTTTGTAAGTGAAGCTCGATCCACCACTCACATCAGGGTTAAAGTCAGCGGTCACTGTTAAGGATGTATTACTTGGTATGGTTAGAATCGTTCGAGCTTGGCCATTTGCAATGATAGTATCACCTATGGTGAGTTCGGTCGTGAAAGCGGTACCAGATCCCGTCACAGTAGTTGTAGCACCCGTACTGGTTATCGTACCAGTACCAGTGAGAGCAGTGTTCCGAGCATGAACGATGGCGTCAGTAGTTGCAGTACCGATCCCAACCTGATTCTTAGCAGTATTCACATATAGTGCATCAGTATCCACAGCCAAATTGCCCGCGAAAGTACTCGTGCCCGTTCCCTGCACCGTAAGGTTTCCGGTAAGAGTCGCGTTTCCACTTGTATCTAAGGTAAGTCGAGTGGTACCAGCAGTCTCGAAACTCAATGTCTGCCCAGCGCCATTCGTGCCAAGCACCGCATTGGCGCCAAAGTCGTTTCCACCCTGTACAAAGGCAGTAGCTGTTGTAGCAAATGTTGAATTACATGCAGCTAGTTGATTGGCGCTGTTGCGACACACTACACTGTTATTATCAGCCAGACCAGGAGCATTAAGGAAGACGCGTCCCAGACTGTCGACCCCGAATAGATCCCCATTACCCACAGTCAGTGCGTAGGTAGGGGTAGCATCACCGATTCCAAAATTGCCGTTACTATGGAACCGAGCCATCTCGCTACCATTCAAATCAAAGGCAATGCCACCAAGTGTTGATTCATTAAACGACTTTAGGGTAAGGAGCCTACTGGCAGCCAGCTGGCCACCATCAGTGCTACTGTTGTCAATATGGCCTACCTTGTAGTTACCGGCTATATTGACAAATGGCGCACTTGCCGCATCGTAATACAGGTTAATGGCACGGCTGCTGTTCCCATCTTTCACCCGTAGCCCAGCATCTATTCCATCGGCGTTTTGCACTAAGTGCAGCTTGGCACCTGGTGCATTTGTACCTATACCTACTCTTCGGTTAGAGGTACCGATAAACAAAACACTTTCACTGCCTACAAAGTCGAGGTTATTAGGAGTAGTAACCTGACTAGTGTGAATTGTTAAGGTATCGCCAGAAGCATCGCCAATAGTAGTATTACCCTGGATCGACATGTTTCCGGTTGCCGTGACCGCCCCTCCGTCGGCCACCGTAAATACGTTCGTGCCATTGTCTTGCAAGTTAAGAATATTCCCCGTACTGGTTGCGTTATTTACGGTCAGTGCCACACCCGACGATCCACCAGTTACGGTAGTCGAACCAGTACTACTAATAGCCAATCGAATATTGCCAGCTCCGCCCGTGACCAAGTTAAGCGCCTGAGCATCGGTCGTACCCAGTACAGCCGTGGCGCCAAAGGCATTACCGCCCTGAGTAAAGGCCGCACCGTTGCCAGTCGTATTACACACTGCCAACTGTTTCAAGCTATTGCGACACAGGTAAGTTACCGTATCAGTAGTCCCAAGTGTACCCACCTCCAGAGTGCCATCCAGCCTGGTGGCTCCGTCATCTACAAATAGCGCGTAGGTGTCAGCTCCTTGAATGTACACGCCGTAGTCGTTGGTTGCGGCAGAGGTCATATTCTCTACGTATAAACCGTACTGATTAGTAATGCTTGTCCCCGAACCAACAATACTATTAGAGGCCACTAGAGCTGCAGCCCTGTCTAATGTAAATGAGCCTGCACCCGTGGCAACCGAACCCACAACGCCAGCTAAGGACTTGTTAGTACCGCCCGCATTTACCGATATAGCACCACTGCGTATACCTGCACACTCGAAAGAGCTCGTGGTGGGGGTACAATTGTCCCCTGGCGCAAAGAGCTCTGCTACAATCAGTCCCTGCTGAGCACTAGGGGTAGCGAAATCTCCAATGGCAACGTGGCCATTGAAATCTCCATCACCAGCAACCTCGAGCATAACACCCGGGGTGACCGTTCCTATCCCCACTCGTCCATTCACCGCGTCAACAAAAAGCGTATTTGCATCAAAGGCCACGTCCCCATCACCTTGTATTTCTATTCTGTTAACATTGTTTGTCTCAAGAAAGAAACTCGTGTTGTCGTTTGTTCCAACGACAATCGGGCCAGCCTGACCACCGTTTAGAATATCGCCGTCCCCATACCCACAGTTACCACTGTCCAAACATACCTCCCCGGAAGCATCGGGCAGTGTAATCTGCGGACTATTCGCCAGGCTGCTAAACTTTAGTGTTCCCCTATTTGCTCCACTTGTCTGTGCAAGCTCACTAGCCTGGAAGGCATACGGAAGTGCCGTCAATCTGATACGCGGACTCATCTCACCATCCCAGGTAGGAGATCCCGCACCGCCGATATTCATAGTCAACCAGTGCTGCTCGTTCCACTTAATAGTAGACGGGAATCCAGTGACACTTCCCAGGTAAACACTCAAGTAGCCACTCTTGACCGTAACTTTGTTGCCACCCGTCCTGGTCTCTGTCCATAGACAGTTCGGATCGGGCGTACCGCTACCATAAGTACAAGCCCCTTGATCCTTGGGGCTGTTCGCATCAGTTGCGACATTATACAGTTTGAATTCAATGTTATAAGTTCCGTCTGGAACGATAGCCCCAGAGGAGCCCAGTAGTCGTGCTTGAAAGTTCAAAGTGGACGAGGGAGCGCCTTCAACAGAACCTTGGCGTTGCACCACGAATGGTACCGCCACGATGAGGGCGATTAGACCCAGTTTTAGGCTGTCCAGGAGTGCCGTCTTTAGACGCCCCTGTCCGTTTTTGTTTGATTTGAACATTTGTTTTTGGAGTTTTTTTTGTGTACCACAAACGGTTTGTATTTGTGGTTTGTATCCGGATCCTGTCGCGAGAAAGTTCCCCTTCCCAGGACCTAGTACAAGTATCCTCCTTTTTACCCCTGTTAGACAAGACGGTAATGAACAAAAAATAAACTCAGCTTTTAAAAAATGTAAGCAGCCTATCTGCAACTTTTGTTCAAATAGAATGTTGTAAATAATGTCCCTAAGTCAGAACCAATGTCGTGTATCTGGCTCGCAACATCTTTGATAGCCCAGAATTAGCCATCTCAGGTGTTGTAAGAATAAATACAATTCTTATTTTGGCTAGTGATGTTGCCTGAGTTATCCACAAGCACTATTGGAACTTGGCACTTGAAAAGATGGGCTCAAAGTAATGCTGGCTTAAGCTGTCATAATCCTCTGCCCGTGCTTGAGCCTTCATGTAGGCAACCGTGTCGCCATTCTTGAAGAGTAGTAAAAGCTGTTGCTTTACTTTGATTTGGGTCGAAGTATATTCAAAAACAACTCGCGTAGCCTGGATTCCGTTAATGGTTGTATCTTGTTGGGAAATTTGATGATATTCCGGATACTGCTTAGGAAGTTGCCTATTCACGTTGTCCATAACTGCGTCACGCAAAGACTGCTTAGTTACCGATGTAAGTTTCTTGAGCGAAGCTCCCTGCTCATACGAGGCACTAACCACAAACTCCTGCTGAGCTTGCAAGGGCTGCGTAAACTCCCACAGTTGTCCCGCCTTTTCGTCATCAGCGCTGTTAGGGACTGAATTAAGTGCTGCATCTCGCCGTACGACAAGTCCCACTTTATTATCGACAACCATCTGGTAGGTCATACTTTTAACATCTTTCTTGTCTAACCATCTCCGAGACAGCAAGGAACCGACTCCGATTGCCATGATCAATGCGCCAATAACCGCTATGCTAAGTTTTACCTTATTCATCACTGTCTTATTGTACTATGCGCACCCGCCAACACCAGAGTTGTTAGAGCGTGACAACTCAACCCAGCGCAAAATAGCAGCGTCTACATACAGCATACTTAAAGTGTCATACTGGCTCGCAGCACAAGCTCCCGCTAGCTCAGTTACCCCAGCAGTATCCGCAAAGTCCACAATATTGGCACTGACGTTCACTACATACACCGCCTGCCCACCCGCAACGGGGGCGGCCTCATCCATGGTAATGTCGCAGGTATCAGGATCGTTACAGGTAATTTCTACGTATGAGCTATTCGGGTTAAGTGTCAGTGCTGCTGGTGAAGCATCACCAGTACTTGCAATAGTTCGCGTATCTACACCTAGGACCAGTCTTTCTTCGATAAATATACCGTTAACCGTAGCTCGCAGCTGTGACTGTCCACCAGCCGCCAGGCGCAAGTCATCGGCTCCGCCCCGATAGACACCAGTATCAGCATCACTCAGGAAGGACAGGGCTGGTGTGCCAGCAGCTCCGTTAGACAACACCAACTGATTGTTTGTGTTAAAACGAGCGATTTCTGAACCACCAATGTCAAATGAAATGCCACCGAGACTAGATTCATTGAAGGACTTCAGTGTCAGGAGCCTACCAGCGTTCAACTGACCGCTTTGTGCCAGAGATGTAATGTGACCCATCTGATAAGTCCCGACGACGTCTATAAATGCCAGGGCGCCAGGGTTATTGTAGTAGATGTTTACTGCCGAATTACCACCGCTGTCTTTGACTCTGAGCCCTTCATTTATGCCGTCTGCCTTTTGCACTATATGCAGCCTGGCGCCAGGGCTAGTTGTACCGATTCCTATTTTTCGATCACAGGGGCTACCATTGGTAGTACAGAGGAACAAAAGGCTCTCACTTCGACCAAAGTCTAGATCATTGGGTATGCTGACCGTGGTGCCATTGATGGTAAGCGTATCAGTGTTAGCGTTGCCAATAGTAGAGTTGCCGTTTACCTGCAAGGTGCCTGTGAGTGTTGTATTCCCCGTTACGGCTAAGTTGCCCGTTGTGCCGGCATCCGTGACCGTCAGGAGATCATTGCCCGAGGTATCCTCAAACGTCCAAACAGTTGCAGACGATGAGAACTGGCGAATACCGTTTCCTAAGATAAAGTTAGAGTCAACATTGATAGCATTGAAGAAGTCAGAGTCAGATACATCAATCGCATCAGTAGTAGTATCCGTAGAGGCAGTTGTAAGGAGTAAGTAATCAGTAACTGAGTTGGCGGTGGTCTCGGCATTATCTATCACGAGCAACGCTTCAGTAGTGGCATTAGCCGCATCGTTGGCATTAGACACTACAATTCCCCGCTGTGTGCCCGAGCTCGTTTGGTTCGTTATAGTCAGGTTGAAAACATCAGCCGCGTTAGTGCCCGTTAGGGTGCTGCTGACCGCCAGATCCTCTGTGTTGGAGAGTGTCCAGGTATGATCAGCTGTCCAGCCAAAAGAGAAGTCTTGGTTAACACGAACCGCGTCACTGTTTAGTTCTAGTCCATTACCGGTATTGACGTCTAGCGCATTACTGTTTGCGACCAGCCCGTTACCGGCCAAGGCGCTCTCGACTATATCGAAAGTTATCGTATCAGTACCAGAGTTACCGGTAACGGTTAAGTTAGTACCGGTAACCGCCAGAGTTAACGTGTCCGTGCCACTTGCGGCCTGAGGGTTGGTGCCAGCCGGTACGCTAATAGTCTGGAACGAGTTAGTGCCACTACCAGCACAGTTAGCCAGTGTTAGTAAGCAGAACGTATCACTGGCGCTAACAGTCGTAGGAATAGCCAGGGCCGTATTAGTAGCCAAGGCGCTGCCAACCGATATAGTAGCCGTTTGTCCGTCACCGTCATGGAGTGTCAGGGTACCCTGCTGAATCGCAGACCCAATAGTAGTAGCTCCCGTAGCTCCCGCGATAGTAAAGTTGGTACCAATTATATCGTTAGCGCCAAATAAGAGTGCGTTCGTTATATCTATATCAGAGACATCGATAGCGTTAGTGATTCCACCAGCGGCCGATGTAACGATTATGGCACCACTGACGGCGGTATCAGAGTCGGCATTATCTAGGACAAGCAGACCATCTGTGACGCCACTACCTGCCGCATTTTGCAGGAGCGCAAGGTTCTGGGTGCCGCTACTTGTGTTGTTAGTAACGGCCATGTTCAGCACGCTTACACTCGTTGTGCCAGTTATTGTGCTGCCCACGCTCCAATTCTCGCTATCAGTCAGCACAACATCGACGTCGCTATTAAAGCTCGACTGAGCGTTAAAGACGGCCGCATCCTGCACAACGAATTCATCAGCGCCATCAATAATCACGTCACCCCCAGCAGCCGATGCGATTGTGACGCCTCCGGTACCCGTTATGTTGCCAATGTTAGTGAGGTTACCGGAGTTGTCTACGCGAGTGGTTGAGTTGGTCTGCAACACCCCTCCCGTTGTATTGATCGTGCCCGAGGCGGTTAGGGTCGTTACCCCAGAGATTGCGCCACCGGCATTGATACCAACAGCTGTTACCGCACCGCTGCTACTCACCTGGAAAGCGTCAGCGGTACCCACAAACAGTGTGCCAGCAAGGTCAGTATTGCCAGATACATTCAAGGCAGCTCCTACGGCTACAGTTGTGCCATTATCCGTAACGCTTGAGTTACCAACCGTACCGGTGCCCGTAAATTTGGTAAGGGTATTGTTGGTACCAGTACCAGTGATTCCGCCGCCAGAACCTGCACAGTTTCCGGTATTTAGACAAATGTCTGCGTTGCCCCCAACGTCAGGCAGGGTATATATCCGGTTACCAGCGAATGCACCGGTGGTGATTGTCGCAGTGTTGCTCGAACCGTCGTTCAGAATGAGCGATCCTACCTGAGAAGTAGTACCCACCGTTGCATCACCACCCTGGATGGTGATGTCACCCGTAGTACTCACATTTGTACCATCGTCTGTGAGGGTTGAGTCTCCGATTGTGCTGCCGGTTGATGTAAATTTAGCTACTCTATTATTTGTGCCCGAGCCCGTTACACCGCCGCCAGAACCTGCACAATTACCAAGTGTTACCAGACAGAACGTATCTGTTGCAGCAGAACTATTTGGTATTGTGTACGTGCGATCTGCTGTAGGATCTGCAACGGCTAGGGTGAACTCAAAGGCGTCATCAGTGCTTCCCTCAAACTCAAGGTTACCGTCGAATCGAGATATACCGCTGTCTACCCATAGAGCGTACGTATCAGCACCCTGTATCCAAACACCATAATCATTCGTTCCCTTTGTTTGGTTCTCTACCAAGACACCAACGTTTTCGCCCACAGCCGAGCCACCGCCAAGAACGCCCGCACCGGCAACTACTGCAACCGCTCGATCCAGAGTAAAGCCGGCTGCGGCCGTTGATACTGATGCAAACATCCCTGCCACACCGTCGTTTAGCCCAGTAGGGTTGTTCGCGGTAACGAGGATAAGGGAGCCGTAACATCCAAACCCGCCACAGACATACCCGCTATCAAAAGTTTCATTAATACCAACAACGGCGTTAGGACCGGCAGTACCCGTGCCTACACCCAGATGTCCAGTGATATTAGTGTTGTCCTGGAGCGCAATCGTACTACCAGCGTTCAGAATAATCTGGTCTGCACTCGTAAGTGTAATGTCGTTCCCTGCTCCAGTACTAGTTATAGATGCAGTCGAACCCTGGAGTAAGGCAGTCTGACCTGTAGCGCCAAGTGTCATAACTCCGCCAGGGGTAACAGTGAGCGCGCCTGTACTCGTAAGAAGAGGCGTGGTAACACTTGTGCTGAAAATAGGATTATCAACTGTCGCAATCGTGAAGTTTCCGCCAGCGCCGCCATCCGCCAAGGAAATATTAGTACCAGCGATTACGGCACGCTCATTGGTCAGAGTGGGATCCAGCGTCGTTACGAGATATGTAGCAGCATTTGGCGCACTTCCGCCAGCGCCAACACAGTTGCCTGTATTCAAGCACACCGTTCCTGTCTGGTTGGGGAACAAAATAGTCCTGTCGGCAGTAGGATCTACCACCCCAATGGTCGTTCCAAAAGTATCATTTGTCGCTCCCTCTATCTCAAGTGGAGTACCACCCTCCAACCAAACACCATTGTCAAACCGTGATAACCCACCGTCGATCCATATCCCATAGGTGCTTGCTGACTGCACATATATCCCAATGTTGGAACCAGCATTGTTCAGCGTATCTACATAGACGCCGTAAGAAACGCCTATAGAACCGCCTGCCTCGATGTTAGGCGTCTCTACAAAGAGACCTGTAGCGGCCGTAAGCGAACGACCCGCATCTACATTCACCGCGCCACGATAGGCGCTTAGCATACTTGGGTTAGTCGCACTACCCATTTCCGCCACTGACATTACACCAGCACAACCGTTGAGACAGTCTATACCACTATTAAAGGTATTGGTTACCAAAAGAGTCTTGGACGGATCAGCCGTGGCGTTAGATGCATACTCGGTTGTGCCGTTACCAATAGCTGCACGAGTATCAATATCTATGCTATTACTGGAATGCATGTAGCCTGTCAGATCCAGCGCATCAAACTGTACATCAGAGGTTGTGGCGATATCCTGGGGCGTTGAAAGTGTAATAAGGCCCGCACCACTCACAACATTAATCTGGTTAGCTGTTCCCTGAACAGTTATAGCTCCTGCCATAGCATTGAGGGTCGTCACCCCTCCACCACCAGGACATGCCTGCCAACTGGGGGCACCGACGTTGCTGATCAGACACAGGCCAGCACCACCCGAGACGACAGAGGTGATTGCGCTCGCGCCATTGCCAACCAGCACACCATTAGCAGTCAGTGAAGCCGCTCCGGTACCTCCGTTAGTAACAGTTAGTGTACCGGTAACCTCTGTGGCCAAGTTAACCAATCCAACGCTCAGTAAGCCGCCCGTTGAACGAACCACGCCGCTGCCAAGTCCAGAGACTGTCAAGGTGCCGCCAATTGTGGTGTCGCCACTTGGGGCTACAACAAGTCTGTCAACACCGCCAGACTGGAGTTGTATCAAGCTTCCACCACCAGTGTCATTGATAAATATAGAGGCATCTGCCGTACTGTCAGTCTGCGCTACGCCAGGCGCCAAGATGACAGGGGTCGCTCCTCCACCACCACAGTTTCCTTGGGTAGTACAAACTGTTTGGGTTGCCCCACCACCGCCAGGAAGTACAAATGTCCTGCCACCGTCTACAAGCACCACGTTGTCACCAGCAGCATCAATAGTGATGTCATTGCCAGCACCAGTTTGCCTAATAAAGTTACCCTTAATCTCTCCTGTGGCGTTGACAGTTAGGCTATTGAACTGCACATTGGCGTTGGCGTCTAGATCCTGAGGGGTAGTTATAGTTATATCACCGCCAGAGGTAGTGACTGCAATTCGATTTAGAGAACCCTGTATAGTAATCGCTCCTGTTTGGTCGTTCAGGTTGGTGACGCCTGCGCCCGGAATGACAAGTTGGTTGACCTGAGTCTGAAGTTGCGTAAACTGAGCCTGACTTGCGCTGCTACAGTTATTCGAATCTAAACAAATCGTGCCTGATGCATTCGGCATAGTAATTATTTGGTTTGCAGTAAGCTCAGTGCTCCTAAGCGTAGTAAAGAAATTGCCGGACCTAACCTTTATCACACCTCTGGTAATTATATCGCCGTTGACCAAAAGCGACGCTTCTGCCCCCTGAAGCTCCGAAGGGCTCAACCCGTTGACGGCATCAAACGAAACATCTTGGGTAGGCACCGACGACAAGGCATCGCGCTTTTCTGGACCTCTCCTAAACACCATGAATGCAACCGCCACAGTCGCTAATACCACTAGCGCAGTTATGACGAGAGACACCAGTGTGGCCCGGCGACGCGAAAATGGCACTGATCGATTGGTAGGAGCCGTAGAGCCTGCATCTAACCCACCACTTACCAGTGGTCTTTCACCCTCTGTATGGACTTCTAGCGATTCAATGGGAAATTCTTGGTGTGACGAATAGCTAGACACAGGCACGTTAGCGTCTGCACCCTCAAGAGATTCTGACTCGCCTTTTGGGCGTATCAGCTGAGTTGGAGGAAGTGATTTGTCTTCCATATTTGTATTTGAAAATTTTTGTTTGGATTACCCCTGTAATAATACAGGGACTCTTGAATATAAAGAGACTATCCCACCACAACTATAGGTGGCTTAAGCACAAATAACAACATTATATCCACAGGATTAGATAAATTGCCGCTAAGCCGACTAGGAGCACGACAACTGCGATCAAAATAACACGCACCATTTCCTTCTGAATTATCCTTCGAGCCATTGGATTGCGACCCAGAGCCACCAAGGCGCTCGATACGGCACCGTAGATAATACCCCCTTCGGCCACCAACACAGCCAGGAAGATAATAAGCGCGATAAGCACCCGAACCTCACCAATTTCCCTACCGGTAATAGCTCGTCCTAATCTTCGAAGCGAAGAGTCGGTTATACCCGCCTGCTGATTAGAGGCTGCCTTGTGGTCCAAATTAACCCGTAGCTTAGCAATCTTGACGTCCTTATGCCCGCCACCATCGGTAACAGATTTTGTCTCAGCGCTGCTGGCGTCAAAGTCCTCCAGTGCAATACCTACTACTACAGCCGGATTAATATCGGCCTTCATCAGAACACCTTTCAGCGGTGAAACTGTTAGTAAATTTCCAGACTTTATATCGCCGTTGATATCACTTGCGTAAGCATCAACCTCACCGGTAGTTTCTACGTATACCTGCTGCCCTCCTGAGCCTATCGTCACCAGCTCTTCGTCCGGATTAGTTGTAACGCCAATTATTCTAGATTCATTCTCTGATGAAGCACGTTCAACCTTTGGAGCATCAGGCGTACTGTGATCACTCAGACCCGCAGCCATACCAAGCTTCAGTTCGGGATCGGTAGTAATGTACCCCTTGGCAATCCCAAAAACCGGCACAGCAACACCGAATATCAGACCAATAAAAATAACCGAGATAAATTTCAGGCAGTAGGACTTTATAATCTGGTGGCGTATTTTCATAACCGTAAGCAACTTGCTGTAAAGTATGCGATTATTTAGGCCCAAACACAAGAGGTGCAAACTAAAAAAGCCCCCTGACCGGGGGCTTTTAGGCTATCTTTTTTAGGCTATCTTACTAACCTTGATAATCGTGTGGTGCTGTCGATGACCACGCAGTTTGTGGACACGTTTTTTTGCTTTGTATCGAATAGCTGTCACCTTATCTGCTTTTACGTCAGCATCGACGATATCAGCAGAAACTTTTGCCCCGCTAACCTCAGGCGTTCCAACAGTGGTTTTATCACCGTCGATCACAAGAAGGGGGACAAATGTAGCAGTTTTGCCTTCTTGTTTGAGTAGTTCAACTTCAAGAGTCTCACCTTCTGCGACTAGGTACTGCTTGCCACCTGTCGCAATTACAGCTTTTTTCATAGTTACTTTCTTCTTAGAAAAATAGTTACCGATGGATCTTAACAGATACAGATGGCTTTGTCAAAGGAGTTACGCTTGACGTGATAGCCTGATGACCAGCTCACTATCATTTATCTTGTTTGATGCTTCGTAGTCTCCGCTACCTTCTTTGGTTAGATGATTCGCCAGCGTTTCGGCCTTGATAGTATCGGTATGCTCATGAATAGCTTTCTCAAGTTCTTCGTCTTTCGTAGCCAGCACCAACGCAATTCTATCGTCCACATTCAGACCTGCTGCCTTACGCGCACTCTGCACATTGCGTACCACCTCGCGCATGAGGCCTTCACGCTTAAGAGTTGGCGTCATCTGCAAGTCCAATATGACCGTTACGTCATTTGTTTTATTGCACTCAATCTCCTTAACATTCAGTTCTTCCTTAATGATAGCCTCGTAGTCCTCGAGGTTATCCATGAAATAGGCTGGCGCACTGCCAAAGGAGACTTTAGCCAAAGGCTGTCTGACTTTTATGCCCTCCTTAGCTCGCACAGAAAGACCAGTATTGATAACTTCGCGGGTAAACCGCATGTTATCAACTACAACCTCGTTAACATGCCCTACCTCTGGCCAGTCCGCTAAGTGCACCGATTCACCACCCGTAAGCTTCTGGTACAACTCTTCGGCAAGGAAAGGTGTGAAAGGAGCCATGACATGCGCCAGCTGCATCAGAACGTAATGGAGGGTTTTGTATGCATCGTTCTTGTCGTCACTGTCGCCGCTCTTCCAGAAGCGTCGACGAGAGCGACGAACATACCAGTTAGAGGCGTCTTCGATGAAAGGCAGAATCGGCTTCGTGGCGTTCGGGAGGTCATACTTATCCATATGCTGTTCAACTTCATGAATCAGCTGGTGCAGCCGAGATACAATCCATTGATCCAGTGGATTCTTGAGGTCGCTCGCCGGGTCTTGGCACGTGCCGTCCCACTCCCAGCCATCAACCTCGGCATACATAGTAAAGAAGTCATACATATTCCAAACCATACTCAGTTTGCGTGCCGTATCAGCCACTTCCTTATCCGTTAGCGCGAAGTCCTCAGCGTTAAGTATTGGCGAGCTAAGTAGTAAAAATCTCAACGAATCCGCACTATATGTATCCATCAGTACGTTGGGGTCAGTATAGTTTCCAAAGCTCTTACTCATCTTTCGACCATCGTTACCGGCAAGCGTACCCGTGACGATCACATTCTTGAAAGAGTTCTTGCCAAACAACCCCACACTCACTGCATGAAGGTAGTAAAACCAGGCCCGAACCTGACCCACATACTCTACGATATAATCTCCGGGGAAATTTTGTTCAAACTTCTCTTGGTTCTCGAATGGGTAGTGGAACTGCGCAAAGGGCATAGATCCGCTCTCGAACCAACAGTCCAACACCTTATCTATGCGTTTGTATTCAACGCCGTCCAGCCTGAAGGTCACGTCATCAACCCATGGTCGGTGATAGTCTTCAAGCTCTATCCCTGATAGGTCTTTGAGCTCTTGATAGCTTCCGACCACCTTGATGTGTTCTTTGCCATCCTTGTCCGTGCCTTTCCAGACCGGCATAGCCGTAGCCCAAAAGCGGTCACGGCTCAGGTTCCAGTCCGGAGCACTCTGAACAGTTTTTGCGAAGCGTCCGTTCTTGATATGTCCCGGGAACCAATTAATATCCCCATTCTGCTCAAGCATCCCTTCGCGCTGACCATTGATATCCATAAACCAACTTGGGTGCGCCCGGTACATCAGTCTGTTATGGCAGCGGTGGCAGTGAGGATAGCTATGGGTGACATATTCTATTTTCCACACCATGCCTCGAGCATGGAGTTCTTTAGCAATTGGCTTGTTCACTTCCCAGATATTTTCACCCTGCCACTCACCATCAACGTACAGGCCGTTATCATCAACGTTATTCACAAAGGGAAATCCCTTCTCCTTTGCCAGGTGATAATCTTCTTCACCAAACGCGGGTGCCAGGTGAACAATACCCGTGCCCTCTTTGAGTGATACATAGTCTGCATGCCAGACCCGATGAGCCTTGTCGCCACGATCTTCAAAAAGTGGCTCATAAGACTTGCCAACCAAGTCCTTGCCCTTGAGGGTACGTAGTAACTTATACGACAATACTTGATGTTTCTCATCTGTTAGGACTTTGCCTAGCAGATCCTTGGCGAGGATCAGTTTCTGACCGTCCACCTCGATTTCGGCGTATAGCTCTTCTTGATTAACGGCAACAGCCGTATTGGCCGGCAGAGTCCAAGGGGTAGTTGTCCAGGCTAGCAAGGACGTACCCTCATCTTTCAGTTTGAACTTTACAAAGACCGAAGGATCAGTCACGTCCTGATAGCTATTGTCCATAGCAACCTCAGCCTTAGAGATAGGCGTAGCATCGCGCGTACAGTAAAGCAGTACCTTTTCTCCTTCATAGATCTTACCGGCGTCATACAGCTCCTTAAAAGCCCACCAGACTGATTCCATGTAGTCTTTATCCATGGTTTTGTAGGCACCCCTGAAGTCTACCCAGCGACCAACGCGATCAATAGTGTCCTCCCAGAGGTTGCCAGTCTGAACCATGTTTGCCCGACAGGTAGTGATGTACTCTTCCAGACTCACCTTTGTACCGATGTCTCGCTTGTCTTTGATACCAAGTTTTTTCTCAGTAAAGACTTCTGCCGGTAGGCCATGGCAATCCCAACCCCAAACACGCTCCACTCGTTTGCCTTTCATCGTCCAGTAGCGTGGCACTGCGTCTTTGGCGATAGAGCTCAGGAGCGTTCCATGGTGTGGTTCTCCGGTGATAAAGGGAGGACCATCGTAGAACACATACGAGTTTTCTTTTGGTCGGTTTTCTACCGACTTCTCAAAGGTCTTATGTTCTTTCCAGTATTTGACGAGATCTTTTTCGTACTCGAGTGGCTTGCGTCTGGTGCCTTGTTTAAACTTCATGATATTTGCTCCTTAGATATAAAAAATCATCTCTCTTGAATATCAGAACCCCTTTAGGGGTGGTACCATCTGATTTCCAAAAGAGATGACTCTTTTAGCACTTACTTATCGCTGTTACGGGCTGCCCGACAGGTTCTACTTATTCCGAGCCCATTGAAGGATTTGCTCAAAACTTTCTTCCCGTAGCTCGTGGTTGATAGCCACTTTTCTAGCTGTGCTAGATCGCCTTTTCCAAATTGTTACAGGGGTAATTGTAGCGCATACAACACCTCTTACGCAAGTTTACGAGTTTGCGTATCCGGCTACTTCATCCATGAGGGGTAGCGAGGGTCCTGGCCACACCTTGGCCAACTCACCGTCGTCCCTTACCGCCAATAGCGACGGATACTGAACAATGTCGTATAACCTTGCCATGTCCGATCCATCCCTTGTCTCAAGATCCTTGAGCTCTATTACCTTGCCACGCTGCGACTCAAAGTCATGGGCGTACTCTTCCATCTGGCGCGCAAACTCGCCTTTTGAATGGTACAAGATGATCAATTTCATGCCACTAGTCTACCATAAGCAAAATAAAAGAGAGGTGCATCACCTCTCTTTTATTGTTCCTCGACTAGGGCCTAGGAGCAGCCTGTTGTACTGCCGCAACTCGTACAGACATAGCAGCTTCCTGCCTTCTGCGTCTGGTTGCCACAGTTGTAGCACATGGGCGCAGCGTCATCCTGGTGACCTGTACCGCTGTCAGCCACCGCTTGGCGGGCGGCTTGTATAGGTTGGGGTCGTATGGCCATGATTGGCTCCGGCTGGATCTCTACCGCTACTGCCTCATCCGCCCTTGGCGTTCCTACCTCAAGCAAACTTACTTGCTCCTCGGGCATATCGTCCATAGACGCCAGTCCCAGTTCAAGCCTATCGTCAAACGACAAGTAGCTCAGGGCTAGGCGCCGGAATATGTAGTCAATGATCGAAGATGCGGTACGAATCTCTGGGTCATCAGTTATGCCGGCAGGGGCAAAGCTGGTACTCGTAAGTGATCTCACATATGTCTTAAGCGGCACACCATACTGCAGGCCATGACTGACCGATATCGCAAAGGAATCCATGATACCTAATAGCGTTGAACCGTGCTTTGCAAAGTGTATGAAGACCTCGCCTGGAGTACCATCCTCGTACTCACCAACTGTTACATAGCCGTGACTGCTTGCAACGGTAAAAGAGAAGGTCTTTGAAGCGCGCACTCTTGGCAGCTCACGACGCACTGCGCCCTTGACTATGATTCGGTCACTGAGCACCTCCGCCAAAGATACTGGCTCGTCCTTTTTAGTACCCTCTTTCTTCGCCATAGAGAGTGGTTGCGCAACCTTACAGTTATCGCGGTAGATCGCAACTGCCTTGAGGCCTAGCCTCCAAGATTCCATGTGCAGCTTCTCAACCTCTTCTACAGTGGCTTCTTCGGGCATGTTAACTGTCTTACTAATTGCGCCAGACAGGAATGGTTGTACTGCTGACATCATCTTCACGTGGCCCATGTAGTGGATAGGGTTATCACCCATAGAGCAAGCAAACACATCTTTGTGCTCTTCCTTGAGGTGTGGAGCGCCTATTATTGTTTTCTCTACATCAATATAGCTGATGATATCGTCAACTTCGGACTTGCTGTAGCCGAGTACTTTTAGTGCACGTGGCACTGTCTGGTTGACGATACTCATCGTGCCGCCACCTACCAGCTTCTTGTGCTTAACAAGACCAAGGTCTGGCTCGATACCAGTTGTATCACAGTCCATCATGAGTCCAATCGTTCCCGTGGGAGCCAGCACACTTGCTTGCGCATTTCGTACACCGTGGAGCTCACCTAGCTCAACAGCTTCATCCCAGGCGCTGGCGGCAGCACTCAGTAGTTCCTCGGAAACCAGGCTGGCGTCAATCTTTGAGACTTCCTCACGATGCATACGGAGCACGTGGAGCATTCCCTCGCGATCTTTATGGAATCCAGCAAATGGACCGACCCGATTAGCAATCTTTGCGCTCGTGGCATACGCCTGGCCGGTCATAAGGGCCGTTATAGCCGCAGCCTGAGCTCGACCCTCATCAGAGTCATAGGGCAGGCCTTGAGCCATCAGAAGGGCTCCTAAGTTCGCATAGCCAAGCCCTAGCTCACGATAAGCTCTGGCATTCTTATTGATGCTCTCTGTTGGATACTCACTGTAACCAACCAATATTTCTTGGGCGGTAAAAATAAGTTCTACCGTATGAATGAAAGACTTGATATCAAAACTTCCGTCGTCATTCAGATACCTCAAGAGGTTGATAGATGCCAGGTTACACGCAGAGTTATCCAGGTGCATATATTCACTGCACGGGTTACTGCCATTAATGCGTCCAGCGTTCGGCGTGGTGTGCCACTTGTTGATAGTCGTGTCGAATTGCATGCCAGGATCGGCACATTCCCAGGCAGATTCAGAGATTTGCCGGAAAAGATCACGAGCCTTTACGGTCCTCACTGTCTTGCCGGTAGTCACTGCCTTCAGGTCCCAGTCCTTATCGTTCTCGACTGCTCGCATAAACTCATCAGTGACCCGAACAGAGTTATTGGCATTTTGGTATTGGACAGAGAATGAGTCTCTACCGTCCAGGTCCATATCGAATCCAGCGTCTCTCAGTACACGAGCTTTACGCTCCTCTATTGCCTTGGCCCAAATAAACTCCACAATGTCCGGATGATCAGCATTCAAGATAACCATCTTAGCCGCACGACGAGTCTTGCCGCCACTCTTAATAGCACCAGCAGATGCATCAGCACCCCGCATAAAACTCATGGGGCCAGAGGCAGTACCAGCACTCTTGCCGAGTTCTTCGGCCGACGACCGGATAGAGCTAAGATTGATGCCTGATCCCGAGCCACCCTTGAAGATCATTCCCTCTTCTTTGTACCAATTCAGAATGGCGGGCATAGTATCTTCAACGGCCAAGATGAAACAAGCACTTGCCTGCTGAGCACGCTCAGGTACGCCTATATTGAACCAGACCGGAGAGTTAAAAGCCGCGCGTTGAGTGGCCAAGATATATTTAAGCTCCTCACGGTAGTCTTCTGCCTCGGCGTCCGACTCAAAGTAACCCTCTTGCATACCCTGCCGAGTCACCGTATCTACTACACGATCGATTAAGTCCTTTAGGGACTTTTCTCGTCCATCAGTACCCGGAGTACCGGTAAAATATTTTTGGGCAACGATGTTGATAGCGTTCAGGGACCATCCCTCGGGGAAATCAACGTCCTTTTGCTCAAAGACAGGCTTGCCCGTCATTGGATTCATAATAACCGAATCGCGCTTAACCCATTTGAGCTGATCGTATCCCTTGCTCTTAGGGGGCGTCAATAAGCGCCTCCGACCTAATATTGCTATCTGTGCCATACACCTACCCTCACTTTTACGCGGCCCCAAGAATATGCCGTTCTCTCGGCCACCCATTGTTATATTTTTATTAAGGTTTTTGTTAGAGTCGTCTCTCGCCTCTACGTTGCTCTCAAACGTCGATTCGATTGATGCTCCCCCCAAAGCCTATGGAGCAGGCTCTAGGGGGAGCCGTCAAGGTTATGCCTTGACAGAACCGACCTTGCGCTCGCGGATTTGCAGAAGTTCTTTCTCAAATCCGGCGATATCTTTGAAGCGACGATATACACTTGCGAACCGCACATAGGCTACCTCGTTAAGGGGTGCGAGTCGCTCCATCACCATGTCACCTATTTTTGTACTTGGCATCTCCTGCTCTCCACATGCGTATATATGCTGTTCGATATCTGCTACCAAACGCTCGAGCTGCAAACTCGTTACAGGAGTTTTCTCGGAAGCCCTATACAACCCAGCAAGTAACTTGTCACGATTAAAGAGTTCACGAGTTCCGTTAGTCTTTACTACTATTATCTGAGGACGCTCCAGTCGCTCATAGGTAGTAAATCTATACTGACAGTTTGTGCAAACTCTTCGCCGACGGATGGCCTCACCATCTGATACGTCACGAGATTCAATTACCTTTGTCTCCGTTTGCTGGCATTGGCTGCATTTCATATATTTGCATACCTCCTTGCTTACTCTACAACCGTGGAGATCCAGAGACAGCCAGCTCATGCTTGCTTTTAAAACAATGTATTTGTTTTGGCCCTCAATCATCCGAACGTTCATAGATGTGTAAAACATTTATTCATCTGAACGTACGACCACTGTATATTTCATCCTATATATAGTGTCTATACTGTATAGATTAACTCTACCTATAGCGTTTTGCAAGCAAAAATTTGGTGTATTATTTACGCTTTTTTATCACTGTTAACAGGGGTGGAATCTTCATCCTGGCCCTCTTGTCGACGCTTCTTCAATCTGCGCAAGAAAGAGGGCTTCTCTAGCTCCTCTTCTTCATTCGAACCCACAAAGGCCTGAGACTTCGATGACGCATCTTGTGCAGCTACCTCGTTGGTTTCAACTTCTTTTGTATCCTGATCAAGTGTCCAGATATTAGGCATAGGTTTTTCATTCTGGAAAGCTTCCTCCGCCTTGGAGGGCTCGTCCAGGTCCATATCAATATCTTTGATGACAGTATCATCTGACCTGGGCGGGTCAACAGACGTTGTCATACCGCTAGAAGAAGATGGATCAGATGAAGCGGAGCGATTTGTAAAGTAGGCGGCATCAAAGCCCGTAGCCACAACAGTGATAATAAGCTCATTCTCTAGCTCGGGATTTATGGTGGCACCAAAAATGATATTGGCGTCCGGATCGGCAGCTGTAGTTATAGTCTCTGCAGCTGTGTTAATTTCATGCATGGACATGTCCATGCCACCAATAACGTTGAACAAAATACCACGGGCACCATCAATTGACACCTCCAGTAGCGGCGATTCAACAGCCTGCTGGGCAGCCTTGATGGCTCGATCTTCGCCACTTGCACGACCTATACCCATAAGGGCAGAGCCAGCATTCTTCATGACCGCTTTTACATCGGCAAAGTCTAGGTTGATCAGCCCATGAACCGTAATAAGATCAGATATACCCTGCACACCCTGGCGAAGTACATCATCTGCTACCTTAAAAGCTTCGAGCAAGGGAGTCTGACGATCAATCGTCTGTAACAGACGATCATTAGGTATGACGATAAGGGTGTCTACGGCATCTTTCAGATTAGTTATGGCAGATTCTGCGTTACGTCGACGTTTGTCACCTTCGAAGGCAAAGGGTTTTGTTGCAAAACCAACAACGAGAGAGCCCGCTTCCTTGGCAACCTTGGCAACCACGTGCCCCGCACCACTGCCAGTTCCGCCCCCGGCACCAATGGTTATAAACACCATGTCAGCACCTTCAACGGCTTTTCTGATCTCTTCAATAGATTCTTCGGCAGCCTTTTGGCCCGTTGCTGGGTCGGCACCACCGCCCAAACCCCGAGTTGTCTCACTACCGATGTTAATTTTTTTCTGTGCCAGAGAGTGGTGCAAGGCCTGTGCGTCAGTGTTAATTACAATGAATTCAACACCATCAACGCCGGACTCTATCATCCGATTTATGGCTGCGCCACCGGCACCGCCCACACCTATTACTTTAATGCGTGCGAAAGTCTCTATAGCTGGTGCAACTTGTGGCATCTAAGGATATCCTCTCTGTCGTTATAGCAAGGAGTATATCATATGAGACCAAACCCTTGCAGACCCCTAGGCGAGGTTCTACTTCCTGGACCTCATTCGTTTTAGAAGCCCGTCAATGAGCCCAAAGGCACTCGTGTTGGGCTGGCTGGCAGCGGACTTGTCTTGGTCGGGAACAAGCAGCATATCAAGCAACATGAGCCCCACGGCGGACGCATACATAGGGTCCTGCACGATATCAACCAAGCCGCCCAGGGGCTGGAGCTCTCCAACTCGGGCAGCCAGCTGAAGCTTCTCTTTTGCAAAATCAGCAATACCAGGAAGCTTCGCTGTGCCGCCGACCAGTACGATTCCACCAGGGAGCTTACGGGAGCGCTGAATCTTCTTGAGTTCTTTGTCTACAAACTCAAATAACTCTTCCACGCGCGCTTCGGTAATCATTCGAACATCATCAATCTCAAACGTGTGTGACTTCTCGTTATGACGAACGGTCAAAGTCCCTTTCTTTTGGCTGGCTTCTAAGGTGGCGTGATTAATCTTTACCAGCTCAGCGACATCTAGATCGGTTCTAAGCCCGATTGCGAGGTCGTTGGTTATGTGTAGGCCTCCAATGGGAAGAACGGCGACATGCTGTACCTCTCCGTCTTCTATGACAACAATATTTGTTGTCCCGGCACCCATGTCGATAAGCAAGGTCCCGGACTCCTTCTGTTGTCTAGCCAGAACAGCCTCCGCGGCCGCAAGACTCGAGACCGTATGATTTGTAGCAGCAATTCGTGCCTTGTCTAGAACGATATCCAAGCTTTTCATACTGGGAGTCGACGCCGTTACGATATGCGTGTCTACCTCAAGCCTCACCCCTTGCATGCCCACCGGGTCTTTGATATTGTCTTGCCCATCAAGCCGATAATTTTTGGCAAATACCTGGATAATCTCTCTGTTAGCCGGAAGTTGAACAATGGTGGCTGCCTCTTCCACCCGAAAACGATCCTCAGGGGTAATCTCGCGGTTAGCCGCGCTGATAGCAATCACTCCCCTAGAATTCATACCCGTCACGTGCGATCCATTTACATTGACTGTTGCGCGCTCAATACGCACTCCAGATAATCTTTCCGCCTCGGTAACCGCCTGCACCACCGATTCAATAACATCATCAATATGTACAACTACACCCTTACGCATGCCAATATTAGCAGCGCTACCATGCCCGATTATGGAAGGGTGGCCGGGGTCATTAGGATCAACCATGCCAATAACGCAGCGAACAGAGCTCGTGCCAATATCGAGCCCAAAAAAGTGGCTTGGCGAAGATTCGCGCATGTTGGCAGTATAGCGCTTATCGTTACACCTTACAAATGAAACGGCACTCGGGATCTAGAGTTTCGTTAAAATCTCTGAGCCCGTGTCGGTAATAAGTACCGTATGTTCAAAGTGGGCTGCAAATGAACGGTCATTGGTCCTTACAGTCCAGCCATCGATATCAATAAAAACCCGGAAGTCACCAAGGGTAGCCATGGGCTCTATGGCTATAGTCATACCTTTTTTCAGGACGGGTCCCGTCCCTTCTTTACCGTAGTTGGGAATGTTTGGCTCCTCATGCAGCTCATGTCCAACCCCGTGGCCCACCATATCCCGAACTATACCGTAATCAGCCTGCTTAAGCACTTGCTCTATGGCATTCGACAAGTCTCCGACACGCGTACCATCTTTCAGAATAGAGATACCAGCATACAATGCAGCTTCGGTATCACGGACCAGTCTCAACCTGTTAGCCGGGCCAACGCCTGCGACAACAGATACAGCACCGTCAGTAATCATACCCTCGTAGGTCACACCAAAGTCCATACTCACAATATCACCGTCAGTAATTTTCCTTTTGGCGGTGGGGATACCATGCACCACCTCGTCGTTCACCGAGACACACAGCACATCAGGGAAGCCATACATTCCTAAGAAGGTTGGCGTACCACCCGTACCACGCAGTTCGCTCTTAGCAATCTCTGCCAAATCCTTAGTAGTCATACCCGGCTGAATCGCCTGCTTGAGAGTGGCGAGCACTGTCGCCAGAAGTCGACCACTTTCACGCATAGCCTTGATCTCTTGAGTTGTTTTTACTTTTGTTTGCATGACACTAGTTGACTGATGATATATCTTTCTTGATCTGGCCGTGGATAGCTTCTATGTCACCAGCACCATCTACATCAAAAATTGGCACCCGAGCTTCTCTAAAATGATCGAGAATTGGCCTCGTCACCTCCTCATATTCACGAAAACGTTCGAGGATAGCCTCTTTATGATCATCTTGTCTACCACGCTTCAGGAGTCGATCAAGTACTGTTTGCTGATCTACAGTAAGATGGATAACCGCAGTAACATCAAGCTGCCCATGCTTGTGCTGATTAAGGAGCCAGTCCGCCTGGGAAACCGTCCGAGGGAAACCGTCTAGAATAAACTCCTCATGTACATCAATCATCGCAAATATTTTTTGGACAAGTTTTATAATCTCCCTATCAGATAACAGCCTTCCCGCTAGCATATCCTTGCGTCGCTCGCCAGACACCAGCATACGGAGGAACTCACCAGTAGATAGCCAGGGCAGGGCAAGCTCGTCTGCTAACATCCTCCCCTGGACGCTCTTACCAGAACCAGCAACACCCATAAAAATAATCATCCTGAAATCCTCTGTTTTACCGCAGCAGCGATGCGCCCACCGTCCGCATCTCCCTTGCTTAGTTCTTTTACCCTTCCGATAATTCGCCCCATGTCTTGAGAAGTTGCAGCTCCAACGTCATCGATAGCCCTGTCTACGAGCTTCCCTATTTCTTCGTCCGATAGCTGGGCGGGCAAATAGTTCTCTATGACCACCAGCTCATGCCGCTCGGCCACAGCCTTCTCTTGATTACCGCCACGATCAAACAATTCGGCACTTTCCTGGCGTTTCTTTGCCTCTTTGCGTAACACGCCTACAATCTCTTGGTCTGCCAACCCCTGTTCCCTCTTGCCCTCCGCAACCTCGACATACAGAATAGCGCTCTTGAGACCCCTCAGGGTTGTTGCAAGCGTCTTGTCGCCACCAAGCATGGCAGCTTTCAAATCTGAATCGATCCGTTCCTTCAAACTCATAATTCATCCCTAGTGTACCAAAGAGCTCATCCTAAAAGCAAAATGCTGCCAGATTCCTCGGGCAGCATCTGCTATTGAGACGACGTTATTTTTGGCCGAGCTTAATCTTCTTTAGCTTCTGAGACTTACGCTCACGACGTAAAATAGCCTTCTCGCGGCGTTCGCGCTTACTCATTGGTTTTTCAAAGTATTGTGCCTGTTTTGCCTTTGTGACAACTCCAGCCTGCTGAACTTTGCGAGTAAATCGACGCAGAACGTTCTCAATGGATTCTTTCGAATCTTTGCGTGTAACTTGTATCATGGGCCTAATTGTACTTTAACAGGGATAGATATGCAAGATTGAAAGCTAAGAACCGGGCTGCTGCTTCTTTTGATTCATGCGTTGTGACTTCAACACTATGCTTTGTAGTTCTTTGAAGATCGCAAAGTGTTTATTGGTGTGATATATTTTGGTGTTTCCCTGTCGTTCAGAAATAAGAAACCCTATCTTCTCTAGCCTTTTTAGCTCACGCTGAATATTCCCAGCATCTTCTTTGATAAGCTTTGCAAGCCCACGAACATGGGTTTTAAAATCGGGATATTTGGCGTAAACCACTATGATTTTCCGCCGTACTCGTGAAGTTATAAATACATCTAACATAAGCTCTATTGTTATTAGGACAACGTAACTGAAGTATACGCGACAACTGATGGTCTTTCAACATATTTTTCCAATAAAACTTATAATGTGGTCATGAGATATTACGAGGTCTGGGTTGCAAGCCAGAGGTACCACGGGGAGAGTTCCCTCACTTACTCCCATGAAGCTGCGTTCGCAAAAGGCACCCTAGTAACTGTCGAGCTACAAAGACAGGTGGTGGTTGCTGTAGTACTCTCAGAAGTTAAGAAGCCCAGTTTCAAAACAAAACCTATCAGAGATACACTAAATGAAGAGCCCATCCCATCAGAGATCATTGAACTCATGCAGTGGGTACATAGCTACTACCCGGCACCCCTGGGCCAAATAACTTCTCTGGCACTTCCTGGCACGCTTACCACAAAGAGCAGGGCAAAAACCGCAAAGACAGTAGCCAAGTTTCCAGAGCCTCTCACTCCCCCTGCCCTCACCACCGAACAGGCTCAAGCAATCCGTGACATCAATCAGCCTAACCTTCGAACCGCTCTCCTGCATGGTAACACCGGTAGCGGCAAAACACGTGTCTATATAGAACTCATCGACCAGCAGCTAAAGCGCGACAAGAGTGTCTTGCTTCTAACCCCCGAGATTAGCCTTACCCCCCAACTGGCGCAGAGTGTACATCGGTACTTCCCAGGATCGGTTGTGGTACTGCACTCAGAGATGACCGTCGCCCAGAGACGCAATGCCTGGCTCTCTATCCTGACTTCTACTAAGCCACTTGTAGTAATTGGACCCCGATCGATTCTTTTTTGCCCACTCAAATCTATAGGACTGATTGTGCTGGATGAATTTCATGAAACCGCCTACAAACAAGAGCAAGCTCCACACTACTTGGCTACACGTGTTGCGGCACGGCTAGCAAGCTTACACGGAGCACAGCTTATTTTTGGCAGCGCCACCCCCCTTCTGGCAGACTACTACTTCTTTAAACAAAAGAAATTATCAATCATCAGAATGGTTCAGCCTGCACTTTTTGATAGCGAACAAAAAACAGATGTTGTAATTATTGACTTAAAAAAGCGTGAGCAATTTAATCGTTCTCCATGGATTTCTAACACTCTCATTGAGGGAATTTCACATACAATCCAGAAGGAGGAGCAATCATTAGTCTTCCTGAATAGACGTGGGTCGGCCCGGCTTATCTTGTGCCAGAACTGTGGTTGGGAGGCGGTTTGCCCACGCTGTGATCTGCCACTGACATACCATGCAGACATGCACTCAGCACTCTGTCACACTTGCGGATTCCGACAGAATCCGCCCTCGTCATGCCCTGAGTGTAGTAGTACTGACATCAATTTCAAATCTATTGGCACCAAAGCACTCGTCACCGAACTAGCTCGCCTATTCCCGCAAGCTCGCATACAGCGATTCGATAGTGACCTACCTAAAATCGACCGAATGGAGCATCATTACGAAAATATAGTAGCCGGCAACGTGGACATCTTGGTGGGAACCCAAATGCTCGGCAAAGGTCTAGACCTACCAAAACTAGGCCTCCTTGGCATTATTCAGGCTGATACCAGTCTGAGCTTCCCGGACTATACCGCCCAGGAGCGAACATATCAGCTGCTATCGCAGGCGCTCGGAAGACTTACGAGAGGCCACCGAAGCGGACTAGCCGTTATACAGACCCACCATACCGACAACCCCATATTGCGAGCTGCGATAGAGCAAGATTACGCCAGCTTTTACGATTGCGAGATCAAGGAAAGGCAGACATATAACTTCCCTCCCTTTTGCTTCTTATTGAAGATCACGTGTAGTAGAGCGAGCCTCTCCGCAGCGCGACAAAGCTGCGAGTCGATTGGCCATGGCTTGCGCAAAAGCTTCAGGGACGTCCAAGTCATTGGCCCGGCGCCTTCATTTCTAGAGAAAACCAATAATCGCTATAACTGGCAGCTTGTGGTGAAGTCTAAAAAAAGGACAACCTTGATTGATATTATCCGCACGCTTCCACAAAACTGTTCCTACGACATCGACCCCACGAATCTTCTCTGATACTATTAGTCAAATGGGAAAAACTCAACGGGATATTATTACGCTTGCACACGATCACCTGAGACAGCGCTCTCAGAAGGTGGGCATTATTACCAGCGATATCAAGCAACTTGTCAAAGACATGGAAGACGCCACGCTAGACTGGGAGGATAGCCGTAAACACGAGGTTGGTGTCGCGCTTGCAGCCATTCAGATCGATCTACCCCTCCGGGTAGTCGTAGTCCGCAATAACTTTGACGACAAGTCAGATCGCACCTTCCAGGCGTTTATAAACCCAAAGATCACCAAGTTTGAGGGCAAGGTAGAGGAAGATTTCGAAGGCTGCTTGAGCGTTAAAGATATCTATGGCAAAGTACCCCGCTATCAAAAAGTCCGGATTAGCGCCTTAGACCTCAACGGCAAGCAGATCAGAGTAGTCGCCGAAGGATTCTTGGCCAGGGTGTTCCAGCACGAGATTGATCATACAAACGGAATCGTTTTCATTGATCACATTAAAGATAAACCAGAGGCATTCTTTAGACTGACCGAAGAAGGCCATCTGGATGCACTCGATTATGAAAAAGATGTCAAAAACAATAGTATTCTTTGGTAATGAACGCATTGCCACAGGCGTAACAACGCACGTGCCAACCCTACGTGGCCTTATCGAAGCCGGCTACGAGGTCAAGGCGGTGGTCTCTAACTTTGAGCAAGGTCAATCCAGAAAGTCCCGCCATCTTGAAATAGAGGAGGTCTGCAGGGAGCACAACATACCCCTTATACTCTCTGAAAAGCCGATGGACATCCTGGAGCGCCTTCAAGATTACAATGCTGCAGCGGGTGTATTGATTGCCTACGGCAAGATAGTGCCCCAGAAGCTAATAGATATATTTCCCCGTGGCATCATCAACATACACCCGTCTCTCCTGCCCTTACACCGGGGGCCGACTCCTCTTGAAAGCGTCATACTGGATGGCAGCGCCAAAACAGGTGTCTCTGTCATGAAGCTCGTAAGGGCAATGGACGCTGGGCCGATTTACGCCCAGTCAGAGGTAGAGCTCGTAGGAAACGAAACCAAGCAAGAACTCGCGGATACATTGCTATCCGTAGGCCTATCGATGCTCCTCGAGGTGCTACCCGGCATACTTGACGGGAGCATAATTGCCCTACCCCAAGACGAAGAGAGCGCAACATACGACAGTTTGATATCAAAAGACCACGGCGCTATCGACTGGAACAAGCCGGCAGCAAACCTAGAGCGAGAGATTCGCGCATACGCTGAGTGGCCACGTAGCCGCACCACATTAGCGAACAAAGACGTCATAGTCACCAAAGCTCATGCGACTGCGAGCAGTCTACCCCAAAGCCAGCCCGCTGACATTGCTACTGTTGACGGAGATATTGCAATAGCCACCTCTGATGGCATACTGCATATTGAACGGCTACAACCAGCCGGCAAATCTGAAATGACTGCCCAGGCCTTTCTAGCTGGCCACAAACACTTATTATAGTGAGCTAAGCTGCGGCGGGTGGCTGCTGGGGTGGAAGTTGTTGCTGAGCCTGAACACTCGCTGCAACAATCTGAGGCGCCGCTTGCCTGATCTCTTCCTTAAGTGCGGCAAGTTCATCTGCAACTACTTGTTTATAGTTTGGAAAGTTCGATTCAAGCCACTTCAGCGCGCCAGCTTCGTCATTTTTATCTATGAAGCCCTCAAACTCATCCAGCTGTTCGTTGGTCATCCTCTCGGCTAGCTTCATACCAACTCGCATTTCCAGAGTTTCATAGATATGCGCAAGCATTCGATTCTTTTCTTCTGCAGGCAAATCTCCCAGACCAAGTTCTTTCAGCAGGTTATCGTCTAGCTTAAACATTGCGGTTCCTTTCTGTAGGTAATAATTGTATCAACTTATGCAATGAGTAGCACCAAGGCTGCACATACTAACACTATAATACCGGCTACAAAGCCCCTTACGATAGACTTTCTGTATAGTGAGGGAGTCGAAACATAGCTGCTACCCTGGGAAGGAGCAGGCATCGAGCCGCTTAGAGTTAACGGCGGAGCGGCTTGGGGAGGCGTGAAACCCTGCAAGCCCGGCTGTCTCAAGGGTGCGCCTGCGGCGATATCACCAACTTGTGATGCATAACCTTGAGCCACCTCATCCTGCCTCACCTCCTGACGCCTTTCTTGACGTAATGCCTCTGGCTCACCCCTGTCTGCAGCACTTAGTATCCTGTACCCTACCACTTCCGGCTGCTTCTTTACACCTTCCGTTACAAGCTCGTTCACAGAGACATTCTTTTCTAGATTTATCTCAGACTCAGGCTGGGCTCCAGAGTAGTAGTCAGCAACATCCGAAAAATCTTCAGAAGCCTCGGGTATGACAGGAGGCAAGCTTACTTCAGACGGCATGTAGCGATCATCTTCCATGGCAATTTTTTCTTATATCATATCTACAACGAACGAACAATTGTCTCTCTGGTGAAGGCTTCGATATGATCACCTTCTTGAAGATCCAAGCGTGCAGAAGTTTTAAGGCTTACTCCGCACATCTCACTCTCAAAGACTTCATTAGTGTCCTGTGGACCGCGCTTAAGATTGGTTATCTCAACCTCAGCTAACACTTCACCGTCCCTCAGGACCTTGGCCAAGGAGGGAGAGACAAGCTTACCCTTGGTAACCTCGCCACCGCAGATAATATCTGTCTTAGTGGATTTAAATATCCCACGCACCACCAACCGTCCAAGATCAGTTTCAACAATCTCAGGGGCAAGAAGCTCACCAAGCTCTCGCTTAACATCGTCGATCAATTCATAAATGACACTGTACAATCTAATCTGTATCCGGTCACGACTAGCAAGTTGCTTTATGCTAGTTGGCAGCGAGATGCTGAAGCCGTAGATGATAGCTCCACTTGTTTGTGCCAAATGGAGATCAGTGTCGTTAATATTACCTACTCCGGAACCCACAACTCGCACGGCAACCTCTTCGGTGTCGAGTGCCTTTAGGCTATCAAGCACAGAGGTAAGCGAACCTTGCACATCAGCTTTTACAACAATGTTTAGTTCTGTAACTTTGTTGGTTCTGTTTATTATCCGAATAAGTTCTGTGCTGTTGATGTGGCCATTGTTGCCATCTTTTCTCTGAGAAGCTGAGAGCTGGGAGGCCTGACGAGCAGCTTTTTCATCTTTTACAGCAACAAACTCATCGGCAAATTGGGGAAGAGTTTTGAATCCCGTAATGATGACTGGAGTAGAGGGGCCCGCCTCTTTAAGGGCCTTCCCATCCGCAGACTCAAGATTCCTTACCCGAGCATAACTGGAACCAGCTACGACAAAGTCTCCAGGACGTAGTCTGCCCGCCTCTACCAGTGCGATAGCAACTGGACCGCGCCCCTGCTCCATATGAGCCTCTATAACCAAACCGGCCGCTGGAACATCAGCGTCAGCCTTGAGCTCCTCAACGTCAGCGACCAACAAAACCATGTCGAGTAGATCGCTGATACCTGTCTTCTCTTTGGCCGAAACCTCTACTATAACCGTATCGCCGCCCCACTCTTCGACAAGCAGCTCCTGCTCGGCAAGCTGCTGCTTGATGCGATTGGTATCTGCACCCTCTTTGTCGATCTTGTTAATGGCCACGATCATCTTTACTCCAGCCTTGCGCGCAAAGCGGATGGCTTCAAGTGTCTGGGGCTTTATGCCGTCATCGGCGGCCACCACCAAAATAACCAAGTCAGTGAGCTGCGCACCGTGCTCTCTCAGGGCAGCAAAGGCTTCGTGGCCAGGAGTGTCTAGAAAAGTTATTGAACGTTTATTGTGCTCGATTTGGTAGGCAGATATGTGCTGAGTAATACCCCCAGCTTCGCCTTTTACAACTTGCGCGCCCCTTATGGCGTCCAGCAAACTTGTTTTGCCATGGTCCACGTGCCCCATTACAGCAACTACTGGTGGCCTGGATGCAGCCTTGTCGCTTGCCACCCGCTTTTCTCTGGGAGAAGCCTCTTTGGGGGCCTTCTTGACCAATTCGATGTCTAGGCTCAATTCGCCTACGATAATTTGAGCAGTATCAAAGTCAATCCGTTCATTAACGGTTGCCATAACACCATTCCTCATCAACTCGGTGATAAGTTTTGTAACCGGCAGCATCAGCTTCTCAGCTAGGTCGCCGACGGTGATATGATCTTCGATCTCGATTGTAGTCGCCATACCTAGCTCCTCTCTAGCCAATTACGGCCGGTTACTTTACATACCTATTTAGCTTCTTTGAGGCTCAAAGCAATCTTGCGACCTTCGGTGTCGATATCGAGCACCTTGAACTTCTTCTTTTCGTTAAGCTGAAAGATCTTTTCAGGATCTACACCTTCATCGTCACTCATCTCAGAAACATGCACCAAGGCCTCCACTGCCGGGCTCAGTTGTACGAATGCACCGAAGGGAGTAATCCGAGTAACTTTGCCTTCTACAATTTCGCCCTTTTTGAACACTTTAACTTCATGCAACCAGGGGTCTTCACTCATCTGCTTGAGGCTCAGTGACAGGCGATCTTTGTCGATAGCAATGATCTTTGCTTCAACCGTCTGACCAGTCTTGATGTAGTCACGAGGATCCTCAACCCGTTCCCAAGATATCTCGGAAATATGGATGAGGCCTTCTATGCCATCAACGTTTACAAATGCACCGAAGTCGATGACTCCAGTCACAACTCCCTCAACGACGTCACCAACCTTCAACTTTTCAAAGCGAGCTTGCATATCGTCTTTGACCGCCTCTTTCTCAGAGAAGATCAGTTTATTGTCTTTACGGCTTAGGTCTAAGATACGCACCCGAAGCACCTGATTCACCAGCTGGTTCAGTTTTTGCAGAATCTCATCCTTATCAGCACCAGATACTCGAGGATAGTGCCCTGCTGCAAGCTGGGATACGGGCAAAAAGCCGCGAATGCCTTCCAGTTCGATAAGTAAACCACCTCTGTTAGCATCGTAGGGGGTAATCTCGATGATTTCTTGTCCATCGAAGACGCGCTGTAACTCGTCCCATCCTCGATCTTTGGCTGCCCGACGCATACTCAAGAGAGCAAAGCCCTCGTCAAGCTCTGGGTCTACAACACTCGTAACAACGGTCTGACCCTGTTCGAGTTGTTGTCCATGACCAATCTCGCGACGCATAACAACGCCGACGCCATTGGCCCCCAGGTCTACCCACACTTCGTGTTTGTGTACCGAGGTTACGACACCTTCGATAACATCACCTGCTTTTAGCTGCTTGATATCTTCGGACGCTAGCAACTCGTCCATAGTAATGCTAGATTTTGACATGTTTTCCATGCCTCCTTAAAAATGTATTTCCGCCGAGCACTTAGACAGAGCCTCAAAAGTAGCTCCGTTAAGACACATAGTGGTTACAGACCATTATATCTGTTATTCCCTATTAGGTCAAAAGGTGCATATGCTACACTAATCGTAATGTACGGAGCTGTCGACATAGGGGGTACCAAAACGCTTATAGCCGTCTTCACTGAAGACGGATCTATCGTTGAGCAAGTCAAATTTCCCACCCCTAAAGATTACGCCTTATTCTCAAGCGAGTTGACAGCAAATGTTGAAAAATTATCAACAAAAGATTTCCAAAGAGCTGCAGTAGCGATACCAGGGACACCCGACCGACAAAACGGCATCGGGATAGTTTTTGGTAACCTCGACTGGACAAACATACCAATAGAGCAAGACGCTGAAAAAGCCTTCCATTGTCCAGTACAGATCGAGAACGATGCTAAGCTAGCCGCCCTATCTGAGGCAATACTGCTCAGAGACAAATTCCGGAAAGTTCTGTATGTAACGGTCAGCACCGGTATAGGTGGAGGGCTCGTTATAGACGGCTCTATCGACCCAAATTTTGAAGATATAGAACCTGGAAAGATGATCCTGGAGCATAACGGCCGGTTTGAGCAATGGGAAGATTTTGCCTCCGGGAGAGCAATAGTAGAAAAGTTCGGTAAACGTGCAGACGAGATTACCGACCCCAAGGCATGGTATATGATTGCACGAAACGTTGCCGTTGGACTTAACACACTGATTGCCAGCCTTGACCCAGAAGTTATCGTCATAGGTGGAGGAGTTGGTAGCAACCTAGAGAAATTTCAGGATCGACTCATAGAAGAACTCAGGATTTACGAGAACCCAATGACCCCCGTTCCGCCGATAGTAAAAGCAGCTCGAGCCGAGGAGGCCGTCATATACGGCTGCTACGAGCTTGTGAAAGCCCAACATGCAACAGTTGCTAGCTGAGCTACAAAATCGCCTACCACGGGTCTTATTTGAGGCAGGAGATGCCTTCTATTGGTCCCCCCAACACTCAAAAGTCGTATACAACCAAAGCCTTCCCCAGGACAGCCAGCCTAGCTGGTCATTGCTTCATGAAGCCGCCCACGCCATGCTTGATCACCAGTCCTACGCCTATGACCTTGAGTTAGTCTTACTCGAGGTTGAAGCTTGGAACAAGGCGAAGCAGCTCGGTGAAGAACTTGGCATAACAATTCAGGACGACCACGTTCAAGATTGCCTGGACACTTATCGAGACTGGCTTCACCAGCGAAGTACCTGCCCCCGATGTGGGACCGTTAGCCTGCAGATGGCCTCTTCTCAGTACCAGTGTCACAACTGTTTAGCCGAATGGAGCGTAAGCGCCTCGCGCTTCTGCCGCCCTTATCGCCTCAGTGGCAAACAAATCAAAAAGTCGCCCAAGGCTATACCTCAAGCGACTTTTCAATAGATCAGAAACTAGGCAGTTTCTTTAACTTCGGCCTTTTTGCTGCGACGGCTAATACGGCCGCCCTTAGCGCCAGCGATGCGAGCTAACTCACGGTTGGCAAAAAAACCACCGGTCTTGCCCTTTTTACCGCCCATTGCACCAATTCGTGCATAAAAGTCAGCGCCGTGCTTCTTTACATTGGTTTCAGCGGCGCGCTTGCCGCCCTTTGCAGTACCTGCCATATATAAACTCCTTTGATTCTTGGTGAGGCTTCCTCGAGTGAGCTAAAAAGAGTCCGGCCATGACATGGCCGAACCCTCTTATCCCTATCGAATGAGCTTATGATAACACCACCCAGTGCTTATGTCAATAAATATAATTCAAGTTACAAGAAAAAGACCATCCTATTCGGATGGTCTTTTTATAATTCGGCACCGTGCTATTTTCCCAGGGGTGAACCCCAAGTATTGTAACCGCTGCGAGGCTTAACTTCTGTGTTCGGCATGGGAACAGGTGTCTCCCTCGCGCCATGGGCACCGAGTCCAAATATATCACTCATGATAAGCCATGAATGTAAGATATATCACAGATGATATATTGTAACGATGTCCATGCAGTTGGGCACGGATAGATTATTAAAGGCAAACAGTGGTGAGTGGTCTCACCAATAACTAGTCAATGTACTTCCCTATGATCATTTCTGATAAAATTATCAGATTTGATCATAGGTCGTAAAAAGTCAATGGGACTATTAGTACGCTTCGGCTCAATACGTTACCGCACTTTCACCTTGCGCCTATCAAACTGATCGTCTTTCAGTGTCCTCATAGGGAAATCTTATCTTGGGATCAGTTTCGCGCTTAATATGCTTTCAGCGCTTATCTGCTCCGCACATAGCTACCCAACCATGCCATTGGTATGACAATTGGTACACCAGCGGTGCGTTCACCCCGGTCCTCTCGTACTAGGGGCAAATTCCCTCAAATTTCCTATCGTCCACAGCGGATATAAACCGAACTGTCTCACGACGTTCTGAACCCAGCTCACGTACCTCTTTAACCGGCGAACAGCCGGACCCTTGGAAGGTGCTCCCCCTCCAGGATGAGATGAGCCGACATCGAGGTGCCAAACAGCGCCGTCTATGTGAACTATTGGGCGCTATAAGCCTGTTATCCCCGGGGTAACTTTTATCCGTGTGCGTCGTCGATCCCACTTTCATATAACCGAAGTTAAATACGACGGGTCACTAGCTCCTACTTTCGTATCTGTTTGGCCTGTATGCCTCACAGTCAAGCTGGCTTATGCGCTTGCACTATCACTTCGATTTCCATCCGAAGTTAGCCAACCTTTGAACGCCTCCGCTACTCTTTAGGAGGCAACCGCCCCAGTTAAACTACCCATCAGACACTGTCCCCAAACCGGATAACGGTTGAGGTAAGAACACAAATACAATAAGGGTGGTATTTCACCGGTGACTCCACCAAAGCTAGCGCCTTGGTTTCAAAGTCTCCCACCTATGCTACACATATTGCACCTATGCCCAATGTCAAACTGTAGTAAAGCTCCACGGGGTCTTTTCGTCCTGCTGCGGACAGACGGCATCTTTACCGTCAATGCACTTTCACCGAGCTCTTCGTTGAGACAGTGCCCACATCATTACTCCATTCGTGCGGGTCAGAACTTACCTGACAAGGAATTTCGCTACCTTAGGACGGTTATAGTTACCGCCGCCGTTCACTGGGGCTTCAGTTCGCACCGTGAAGCGCTCCCCTTAACCTTCCAGCACCGGGCAGGAGTCAGCCCCTATACATCCACTTTCGTGTTAGCAGAGACCTGTGTTTTTGGTAAACAGTTGCGTGGGCTCCTTAGCTGCGGCCTAGATATGCCGCAGTGGTTCCAATTGCACTAAAGTACTGTACTCCGAAGAGTACATACCCTAGTATGATGTCACTTATCTCAATCTTGAGTCGTATCGTAAAAGCCACCGAAGTGGCTATTGTTACTCTATGTTCATCTTAGAAACACTGCGGCATACCCAGGCAGACCTTATCCCGAAGTTACGGTCGCTGTATTGCCGAGTTCCTTAACGAAGAATCACTCGTACGCCTTGGTCTTCTCGACCTGAGCACCTGTGTCGGTTTGCGGTACGGATAGCCATACACATAAGTTATCAAGCTTTTCTAGTCACCACTCTCGCAAGAATCAGCCAATAAAGGCCTCTCATTCGCAGTTGTTACGCTGCTTAGACGGATATAACCATGAATCCGCTCCTACTAACATGATGCGCACTGATAACAATGTATGACTAGTACGGGAATATTAACCCGTTGTCCATCGCCTACGCTACGCGCCTCGGCTTAGGACCGACTAACCCTGGGACGATTACCGTGGCCCAGGAAACCTTGCTCTTTCGGCGGGCAGGATTCTCACCTGCCTTGTGGTTACTCATTCCAGCATTCTCACTTCATACCGCTCCACCGGACCTCACAGTCCGACTTCGATGCAATATGAACGCTCCTCTACCGCTCATGCATAGCATAAGCAGATCCATGCTTCTGATTTCCGCCATCAGAAAGTCTTTTAGCTCCCTGTCCCTTGGTCAAAATTTCTTTTGGCCGGTGGACCGTTGAGCTCTTAAGACTGTCGTTGAATCTGCTTATGCTATACACAAGCCCATATCTTCGGTGCTATGCTTGAGCCCCGTTACATTTTCCGCGCAAGATCTCTTGACGAGTGAGCTGTTACGCACTCTTTAAATGAATGGCTGCTTCTAAGCCAACATCCTCGTTGTTTAAGAAATCTCACCTCGTTTCCCACTTAGCATAGACTTGGGGACCTTAGATGATGGTCTGGGCTGTTTCCCTTTCGAGCGCCGAGCTTAGCCCCGACGTTCTAACTGCTGTAGTTCCACTGATAGTATTCGTAGTTTATCAAGGGTGGGTACCCTTGCGGGCCCCAGTCCGAAACAGAGCTCTACCCCTATCAGCTACCGTACAACGCTAGCCCTAAAGCTATTTCGAGGAGAACCAGCTATCTCCAAGTTCGATTGGCATTTCACCGCTAACCACAGGTCATCCGGGGGTTTTGCAACACCCTACGGTTCGGTCCTCCACGCAGTTTTACCTGCGCTTCAACCTGCCCATGGTTAGGTCACTTGGTTTCGGGTCTACTAAACAGTACTATGGTCGGCCTATTCAGCCTCGCTTTCACTACGCGTCCGCCAGATGGCTTACGCTTGCACTGCTTAAGTAACTCGCTGGATCGTTCTACAAAAAGCACGCCGTCACCCCGAAGGGCTCCGACTCCTTGTACGCACACAAATTCAGGTTCTATTTCACTCCCCTTCCGGGGTTCTTTTAACCTTTCCCTCACGGTACTTGTTCTCTATCGATCATAAGATATATTTAGCCTTGGGACGTGGTCGTCCCAGCTTCAGTCAAGGTTTCACGTGTCCCGACCTACTCGACAAAACAAATATAAGGTTAGCGAAACTTGGCATACCAGGCTTTCACTGTCTATGGCCAGTCTTTCCAGACTATTCTGCTCGCATCGCTAATTTCTTACCTTATGCAGGTTGGTGATAGCACCTGCTTCCAAAACGGAATTCTAGACTAGGTCTAGTGCTCCGTCTTGGTTGTTTGTAATGTCACAACCCCTTTTAGATATTCGTCTATCAACTTATCCGTCTGAATTAACAGACAGAAACCTAAAAAGTTTGGGCTCTTGCGGATTCGCTCGCCACTACTACCGCAATCGTTGTTTACTTTCTATTCCTCGAGGTACTAAGATGTTTCAGTTCCCCCGGTTCCCTTCAACAAGCCTATATATTCAGCTTGAGATGACTAGGCATGACCCCAGCCGGATTTCTCCATTCGGACATCTTCGGTTCATAGCTTAGTAAGCAGCTCCCCGAAGCTTTTCGCAGCTTCTCACGTCCTTCATCGGTATCTTATGTCAAGGCATCCCTTGTGTGCGCTTGAGTAACTTTTTACGATTTCATCCGTTGGGCAAAGCCCAATGAATGATTAGTGCCTGCGGGACAAAGTCCTGCAGACTCTAAAAGTACAATTGACTAGTTATTGGTATTACCAATAACCTAGTGCAGTTTTACTGCACTAGTATGAAATGTGATAACTGCTTATGCAGCTTTAAACATTTCATGCCGTTTGCCTTTAATCTCAAAATTTGAATCTAATTGTTAAGATACGACTCAAGACGGCCCACAAAACTATCTTGTTTCTTAGCACTGTAACTTGAGTTTACGCTAAAAGCTTGGCGGTTTATTACGAGTGCCTCGTGCCTAAACTCAAGCAGCCCAAGCATTTTAGCACTAATAACAGAGGCGGTCAACCCTCTGGTGCTGTAAAAGAAGCTACAGTTTATACTCTGTTCTCATCAGTTGTGACGATCTAGGGCTTAACCGACACCGTAGCGAATAGTAGCTAAAAGGCCCACCTCTATCATTAGCACCCCGTATTGCTAGAGTATGACCCTAGCCGTCAATACAATCCCACTAGACATAGCTTATAGATGCCCTACCAATGGCAGGTCATAATAGATACAGTTAAACTATCTCTATGCGTCAAAAACTGTGTATGGTCTTTTGCAAAGAAAAGAGGCGTCTAGTAGACGCCTCTTTTCTTTGGTGGAGCAACGGGGACTCGAACCCCGGACCCCCTGCTTGCAAAGCAGGTGCTCTAGCCAACTGAGCTATTGCCCCGAATTTTTAATGGTGGGGCTGAGAGGACTCGAACCTCTGACCTCGTCATTATCAGTGACGCGCTCTAACCAGCTGAGCTACAGCCCCAAAATACCAGCGTATTGTACCTGAAACTCCCCTGTTAAACAATACCGACCCGACCAAACAAAAAGAACGCCTCTCGCAATTGGCGTCCTTTTTTTGTTTGGAAGTTAAAAACTTCTGTAGTGCTATCAACGTCAAGTTCGGTTTTCGCTACTGTATCTTGTCCACCGAAGTGGATATTTAAGCTGTCAGTAACGACACAGCTTAACAAGATCGACCTAGCTCACATGGGATAAATCCGCATGCTGCTAGTAAATCTCCCTAGAAAGGAGGTAATCCATCCGCACCTTCCGGTACGGATACCTTGTTACGACTTAACCCCAATCATCTCCCCTACCTTAGGCCTAGGCAAGCTAGGACGTCAGGTATTGGCGACTTTCATGGTTTGACGGGCGGTGTGTACAAGACCCGGGAACGTATTCACGGTAGTGTGCTGACCTACCGTTACTAGCGATTCCAACTTCAAGCAGGCGAGTTTCAGCCTGCTATCCGAACTGAGACCGGCTTTGATGGGATTTGCTCCGTCTCGCGACTTGGCTGCCCTTTGTACCGGCCATTGTAGCGTGTTTCTAGCCCCAGACGTAAGGGTAATACTGACCTGACATCATCCCCTCCTTCCTCCCCGTTACCGGGGCAGTCTGATTAGAAAAATTCAACTAATCACAAGGGTTGCGCTCGTTGATGGACTTAACCAAACATCTCACGACACGAGCTGACGACGGCCATGCAACACCTGTCACTTGGTTCCCGAAGGCACAGTTTCCTTTCGGAAGCCTTCCAAGGATGTCAAGCCTGGGTAAGGTTCTTCGCTTACCATCGAATTAAAGAACACGCTCCACCGCTTGTGCGGGTCCCCGTCAATTCCTTTATGTTTTAAGCTTGCGCTCGTACTCCACAGGCGGGATGCTTAACGCGTTAGCTTCGCTACTACGCGGGTCGATACGCATAACAGCTAGCATCCATCGTTTACGGCGTGGACTAACGGGGTATCTAATCCCGGTCGCTCCCCACGCTTTCGTGCCTTAGTGTCAGGGACGAGCCAGTTACCTGCCTACGCCATCGGTATTCCTCCTTATATCTACGGATTTCACTCCTACACAAGGAATTCTAGTAACCTCTCTCGCCCTCTAGCTTAGCAGTTTAGATAATGTTTAAAGGGTTGAGCCCCAGGATTTCACTATCTACTTACTATGCCACCTACGCAACTCTTTACGCCCAGTAATTCCGGATAACGCTTGGATCTTCCGTATGACCGCGGCTGCTGGCACGGAATTAGCCGATCCTTATTCATATGCTACCGTCATAATCGTCACATATAAAAGCAGTTTACAACCCGAAGGCATTCATCCTGCACGCGGCGTTGCTCCATCAGACTTTCGTCCATTGTGGAAAATTCCCTACTGCTGCCTCCCGTAGGAGTCTGGGCCGTTCTCAGTCCCAGTCTGGCTGATCATCCTCTCAGACCAGCTAATGATCATAGCCTTGGTGAGCTATTACCTCACCAACAAGCTAATCATACGCAGGCCGCTCCCAAAGCGCCGAAGCTTTAATCCTTAGACCACATGCGGTATTAGACACCATTTCTGGTGCTTATCCCTCACTTTGGGGTACGTTCCTACGCGTTACTCAGCCGTCCGCCGCTCGTGTATTCTCACACCACACTCAAATTGCTTTAAGTACAGAGTGAGAACCTTACCGCTCGACTTGCATGTATTAGGCACGCCGCCAGCGTTCATCCTGAGCCAGGATCAAACTCTCCAAAAAAGAATCTATCCTAAAGTTCAGTCAGAAAACTAACTTACTGTTTAAACATAGTTCAAACGCGATGACTTATACCGAAATATAAGCACCACTTGAACTGACGTTGATTTGCACTACATAAGTTTTTAACGATCAATCGTCGGTAGAGACACCCATAGACACCTCAAAAGACTCCGCGTATCTTAACCTCTTGAGTACTCTTGTGTCAAGTATTTTCACCACTGACACACTATTTACAACGATAGTGTGCAATTTACGCCGTTACGGACGGGGTTTCGAGTTCCTCGTCATCGTCTATGACAGTCTTATCTACAAGTGCCAGTGAGACAACATGGTCACCATCGTTCAGTCGCATGATACGGACGCCCTGCGTTGCGCGGCCTAGTTCGGGAATATTCTTGAGCCCAAGGCGAATCGTCTGCCCCTGTTTAGAGATCAGGATAACTTCCTGTGAATCATCGATAAGCGTCTTCACCCCTACAAGACTTCCTGTCTTGGTATTAACCACCGCCGAGCGAATACCTACCCCGCCTCGAGCGTGAGGCGTAAACTGAGATATCTTTGTCCGCTTGCCGTAGCCATGCTGGCTGATCACGAATATGTTGGAGGCTTTTTCTACAACGTCCATACCAATGACTTGATCGCCTGCTCGCAAACGTATACCACGTACCCCACGTGAGACACGTCCCATGGGTCGTGCGTCCTTCTCATGGAAGCGAATAGCTTGTCCCTGTTGAGTCGAGATAACCACCTCGTTATCACCGTTGGTCATACGGATCCACTTGAGCTCGTCACCCTCGTCGAGGTTGATGGCTATCAGGCCGCTCTGTCGGACATTTTGGTACTGATCAAATGGTGTTTTCTTGACAACCCCCCTGACGGTACACATGAGGAGATTACCACCGTTGCTTTGTTTGCTGACATTAATGACCGAGCTAACTGTCTCTTCGGGTTGAAGCTGCAAGAGATTCACAAGTGCGATCCCCTTGGCATTCAAGCCAACAGCTGGTACTTCATAGGTCTTGATCCTGAAGACACGACCCTTGTTTGTAAAGAAGAGCAGAAAGTCATGTGTACTAGCATTGACGACGTGCTCGATAACGTCCTCTTCCCTGGTTACCATACCGCGGCGACCCTTACCTCCACGACCTTGCTTTTTATATTCGGCAATTGAGCTACGTTTGACGTAATTCGCAGAAGTGAGAGTGACCACCACTTGTTCGTCAGGGACAAGATCTTCGTCGCTCATCTTGCCCAGTTCGCCCGGGATGACCCTGGTGCGACGCTCGTCACCATATTGCTTCTTAACCTCAAGTAGCTCATCCCTGATGATCTTGAGGATCTTCTTTTCGTCGGCCAGAATGGCCTCTAGGCTTATGATGAGCTTCATTAGCTCGGCAAGTTCGTCTTCTATGGCCTGGCGTTGCAACCCCGTAAGGGTGCGCAGCTGCATGGCTAGGATGGCCTTGGCCTGGATCTCTGAGAGCTTGAACTTGGTTATGAGGTTAGCCTGAGCTTCTTCTGAAGTCTGGCTGGCACGAATGACCCTAATAACTTCATCGATATGATCAAGTGCTATCTTCAGTCCTTCCAGGACATGTGCGCGATCCTTAGCTTTTCTGAGCTCGAACTCTGTGCGACGACGCACGACAATCTGGCGATGCTTGATATGCTCCTGCAGGATGTCCTGCAGGCCCAGTACACGTGGCTGGATACCGTCGATAAGTGCCATCATGTTGAAGTGGAAGGTCGACTGCAGTGGTGTCAGCTTATAGAGCTGGTTCAGGAGTTTCTTGGGGTAGGCGTCTTTCTTGAGGTCGATGACAATACGCACCGCACCGCGAGCTGTTTCGTCCCGCAAATCGCTAACTCCAGTAATTCTCTTGGTGTTAACCAGTTCGGCAATCTTTAGAACTAAGTTTTCTTTGTTGAGCGCGTAAGGGATCTCGGTGATAACAATCTGATTGCGACCCTTTTTACCTTCAGCAATCTCGGCAACTCCCCGCGTAACCACACCGCCACGGCCAGTGGCATAGGCTGTGCGGATCGATTCTTTGCCGTAAATGACACCACCGGTTGGGAAGTCAGGACCTTTGACGTGCTCTAGCAGGTCATCCAGGCTCGCCTCCGGATTATCGATGAGCGTAATCTCAGCGTCTACCAGCTCAGAGAGGTTGTGTGGTGGGATGTTGGTCGCCATACCAACGGCAATACCGAGCTGTCCATTTAGCAGTAGGTTTGGCAGTTTAGCCGGCAGTACAGTTGGTTCAGTCCGAGTATTGTCGTAGTTCTCGCGGAAGTCGACAGTTTCTTTATCTATATCTGCCAGCGTTTCATCGGCCAGACGGGCCATCTTGGCCTCTGTATAACGCATAGCAGCTGGTGGATCACCGTCCATGCTACCGAAGTTACCCTGCCCGTTAATAAGCACGTATCGCATAGCCCAGGGCTGAGCCATACGGACCATTGCATCGTAGATAGAGGAGTCACCGTGAGGGTGGTAGCGTCCCATTACTTCTCCGACGACATTGGCACTCTTACGGTGCCGCGCCGTGCTACGCAACCCAGACTCGTTCATGTTATAGAGAATGCGTCGGTGTACCGGCTTCAGCCCGTCACGTACGTCTGGTAGGGCGCGGTCAATAATTACGCTCATGGAATAGCGCAAGTAGCTATCTTCCATGATGTTTTCAACAGAGCGAAGCTCTACCTGTCGTGAATGATGTAGTCCTTCTATAATCTCCACCCCGGCAGTTTGCGGCTGGGAGTTATCTACTGATGTATCGTCGTTGGTTGGTGTATTTGTCTCATCGTCCATAACTTTAGATATCCAGATCCTTCACGAATTTAGCATTGGCTTGGATAAAGCCCTTACGTAGTTCCACTTCTGTACCCATGAGCTTGTTGAATATTGCATCGGCCTTTTCGGCATCCTCGACCTTCACCTGTACCAGCACACGCTTCTCGGGATTCATGGTCGTCTCGAAGAGTTGATCGGCGTCCATCTCACCAAGTCCCTTATAGCGCTTCTGCTCGACAAAGCCTGCTTGCTTGAGGCGATCATCCTCAAGGCTAACTTTGGATCCCTCTTTCTTGCGACGCTCGACAGCTTCGTCGAGTATTACGTCGAGCTCTGATTCGTCATAAATGAAGACTGGATTCTTGCGGCTTGATCGCACTAGTTCAAATAGGGGTGGTTTGGCGAGGTAGACATGACCCCCATCAACCACCTCTTTCATGTACCTAAAGAAAAAGGTCATGAGGAGTGTACTGATGTGGCTGCCATCGACATCTGCATCGGTCATGATAATGATGCGATCATAGCGCAGGCCCTTAATATCAAACGAATCCTCGATGCCCACTCCAAGCGCCTTAATAAGACTCACGATCTCATTGTTGGCCAACATCTTGTCTAAACGGGCGCGTTCAACGTTCAACACCTTACCCCTGAGTGGTAGGATAGCCTGGCTCTTGCTGTCACGACCAGATTTGGCAGAACCGCCAGCCGAGTCGCCCTCTACAAGATATATCTCTGACTCTTTGGGGTCTTTATTGGAACAGTCGGCAAGTTTGCCGGGCATACTTGCCCCGTCCAATACGCCCTTACGCAAGATGTTGTCACGAGCTGAACGCGCAGCCTTGCGGGCACGAGCGGCCAACAAGCCCTTGCCTACGACCTTCCGAGCGATTGCGGGATGTTCTTCGAAGTAATAATTCAAGTATTCGGCCAAAACCTGCTCCACCTGACCACGTGTCTCTGGGTTACCGAGCTTATTCTTGGTCTGACCTTCAAACTGGGGATCTGGCATCTTAACAAGAATTACCGATGTGAGGCCCTCGCGGGTGTCTTCACCCGATAGGTTTTCTTCTTTTTCCTTCAGGAGGCCATTTTTACGTGCATAGTCGTTTATAACGCGAGTAAGAGCTGATCTGAAGCCAGTAAGATGTGAACCCCCGTCGGGGTTAAAGACGTTATTTGCAAAAGCTTTAACTGTCTCTGTAAAGGCGTCGGTGTATTGCATCGCAATCTCAATCTGAACGTCGTCAACTTGTTTGTCGACGTAAAACACTTCGTCGTCGACCACTTCTTTGCCAACGTTGAGATGCTTTACATAGGACTGAATACCTCCCTCAAAGTAAAATTCGTAGCGTGTCCCTGTGCGTTCGTCTTCGACCGCTGTACGAATCCCTTTGGTGAGGTAGGCTTGGTGCCGTAGGTAGTCAACAACCCATTCATAATCAAAAGGTATGTCGGCCATGATCGAAGTATCTGGCCAAAAAGTGATCACCGTACCGTGCGCTTTGTCAGTAGGCTCAATTTTTTTCACAGGGCCTTTTGGTGCACCTTGCTGAAATTCCTGTCGATACAGGTAGCCATCGCTATAAACTTCTGCGATCAATGTGCCGGATAGAGCGTTTACGACACTGACGCCTACCCCGTGCAGACCACTCGAAACCTTGTATCCCCCACCATCAAATTTTCCACCAGCGTGCAAGACAGTAAGAACAGTCTCAAGCGTGCTGACTCCAGTCTTGGGATGCCTATCAACGGGGATACCACGACCATCGTCCTCTACACGAACCCCTCCATCCGCCAAGAGCTTGACGTGTACCCTGGTTGCGTGACCACCAATGGCCTCGTCAACACCGTTATCCGCCACCTCTTTAATCATATGGTGCAGGCCATCGATACCCGTGCTTCCAATATACATACCAGGTCGCTTACGGACCGGCTCTAAACCCTCGAGAACTTGAATCTGATCAGCAGAATAGCCTTTTTGTTTCGCCACTTCTAATCAACCCTCTTTTAACACCTTATTTTGCGTTATTTCTAGTATACCCGATTTATCCACTGGCGACAACTGTACGCCCCTTGTATGAACACATAGATTTATGGTTCAATTAATATAAGTATTTTTATAAAAATTCGGAAAATCAAAAATGTTCAAAAAACTTCTTAGCAACCTACCTTTCAACCCTAGTCTTATTGGCCAGGTATCTTTCTATGCCAAGAGGATGCATCGCGAGGCCGCTCTGCGCCGCATGGGCGTTGGTATGATGGTTCTTGCTATCTTGGTACAAGTATTTGCCGTGGTATCACCCCCCGAACCAACCTTGGCTGAGTCCAATAACGATATTGTTAAGGGTGGTTTTACGACACGTGACGAGGCGGTTAACCACTGCCGGAGCAATACTAAAGATTTTGCCAATATCCTAGTTCACTATGGAGTCACCTGCGAAGCCCTCGGGAGAGGCGTCACTAAAACTATCTCCACGACAGACAAACGGCTCGACTCCCTAGGAAGAGTTGCTCAGGGGCCAACTATAGCGCGCACCGGAAAGCCGACCGAGGAGTATCCGATCACAATCAATGGCACCGAATACTACATGAAAAATCTATGGGCATGGGACTCTGGTTCGTCTTCGAGCTATAAGGTTTTGGAAGTAAAAAACGCTCAAAACCAGACGATTATGATCATGTTCAGCTGCGGCAATATTGTAACCATCGACAAGTACACACCTCCTCCCCCACCCGAAAAACCAAAGCCAGAGAAACCAAAGGATGTTTGTACTAACATTCCTGGTGTCCAAACAACCAAGGAAGAATGCGATACATGCCCGAATGTGCCGGGCACACAGAGCAATAAGAGCGAGTGCTATCCTTGCCCCAAGGCCAAGGCCACAAACACCACGACTGCCTGCCTAGAACTCAGTAAATCTGCCTCCAATCAAACGCAAAAGATCCAGAATGCTGATAATACAGTCGCCCTAGCAGATGATGTAATCGTCTACACATTGCGGGTTCAAAATACTGGCACCCAGGCGGTCAAAGGCTTTGTGATAGAAGAAGACCTTTCCGACACGCTTGAATACGCCACCGCAACAGACCTATCTGGGGGGCAGCTTGACGCTCAGGGGGTGGTAAGTTGGCCCAAGCAAGACATCGCTGCCGGGACGATCGTAGAGAAGCACATTACGGTAAGGGTTAAGAATCCTATTCCTCAGACACCTGCTTCGGCCTCGGACCCTGGTTCGTTCAACCTTGTTATGACCAATGTATATTACGGAACGGCCGTAAACATCAAGCTTCCTGCTAGTAGCAGCAAGTCTGTAGAAATGGCCGTAACCAGTATGCCAAATACCGGACCCGGCACTACTCTGGCTATCGGGTTTATTGTGTTAACGTTTATGGGCTACTTTTTAGCTCGAAGCACATTGCTAGCCAAAGAAGTGGACCTAGTGCGCGCCGACTATACGTCAGTGGAAGGATCGTAAATATGTCAGAAACCCCTCAAAATCACTCTATAGAAAAGAAAAGAATCGAAGCCGTGGAAGCTGCGCCCGCTCCCGAAAAGCACCGTTCAAAAGAGGCCTCCACCGGCGTTTCCGTCGAGCATGATCACAATATCGATAAAATCCAGGCCAGCATTCACAAAGAGGCTGTTAGCGGCAAAGATGTCGCCATCGAGCACCATCGCTCCGAGTCACAACCGGCGCTGGGATTGCAACGTGAGCTAAAAGCAACAGCCTACCAAAAGACACTCCATAAAGTACAAGCCAGACTAAATCCCACCCAGCGGTCCTTTAGCAAAGTAATCCACCAGCCGCTTGTCGAGTCCGTCAGTGAAGCGAGTGCTAAGACCGTTGCCCGTCCCTCTGGCATACTCGGTGGTGGACTTGTAGCACTTATAGGAAGCGGCGGACTCCTTTATATGGCAAAGCACTACGGATTTAAGTACAACTACTTTGTCTTCATTGCTCTCTTTTTGGCAGGATTCTTGGTTGGATCAGCTATCGAGCTGTCCGTTCGAGCCGTTAAGCGCCGGTAACATACTGGCTACCCTATTTGTCTGGTACACCGCGGACGTGTAGTGTACCCTCTGTATCTATATAAATAGTATCGTCGTTATTACTATCCTTCTTGGGGTTCAGCTGAGCAGCTGCGAGCTGAGCCACATCCTCATCATCGTCCGCATCCTGGATCTGGGGTTGATCGGTCTGAGGCGGCGCGGGTGCATCAAGCGCATCGCGAGATAGCGTACCAGGTGTTTGGCCACCGGTAGAATTGTTTTTTGGCTGTGGTTCAACAGGAGCCGGAGGAATAGACGTACCCTTATTCACGGGCGGGAAACCTGGCTCTGGCGGACCCTTGGAAATTTGATGGGCTGTGTTGGCTTTTTTAGGTGGCTCCATGGGCCTTTCGATGGCCGTAGGCGACACTGGAGCGACTTGTGGCACCCGTGGCTTAACCGGAGCTTGTGGCAGCTGCTGTGGTGGTGCGAGATGGGACGCTGGTGGTGCTGGAGTGTTTGACCCAACGGGTGCGGGGCTCGTGCGGCGTTTCGCAAGCCAATCGTCCAGGAACGAGCCGGAACCCGGAGCTGCAGCAGGACGAGGTGGCGCTGGACGGCCACCAGCAGCGCGTGCCGGTAAGCCACCAGCCGGAGGAGGCCCAAGAGGGCCAGGCTGACCAAATGCCGGTCGAGGCGATTCTTTAGTTGCAAGGCGGGCAAATATATCTGAGGCCACAGCCGATCTTGGTCGTCCGAACTTTGCTGCCGATAGCTGCTTAAGTGCAAGTGCAAGCTGCGGGTTGGCGTTACCAAGCGGCGGTAGAGTTGCCATGCTAAAGGGTTGTGTTGGCACACCGTTAATGAGCGTCCGGACAACAGTATTGGCATTGGGCACCCGCAGCAAGTCTTCGCCATCAAAAAATGGCTGGAAGTATCGAGTCAGGGAATCAACGTCGTTCTGCCCCACCCTAAAGGCTACAATGCTACCCATGTTGCCAAATACGGCATCACGAATTTCTTCCGAGAGCTGAGTCGTGAACTGGTTGGCAACAATAAGGTTTAGGTGATACTTTCGGGCTTCGGACATGATGGTGGCAAAAGAATCTGTTGAGAAGTTTTGGAACTCATCAACATAGAGACAAAAGTCCTTTCGTTCGCTCTCTGGGACGTTAGCCCTGCTCATTGCCGCAGCTTGGAATTTCATAACAAAGATCATACCGAGCAGCTTAGAGTTCAGATCGCCTGTTTTACCCTTGCTCAAGTTAACGAGCAGGATTTTCTTGTTGTCCATAATTTCACGCAAATTAAACGAGCTCTTACTCTGACCGATAATGTTGCGCATCATCTCGTTAGCCATGAACGCACCGAACTTGCTCACGAACCAACCCAAGACTTCACTCTTGTGATAATCACTCGTTTGAGCCATTTCTTTATTCCAGAAATCTAGAACAATTTGATCTTTTACGTGCTTCAGTAAATCTTTGGCATATTTATTGTCAGTAAACACCTTTGGTATATCAATGAAAGTACCACCGTCAGGATTTGCCATGACCGTCTTGGCGGCCATTCTAAACCAGTGCTCGTATCGGGGGCCGATAATACCCTGGCGCTGAGGGTCGTACAGCTTATAAAGCATATTAATTGCCTCTTGAATGAGAAAGTCCTGCTGATCAACTGAGTCAAACTCGAAAAGGTTGAGCCCCATAGGATAATCCATATCTGCTGGGCTAAAGTAGACGACGTCTTCTGTTCGTTCACGCGGCACCATTGATAATAGTTTTTCGGCAGTATCACCATGCGGGTCAACAAAGGCAAACCCTTCGCCACTCAGCATGTCCTGCAAGGCTAAGTTCTCCAGAAAGGTAGACTTACCAGTACCCGTCTGACCGACGACATACATATGACGCTGACGATCTTGCAGAGCTATTCTGATTGGCTTTTTTGCCCCTCTGAAAATATTGTAGCCCAGTAATAAACCCTCGTCAGATACATTACGGGGGCCATCAACTTGTTTTGACGACTGCCGTTCTAGCTGTGACGTTGGGGTGCTACGTTGATCCGGGAAGTGAAACAATGTTGCGAGCTCTACAGAGTTAAGGATGCTCTGGTTGGAATCCTGTGGGAAAAACCGCATGATATAGGCTGTCGCGAACTGTTCGATGTCTCTAGCGGGTGTGAACTTAAAGCCATTCTTGCCAGGAGCGTCGAAAAGCGAGAAGGTGGCAATGATATTCCCAAGGATAGCCTGCGAGCGCTGGGATATATTAGAAGACGCTATGACTCGTATTAGTACCTCATAACCCGGATAGCGTGTCTTGTCATCTATAGAGTCAAGAACGGCCTGCTCAAGACTAGACAGCTCTGGCTTGTCGGGTCCCCCTTTGTCCTTGTCTTCTGGCGGTTTCGTAAAGGCTACTGCCAGCTGCTTCATCCAAAAAGCAACGTTATTAATAAACCCGCTCTTACTATCTTTGCCCTTCCGTTTTTTGCCAGCCATGGCGGAGGCCGTCTTTCCCCACTCAGGGTTTGCGGGTCGCATCAAGAATTGGATACCGACTCCATCGTCTTTCTCTAGTGTGGATAAGGCGTTTAGCAGCGAAACCATGGCATCACGCTTGATGTCCTGGTAGGTTGCAATGGGATACGCGTAGTTTTCTTTCAGCGTAAACTCACCACCTGTTGTCCCACTGATCTTTCCGACTGGACTAAATATATTGTGCTCAGACGCCTCTTCCAGCCGAGCGGCAGGATAGGCACTGATAACTGCCTGTGTCACCAAATCGACAAGCGCCACCGGAACGGCTGCATAAAAATGCACGAAGCCCTTGCTACCGACTATCTCAAAAGTAAAGTGTCGTTGGCCATAAAATTTACTTTTAAAGCCCTTCTGAAGTGAACTAGCGATGATGTTATAAAGGATCTGAGCTTTTGATATATTTTCATCGGCTATATCGCGTATGTCCCTACTGCCTAGATCGATATCGTCACTTTGTGGTGGCAGGTGGATATAAAGCGGTACCATTTTAAGGCCACGCTCAAAATTTTTCTGTTCCCTAAATATTTTGCGAACCTGCATAAATACGATGGGAGCAGTTAAAGACCCTACGGCCAGAAAGATTATAAATATTGTCAGTAGGGCGCCCATGATTTATTCGTCACTCAACTTCAAGTCTTTGTTATAGCGCTTCTTTAAATAGTCAGACTTTAGTTTATTAAGCTCTTTGGTCTGAGTGTACGGATCCTGGCTAGTATGCGCTACGATCTGCTTTGCCTTCTCTACCCACTCTTTCTCAATCAAGTCTGTGTCATCGGCCATCATTGGCACAGTGGCAGCTGGAGAGGTAATTCCTGTGGGTAAGATGCCACCCTGACCTTGTGGTGGTGCCATGGCCGCAATGGGAGCCGGATCGGGGCTTGCGGAAGGGTCTGGGGCGCCTTGCGCTTTTTCAACCGCAGCCGCCACCGCAGTCTCATGCACTGAGTCGTGTGGCGTGGTGCGCTCTTGAGCGTCCTTCTGCTCTTGGGTCGGCAGAGGCATCATTAAATCAGCTGGATCTTGTTCTTGGGAATCGGGCTTCATAACTACGCGTAGTATAACAAAACACGACCCTTACAAACAGATGAGAATCTATAAATCTATCTTACGCACATAGAAGGTTACGCTAGCTAGAAGCGCAAGCAATATTAAAAGGTCCTTGATAGATAGCTGATGCAGAGACTGCAGAATGATTAGCAAGACTATAAGTCCGCTCACTATAAGTGAAAGGTACTTTTTTTTCGGAGCGCTCACTGGGGCCGGCTGAAAGCCCACACTGGCGAATTGATATACCGTAACAGCCAACAAAATAAATGGAATAACCAGTAATACAAGCGGTAACCTGTACGGATCTGTCGAGAACATAAAAGTGAGCAACAAGATCGGTGTTGCACATAGATATATAATTTTTTTACCCTGTTTCATGCGCTCTCATTTCGCTTATGTCCGACATGGGCAAAAAACACCGCCAACTTAAAAGCAGTGCTCTTATTCTTGGAGCCGGGACGGTAAATCCGCTCTTTATTGTAGAATATTTAGCGCTTACCGTCCTTGGCTTTGACTGACCGCTCTCATTACGAGAGCGATATCGGTTTTACCCGTAGATGTAAGTTTTTGTTTTTCAATCTTACGCTAACAATATACTACTTTGATTCATAAATGTCAATACCCAGCAGTTGTTTTATTTACTATACATATACTGTTAACAGGAGTTGAGATACTCAGAAGTTTTACAAAAATACTGTTGTTAAAAAGTTATCATTTTGAATGTAGCTAGTACTTGAAGCCTTACAAAAACTCGTGCAGATTCGAATATGAACCGTGTGGCTAGCGATTTCTAGCCAGCCAGCCTTGATCTTGACGGCCCAGTAGTGGATGGTTGCACATCGCAGCCCACACTAATCGTCCCAAACAAAACATTTTCCGACGTAGCAAACAGCCTCAGCCAGTGCAAAAAGACCAGGAAACCTAGCTAGCAATGAGATTTAAGGTGCAAGCCATACGTCGCTCTAACCAAGACTTCTTCGGGTTCAAGAGATTTGAGCCAATATGACTATAGCCGCCTACACGACCAAGGCCTGGTGTCAGTGTACATGGGAGGTGGCGGTGTTGCGCGTGACGAGCCCTCCTCTGCTACCCAGCAAGAAAGCTTACTATGGCATCTCCGTGCGACATATCTTTTCGGTTCGCAGCCAGGCTTTTTGAGTGAGTGTGAGGCTTTGTCGCCCTGCCCGCCTGGCAAGTTATGCACAGGCAGAAAAATATAGTAGGAAAATTAGCATGAGAACTATTGACAGTGCCTTTGTGGCCGGCTAATATATGCGTAGCACTTGAATAAAAAAAGTGCTCAAAAACAAAAACGAATCTGAAACAACGGCTTCTCGCAAGCCGTTGTTCCATAAAGACAACGGGTTCATTCATAAAAAATCCTGACAAAATAAACGACAAAAACTTATCAGTAAACGATCTCCCGGCGGGAGATCGTTTTCATTCTGGAGAGTTTTTTGGCACAATAGTCAACGTCATGGGGGCAACAGTTAAAAGCATCTTAGATGCTGGCAATCAGGCGGTTTTGATAGACGTGGAATGTCACGTCTCTAATGGCCTGCCCACTATTCTGATTGTTGGATTTGCAAATAAAGCAGTCGACGAGTCAAAGGAAAGAATCCGGGGCGCATTCTCTAGCGCCAAGCTAGAACTACCCCGCAAGCGCATTATCATAAACCTCGCCCCGGCCGATGTGCCCAAGAACAGCACAAGTTTTGACCTTCCTATGGTCGCGTCTATATTGTTAGCAAGCGGACAAGTCGCCCAGCCGATACCGCACACAACGGCACTCATTGGAGAGCTAGGACTAGATGGAAACATCCGTGCAGTACGTGGCATCATCGGCAAACTGTTGGGTGGCCGTCAGAAAGGACTCAAGACCTTTTATATCCCTCGAGATAACTTGCAGCAGGCCATGCTAGTACCTGGGCTCGAGCTTGTGCCGGTCGCAACAGTCAGAGAACTTTACTTAGACTTGACGGATACAGTTTCCCTAAAACGTGTTCAATCTGGAGCAAAGATTCTGGCCACCGATAAAACCAATGTGCACTCTATTGATTTTGGTGATGTTGTCGGCCAAGCGCGAGCCAAGCGAGCACTGGAGATTGCAGCAGCAGGTGGGCACAATATATTCATGAATGGCGCACCCGGATCTGGTAAAAGCATGTTAGCCAAGGCACTGCCAACAATATTGCCAGACATGACAACCGAGGAGATGCTCGAGACTACTCACGTTCATAGCTTAACGAGCAAGGAGTACGAACAAATCATTACACAGCGCCCCTTTCGGTCGCCCCACCATAGCTCAAGTATGATTTCCATTATGGGTGGCGGGCAAAACCCTCGACCAGGCGAAATAAGCCTAGCTCATAACGGTGTATTATTTTTTGATGAATTCCCAGAGTTCAATCGTGCCGTCCTGGAGGGACTGCGGCAACCACTAGAAGATCGAAAAGTGTCCATTGCGCGCGCAAGAGATACCGTTGAATTCCCTGCCCACTTCGTTCTTGTAGCTACGAGTAACCCATGTCCATGTGGCTATTACGGGTCTTCTAAGACCTGCATATGCCCACCCTATCAGATAGCTAAGTATCGCCAAAAGGTGTCGGGCCCAATCATAGACAGAATAGATTTGTACATCGATGTGGACGAGGTTAAGCACGAGCAACTTCTACGTGACAGCAGTCAAGAATCAAGCAGCTCCATCCAGAAACGAGTCGCCAAGGCACGGAAGCGGCAGCTAGATAGATACAGATCCGTGTCTAAACAAAATGCGACCCTAACCAACCGAGACATAAAAGGTTTTCTTACCATACAGCCAGAAGCAGAAGAGCTCCTTAACCGAGCAGCCCAAAAGCTGGATATTTCTGCCAGAAGTTACATGAAAATCCTCAAGGTCGCGCAGACAATAGCAGACCTGTCGGCACAATCCAGCATACAGCCAGAGCACGTCAGTGAAGCTCTGCAGTATAGGCGACCGAGCAATCAAACTTTTTGACTTTTTGCAAAAGCTTATTGACCCCTGTTTCTGTATCTGTTAAAATCTAGAGTAATCAGCGAATGTTAGAAAAGGAGAAAGTTCCATCGACAAATTTACCCGCCTGAATGAGGCAATTCGGGCAGCGAGTTTACGCGTAATTGATGAAGATGGGCAGCAGCTCGGAATTTTGTCGCGGAGTGAAGCCTTGAAGGCCGCCGAGCAACAAGGACTTGATCTGGTGGAAATATCTCCGGGTGCTAACCCGCCGGTAGCTAAGATCGTTGACTGGGGTAAATACAACTACCAAAAAACCAAACAGGCCCAAAAGAGCAAACGAAACGCTAAGGCGCTCGAGATCAAGCAAATGCGTTTTGGGCTGAAGATAAGTGACCACGACCTAGGAGTGAAACTGCGTAAAGTTACGGACTTTCTGGACACTGGACACAAGGTGAAGATTACGGTATTCTATCGCGGCCGAGAGTTAGCCCACAAAGAGTTGGGATTTAAGCTTGCCGAGAAAGTTATCGAAAAGTTTGGCGAGACAGTTGTAGTGGAACAGAAACCCCAACTAGCCGGCAAACAGCTTAATTTTGTTATAAGGAGCAACAGTAATGCCAAAACTAAAGACGCATAGTGGCACCAAGGACCGCGTACGCATAACCAAGAACGGCAAGGCGCTACACGGTCACGCTACGAGCAACCACTTCTTGCAAAAGAAGAGCGCTGCCCGTAAACGCCGCTTTGCAGTACCCACACTCGTAAGTGGTAAAGCAGTAAAGAGTATTAAGCGAAAGCTAGGAGCTAAATAGATGCGTGTTAAACGAGGAGTAGCCTCACACAAGCGTCACCAGAAGATCCGCAAGGCTACAAAGGGCATGACCCGGGCTAATCGTTCTTCTGTGAAGCGCGGCAAACAAGCCGTCACCAAGTCCTTGCAGTATGCATACCGAGACCGACGAAATCGCAAACGTACTTTTCGTGAGCTATGGAACACACGTATTAATGCTGCAGCCCGCCTAAACGGCACAACCTACAGTCGCCTTATCTCAGGCCTCAAGAAAGCCAACATACAGCTAGACCGCAAAGTCCTAGCCGAGCTGGCCGTAAACGAGCCTGCGGCCTTTACGACGATAGTGAAGACTGCTCAGAAATAAAGCCAGGTAGTGTGTCACTGGGATTGGCAGGCCTACCCAACCAACTGACAGACTTAAAAAAGACACTCCGCTGGAGTGTCTTTTTTAAGACCAGATTATCCGTAAGCCGGGTTCTGTTCTAGCTAATCATCTATCTAGTTCCGCGGTTGCCCACGGAATCAAGCGGGTGTAGCAATGAACTCTGGCGGGACACCAGTCCCGTTTAGCGGGACGAGAGTCCATTTCCTTGCAGCAGACAGGGTTTACCTCTTCCCAGCGTCACCGCGGGGAACTGTGGGCTCTTACCCCACTCGTTTCACCCTTACCACCGAAGTGGCAGTTTCGTTTCTGTGGCACTTTCCCTAGGGTTGCCCCCGGTTGCGGTTAGCAACTGTCTCTCCCTACGCTGCCCGGACTTTCCTCTTACCTACCTTTTGATCAGCGATAGTCGGTGGGTGAAAGCTTTCATTGCTAATGACACTCTTTGCCACCTTCTTCACTTGCCAAAAGGTAGGCAAGCGATTAGCCGATAATCTGGCCAGAAATATTATACCATAAACGGCATGGCTACCGCTGTTTTTTCGCCTCGGCGTCGAGTGTTTCGTTCACTTCTGCATCGGCGAGTTTATTGAGCTCGCGCGGCACGTGTGTGTAAGTGATTTTTTTGAAAGTCTTTGCCTGTTCTTTTATGGCTTCATGGATAGGCCAAAGATCCCTATTTCTTACCTTAAAGATGCCCTTCATCTGATTAACAACCAACAGGCTATCCATAAATACATCCACCTCAAGAGCACCGAGCTTTTGAGCAGCCTCTAGGCCAAACTTGAGTGCTTGGTATTCGGCCTGATTATTCGTAGTAATACCAAGATATACGCCACTCTTGATGATGATGTTGTCTTCTTGATCAAGAAGCACATACCCAGAAGCAGATGCCCCAGGATTGCCTCGAGAGCCACCATCGGCATACATCTTTATGTCCCTGAACTTACCTACCGACACTTGAGGTATTTCTACAATGCGTTGTTTTCCGGTATAAAGCTCATCGATAAAAGTCGCGAAAGAGCGATCCTTATCTGTGACGGCGTTCCCCGCATCGTGGGTGCTCAACCATATCTGTACCTTGTTCCACTCATTGTGCCAGCGCGGATGGTGCTGACGCTCCTCGGCCTCGTGCGCAACCGCCTGCATGAAGGTAAAAGCTTGCGCAAAGTCCTTAAAGGCAAACTCTCGATAGAGTTCATTGTTCTGTTCTTGCCACATGTAGCCAGCCTAATACAAAAGTCGTCTTTTAGCCAGATGGATCGGTGAGTCAGAAAGTTTCAGGCCAAGTGGGACATATCCATAGATACGTTGAACGAGGCTGGGAGTTTCTGGCCACCAAGGCACAGGCTAGGAGCTATTTTGTATTAGGCTGGCTACAAAGTACTTCATTCTAACAGATTAGCTGATACAATTGCACGCATGCGAGTTTCTGATTATACCTACGTGCTGCCAGAGGAGCGTATTGCTCTGTTCCCCCCAGAAGAGCGAGGTGCAAGCCACTTGTTGGTATTGGACAGTCAGTCTGGGAAGATTGAGCACAAGGGCTATCAAGACCTGTTGGAGTACCTTGAGCCCGGCGATGTGGTGGTACTAAATAATACAAAAGTCATAAGGGCACGACTAATGGCGACAACAAGCAGTGGCCAAACAAGAGAGCTCCTTTTGCTTGAGGATCACCACAATACAGTCCGGACAAAGCGCAAGGTTCTTTACCGCGGCAAGCTGCGAGAGACAGAAACACTCACAGTTGGGCCGACGACTGTGCACGTAGACTCAATTCTGGGGGACGGCATTGCCGAGATAAGTAGCCAGCAAGATCTACTTGAGCTAGCCACCCACACGGGAAGTGTCCCCCTGCCGCCATACATGCATCGCGACGCGACGCCAGAAGACACCGAGCGTTATCAGACAGTATTTGCAGAGTCCCCAGGTTCAGTTGCAGCGCCCACTGCATCGTTTAATTTTACCCGGGAGCTCGAGGCAAGGATCCGTGCAAAGAATGTCTCCATTGCCTACCTCACATTGCACGTAGGGCTGGGCACTTTCCTGCCCATTAGATCCGACAATATCCAAGAGCACACCATGCATAGTGAGTATTTTGAGATTCCAAAAAACACAGCAGAAATAATCAAAAATACCCTATATAACAGAGGGAAAATTGTAGCGATTGGCACAACAGTAGCGCGCACTTTGGAATATGCAGCTCCTTCCCTCCTTGGCTCTCCGGCGACTGATGTTTCGGGTGAAGCAGACATATTTATCTACCCTGGGTACACTTTTAAAGTTGTTACCACGCTGCTGACAAACTTCCATGCACCCAAGTCGACTGTGCTTATGCTGGCAGCCGCCAAGGCTGGATGGCAGAATCTAGAACGCGCCTATCACGAGGCACTGGACGAAGATTATATGTTTCTGAGCTATGGTGACTCCATGCTAATCTTATAAACGATGAAACAGCACTCGCTACACACCCTGAGGAAACTTAAACTCATAGCCATTATTGTCACTGCCTGCACTCTTCTTTTGGCGGTCGTTCTTAGTCTTAGCAGCCTTTTGCCTACGTATGAGCTTGCCGGGAAAGCGCTAGATGAGCCTCAGAACACACAATCCATCAAAAAGCTTGAAGGATATCAGAGAAGAGCACATACAGGACAGGCCCTCATGTATCTGTCGATACCCTTCGGGGCAGTTGCACTTGCTCTCTATTTTGCTGAGCAAAAGTCACAGAATCATACGAAATCTAGCGCCCCTCGACCCTAGACTAAGTCGATTGAAATATCGAAGGTGTCGGGTGGCTTTTTTCAGCCATCACTCTGTGCGCCCCTTCTCTAGTACATCTTGCGGAAGCCTGTTAAGGATAGCCGAGTTGTCCAGATAGTCTTTTTCGTACAGGGATAGGCCGTCAGTTTACGTAGTCGACCATCTTTTTTTACTTTTCTCTATACTAGAGAGACATAAGCTTTCAAAAGTGTCAAAATATATCTCAAGTACTCTAGAAATAAAAAAATCCATGCATGATGGATCTTTAATTGGTCGGGGTGACAGGACTTGAACCTGCGACCTCACGGCCCCCAGCCGTACGCGCTAGCCAACTGCGCCACACCCCGACATACAAAACTTTTCACTTATGATAGCACCTCAAGGCCGTGAGGACCTCACGGTCGACGCTGGCGACCCCGAAACTTCATCTTTGAAAACAAGTTTTCAAGAGAAGGTTTCCTTGCAGACTGCCACGGGCAATCTTCACCCCAGCCGTACGCGCTAGCCAACTGCGCCACCCCGACATTAAATTCGCAAATTGTCCTTAGCGAATTTGGAAACAAGAAAGCTGAGCTCGCCGACATGACAACCTGGAATTAAAACCCAGGTGGGTGCTCGCACGGTATAACCACGGCCATACACGAATATTGAACTCCCGAATGATAAGTATTCAGATTATCATTTAGCCAGCGATTACCCAGCTAAGACACATTATACCTGAATACCTGCGCCAAGGAGAAGCCTTAATAAGTCACTACTTATATTGGCAACCAATGGCCCTAGGATAGGAGCCAGTAAAACAAGGAATATGATAAGAGCCGTGAAGCCCATCGATTCTATTTGATACATGATCTTTTGCAACGGCTCAGGTGCAACTGCGTATAAAGCTCGCGAGCCGTCTAACGGCGGGAATGGAATAAGGTTAAAGACAAAGAATGCGATGTTAATCTGGACAAATAACAGAATGAAACTGGCGACCCCCTCTGATAACGACAAAGATCTCCATACGCCAGCACCTGCTAATGCGAGTAACAGGTTAGTAAACGGACCAGCCAGCCCAATAAGTGCCGCCCCAAATTCTTCGTATTTTACGCGCATGGGATTAAACGGTACCGGTTTTGCAGCAAAAATGGGTGGCAAACCAAGCATGATTAGTCCCACCGGTAACAATAAGGTCATGTAGATATCTATATGCCTGAAGGGGTTGAGGGTTAGCCGGCCAAGGTCTTTTGCCGTAGGATCGCCCAGCCAGTGGGCCGTAAAGGCGTGCATCGCCTCATGAAAGCCCATGGAAAATAGGATGACTATAATAATGCTGAGTATGTCGCTGACCGCAAATTGCATGAGCTTATAGTATACCATTGACCTACAGGGGGAAAACAGATATAATCACACCTTGAATCAAAGGAAATCACGATGCAAGTATGTGAACTAACCGGCAAGGGCAAGCAGTTTGGCAACAACATTAGCTTTTCCCAGCGCCACACCAAGAAAGTCTGGAAGCCCAATCTACAGAACAAGACTGTTATTGTTGATGGCAAAAAGGTTACCATGAAGCTGAGCACTCAAGCTATCCGTACCCTTAAGAAAAAAGGCTTGATCCCAGACGCAAAAGCAAAGGCACCACAAAAATAAACTTCTACCTGCTAAAGTAAAAGCTCCCAACTGTTGGGAGCTTTTTAGTTGGTTTGTGATGTGGGGTTATCTCTCTAGTATAACGAGCTGCATCACGTCACTCACTTCGCCAGCTTTTAGCTTGAGCTTGGGCACGGCTTCTTTGGGTTCCATAGCCAAAGCCTTGAGGGCTTCTGAAAGAGGTTGCTGCGGAACCGGGAAATTGAAACCTGGCTCGTCATAGTGAGTGGGAATAACAATCTTGGGCTCTATCTTCTTGATAATCTTGAGCGCACCTATGCCATCTAGGGTGTATCCGTTGCCGCCCACCGGGATAAGCAAGACATCTACCATCCCCAGCGACTCTAGCTGTGCCTCGCTGAGCTCAGGATATATATGCCCTACCACGGCAACCTTAATATCTCCGGCCGTAACTCTAAATATGGTGGCATTGTGTTGGTTGGGCTCGTCAATGTGCGCCTGAGCGGCTATGCCTTGGATTGATATATCAGACACCTCGTATTCACCCGGTTGATCAATGACTACCTTTGCTTCGGCCGAAGGGGTACCGTGTGCCTGGGTGAAAAGTGCTATGTCACCACTTTTAGTAACTGACTTTTGGCCAAGGTCGGCCAGATTGTCATCGATTACAATCGCCGCTTTCTTGGAGCTTATACGAATACAGTTGCCACCAAAATATTGAAATTCCATTGATTATTTCTCCTCTGTCTCTGTTGATTTTGACTTCTTCTCGGGGGATTCGGCTGGCGGGGTAACGACATTGTGCTTATCTACCAAAACCTGCTTTTTTGACGTGATAACCATGCTCAGGAAGCGGTCATTTATCCTTTGACGATACCGGAACTCCTGGGGACTCATATGAGTATAACGGAGTTCTTTACCCTCTTGACTCTCCAGGTCCGCCACAAACTTTGCCAACTGCGTCTGATTGATGTCCCCAACAAATAAAATATCTATGCCACTGGCCTCGTCCCGAGTGAACTGGCCGGTATAGAGAATAAGGTCGACATTGCCCAGTGCCTTAAAGTCCTGACTCTTAGCGCTCGCGGGCGTGTCCTTCTTGGTTGTTTTTTTGGTGGTCATAACCCCATCCCCAAAGATTGCCGCTAAGGGTTCGTAGTATTCGTATGTCTGGTTTACCTCGTAATATAATCTGGTACTGTTGCTAGTGTTGTCTGAAGAGATAATACCGATACTCAAAAGGTTGGCCAACTCGCGGCGGACCGAGTTGATTTGTTCGTCTATCTTGCGAGTGATTTCCCGAACATAGAAAGATCGGTTGGGATTACTATAAAAAAGCTGAAGCAGCTTTACCCTCGTTTTTGATCCAAACAATTGCTCAACCATGAAGCCTCCCTGAGAGGGGAATATCCCCTCTCAGCGCGCCGGGAAGCGAATAAATCGCTTCTTCGGGCTGCTCTCCCCTAAGACAATAATGCATTCTCATTACTGGTATTGTATCAGAAAAATACCCTGCTATAAGGGTATTTTGCTCAAAAACGTTGTGACGAAATCAACAGCCTCCTTGGTGTCAGAGACCCAATGAATACTATTATTTCGCCGAAACCAAGTGCGCTGTCGTTTGGCTAAATGCAGATCATTCTGGACGAACAAAGCCTTTGCCTGTTCGAGGCTTATTGTTCCGTCCACATAACCACGAAATGCTTTATAGCCTGGCGCCTGCAGACCAGGCGCACCCCACCCATATGTACTGCTAATGTACTCCAGCTCGTCTACGAATCCAGCTCGCACCATTGCCTCTACCCTGTCTTGGATACGCTTTGTCAGTACTGCAGGGTCGACCTGCAGACCTATAACCAGCGTATTGGCCCGCAGTGGACTTTTGGAGTCCGAAGCCCCACCTGTCTCGAGGGCTCGTATAAGATGGCGGGGGTTCTGGGGATTATTGGGCAAGTCTATCCCCGCTTGGCGTAGACGATCCTGAAGCTCCTCGACCGATAACTGCGAGAGCTCTTGCCGAATAACTGGGTCGGCCGGCTGCCGGAACTGAAAATCAAATATGACCGCATCTATATATAAGCCCGTACCACCCACCATGATTGATACTTTGCCCCTGTCCGCAATGTCATTGATAGCATCTAGGGCTCGCTGTTTGAACTGGGCTGCGTTAAACGATTGGTCCGGAGAAACGATATCAAGTAAATGATGCTTGATATCTGACTGCTCTTGCGGGGATGGCTTGGCCGTCCCGATATCCATACTCTTATAGACCGTCCGTGAGTCAGCGCAAATAACCTCGCCGTTGAACCGCCGCGCGAGCTCCAGGGCAAGTGCAGTCTTGCCACTGGCGGTCTCGCCGACCACTACAACAAGCGGCCTTGTTCCTGCCCGGGCATCCATAACAACTCTTGTACGTTTATTTGAAAGTCTTCATTTACTTGTACGCCCTCGGCCTCTAGGACCTGTTTGTGGCCTTCCCTGCCTCCTGGATATCCCAAAGCTAAGCCACCTGATCTGTTAACGACACGCTGCCACGGCAGATTGGGATCGCCGAAATGGGCGATACCACCGACGATTCGGGCAGCTCGAGCGTTGCCACAGAGGGCTGCTATCTGACCATAGGTCATCACCCTGCCCCGAGGTATCTGAGCTACCACTTCTTCTACAAGTTGGCGAAATTGCCCGTCTGCTTCCATGGCTATAGTGAAGTCTTGTTTACTCGAGACTTAGCTTCGTTGGCAACTGTCTTGAGGAATTCCTCGATACCGAGAGCTTGGTGCGGTTTCTGCACTTCCATGTCTGATCGAACCCGAGGGATCACCTGGCCGGTGTCTATCTCTTTTTCACCAACAACAATAGTGTATGGAACCTTCATAAGCTCGGCATTACGAATTTTTTTACCTACAGACTCATTGTCATTGTCCAAGTGTATTCGCAGCCCATAGTCCCGTGCCTGCTGCTTCACCTTCTCGGCAAAAGCCACTGTAGCATCTTCTTGGTTCACGGTTATCAACCGTACCTGTTCAGGGGCCAACCATACAGGAAATTTGCCAGCCGTATGCTCTATGTACACAGAGAAAAAGCGGTCGAAGCTACCCATGATTGCACAGTGAATCATGATGGGCTGTTGCTTTTCACCCTTCTCGTTGATATAAGTCAGCTCAAAGCGGTCGGGCTGCACAAAATCAAACTGTACTGTGGCAACCTGCAAGACTCGCCCTATGGCGTCTTGTGCCATGAAATCGAGCTTGGGACCGTAGAACGCCGCCTCTCCTTCTTCGGCATAGTAGTCGAGATTATTTCGTGCAGCAATCTCTGTCAGCTTTTTCTGACCAAAGTCCCAGAGTTCTTGGGAACCAAGATATGACTCGCTATCGTCCCTAAATGAGAGCCGAAGTTTGAGCGACATATCTACAGCAGCGTAGAATTCTTGTACCTTTTCTATAAGCTGGTCAAAGATTTCGTCTACTTGATCAGGTCGGCAATAGGTATGGCTATCATCTTGGGTCAATGACCTAACTCGAGACAGCCCATGTAATTCCCCCGTCTTCTCATCACGGTAGTTAGTGGTTGTCTCCATAAGCTTAACGGGAAGGTCCCGATAACTCCGGGAGCGGGCAGCATATATCTGGGTGTGGTGGGGGCAGTTCATAGGTTTCATGACAAGCTCGTCCGACGTTTCTTGGCTTTTGACTAAGAATAATTCATCGCCAAATTTTGCCCAGTGTCCCGACTTTTCGTAAAGCTCTTTTTTGGTAATGTGTGGTGACCAAACCCGCTCAAACCCCAACTGCTCTCGTACTTCTTCAGAAAAACCGATAAGACCATTACGAATGGTCGTGCCCCGAGGGGTATAGAGGGGCAGTCCGCTCCCGACCAGATCGGAGAAGATAAACAGGTCCAGCTCCTGTCCGAGTTTGCGGTGGTCGCGCTTTTTGGCCTCTTCGAGCATGTCCAGGTGCTTTCGAAGATCCTTCTCTGTTGCGAAGGCTACGCCATAGAGGCGCTGCATCTGTGGATTTTTCTCGTTGCCACGCCAGTAAGCACCCGCTACACGCATAAGCTTGAACGCGCCCACCTTGCTCGTTGATTCGACGTGAGGACCCCGACATAAGTCAGTAAAGTCCCCATTCTTATAAAAGGACACTTTGTCCAGTGCCGCGTCCCCTTCCGCAAGGGTTCCGAGCTCTTCGGCATTGAGATCTTTGGCTACGGTTGTGCCGGCTCGTTTGAGGTCATTCAACAGCTCTTCTTTATATGGCTGGTTGCTCTCCTTGGCCCAAGAGATGGCATCATCTATGGGCTTCTCGAAACGTTCAAAAGGCTGATTCTCGGAGATGATCTTGCGCATTTCTGTCTCAATGCGCTCGAAATCTTCCTCTGATACCTTGGTATCGCCGAGGTCTATATCGTAATAAAAGCCGCTCTCTACTGCGGGACCCACTCCGAACTTTGCCGTAGGCCACAGGTGTTGGACTGCAGTAGCGGTGATATGCGCCAGACTGTGTCTTATTGCATATAGTTGGTCGTTTTGTTGGCTCATAGCCGCTCCTTGGTTTAGAGAAATAAAAAGCGCGCCTAGAGATTAAAACTCTCTGATAGCGCGTCTCGGTCCCAGATTACGGGAGGTTCCACCTCGACTTTTGCTCTTGCGACATTGGTTATCGTACCTCTGTTGCCACTCCTACGAAGCTCGGTGGTTGGTGAGGCCACTTCAACACTTAAGCCTTATTATACACCCCTGTTATAAAAAGAAAAAGTGATTGAACGCTCTCGCAACTGCATTCAATCACTTTCTTTTCTGGTCAAAACCTCTCGGCAAAACTTCGCCTACAAAGATCATACCATACTGGTATGATCCGGCTAGCCTTTTTATGCTGTTTTTCTTACATCTCCACATGGGGATAACTCAACCGAGCCGATATCATATTTGATATACAAAATAAGCCCTCCTCGTACAAAATGCCAACCAGAACCTATGTATGCTACAATTATATTATGTATTCTAGGTGGTTCCATTTAAAAGAAGAGGCGGTAGCCTTACGAGAAACTGGCATGTCCATCACTGTTATAGAGCGCAGATTAGGTATCCCTCGCTCCACGCTATCCGGATGGTTCAAGAATATACAGCTCACCGAAGATCAGCGACTTAGCCTGATGAAAAGTAAGCAAGATGGCTGGGCAAAGGCTCGCATAAAAGCAGTTGAATCACACAAAGCCCAAAAAACGCTCCGATTACTTGAAGCCAAAAGACAGGCAGAAAAAACTTTAGCCCATATCGATATAACTGATGGAGCAATCCTGGATCTAGCATTTGCCATGCTCTATTTGGGTGAAGGCAGCAAAAATGGCACAACTTCCATTGCCAGCTCTGACCCAAGAATACTTAGGTTTGTTTTGGCAGTACTAAGAAAAAACTACGGTGTCAATTCGGGTATGGTTAAGTGCGAGCTTCACTTACGCGCCGACCAAGGCGCTGAGGAGTTAAAACAATACTGGTCGTCAGTGCTAAATGTTCCCCTGAGTAATTTTAGAAAAGCCTACTTTGATCAACGCTCAGCCGGCAGACCAACGTACGACAGGTATAAAGGAGTATGCGTGCTCTACTGCGGAAGCATTGCTATTCAAAGAAAACTTACTTACCTTTATAATCACTTCTGTGATAAAGTAGCGATCTTAGATGGGGGCGATTAGCTCATTTGGCTAGAGCGCCTGATTGACGTTCAGGAGGTGGCAGGTTCGAATCCTGCATCGCCCACCAGAGACAACTGCTTTGCGGTTGTTTTTATTTTCCAGAGCTACTCATGAGACCTAGCAAGGCAGAGTCATAGGTGCGGGCGAGGCGTACCCGGCCTCAGGATTGAGCATTTCTATAGTCTTCGCATATGCGCTGCAAATAACGAATATTGTGAACGGAGGCTAGTGTTCCGGCAAGGCTCTCGCCAACCTTGAATTGGTGACGTAAGAAGCCCCGGCTATAACCTGCTTGGCAGGTCGCACAATCACAACCTGGATCTATGACTGCGGGATCAACTATATATTGAGCGTTGGTCAGGTGAATTTTTTTATCACCAGAAATCCAGACCGTGGCGTGGCGGGCATTACGAGTTGGTAAAACACAATCAAGCATGTCGATTCCGTGTTCTATGGCAAACCGCAGATCAATAGGGTCACCCACTCCTAGTAAGAATCTTGGTCGCGGCGAGTTATCGTAAAACCCCTCGAGATATGCCAACATATCATGCATTTCCTCTCTGGATTCGCCTACGGAAAGTCCCCCAATAGCGATGCCATCTACTGGCAAGCTCTGAACGATCTCTAGACTTTTTTTGCGCAATTCTTTGTCCAGGCCACCCTGGACCACTCCGAACAACAGGGGTCGTTCGTCTGGATTCATGTCTTTAGTGAGCCTCTGGAATTCAGCCAAAGACCGCTCAAGCCACCGGTGAGTACGGTCGAAGGCCTCCTGAGTGCGTGCCCTTCCCGCATCGTCCAGAGAAGTCACATCATCGAAGGCGACCATCATATCTGCCCCGAGCTGCATCTGGATCTGTATGGATTTCTCTGGAGAAAGGAAAATAGTGTCCCCTGTTTTGGGATCTTTAAAAGTTACCCCGTCTTCGGTAATTTTACGGATATGGGCCAGTGAGAACACCTGGAAGCCTCCGGAATCAGTGAGCATAGGCAAAGTTTGCTTGGTGAAAGCGTGAAGGCCACCTAACTTTGCAATGACCTCTTCTCCGGGCTGAAGATGGAGATGATAGGTATTGGCCAGAACGACTCCTACCCCTGTACCGCGAACATCTTCGGGGCGCACTCCTTTGACTGCACCGCGTGTACCGTCGGGCATGAATGTAGGCGTTAGCACTTTACCTGCCCGAGTGCTGATTTTGCCACAACGAACTGATCCTGCTTGTGCTGTGAGGGTAAAGTACCCTGGTGTCTTATCTGTTGGCATGTCGTTGTAATTGTAGCAGAAGTATTGACCAAAACCGCACCTTGTGTTAGCATAACCATCGTTAAACGGGAGGCGCTCATACTTTGAGTACCGTTTCGAGTTCGCTCGAGGGCTTTCAGCTGTTCTATGAAGAGTTGGCTGCCTCGTCGAAATCAATAAGTCGCATACGACGCGCGCGGGTTGTGCTTAGCAATAAGTAACCCGAGCGAGAAGCAGCCCTAGAGTCCGAGAGAACTCTAGGGCTTTTTGTTTACACGGTTTTCCCCCACTTTTGCATAAGTTTTCCACTTGAAAAAACACTAGCGTGATGTCAATATGTTGTCATGGTGTGCAATTATGAGACACCCCTTCGGGGTTTCTCATCGCGCCGGGAAGCAAATAAATTGCTTCATCGGGCCGCTCTTCCCGAGAAAGGAAAGACAATGGTATGTATCTATTGTGGCTCTTCCACAAGAACCACTAACTCTCGACATCAGAAACGCGCCAATCAGGTATGGCGGAGACGCGCCTGTATGACCTGTGGCGCTGTCTTTACCACCCTAGAGGCAGTAGACGTCAGTCAGGCACTGCGATTACGGCGGGGGAAGCATTTTGAGCCGTTTTCACGCGACCGATTGCTGCTGAGTGTTCATGATAGCCTTAAGCACCGAAAAACCGCCACAGAGGACGCATCTGCGCTTACAGGGACAATCATGAGCCACCTGTACCCTCACATCACAGATGCCAGCCTGGATAGAGAGATCTTAGTAAAAACCAGCACCGATGTACTGGGACGCTTCGATAAGGTAGCGGCCACCCACTACCAAGCATTTCACCCCTTGGGGTAGCTATATAACTTTTTCTTTGTTCTCTTTGACGACAGCTTTATCGGTAACGTCGAAGCTGCCAATATAGCGGCCAAACATCAGCCGTGTCTGAGAATAGAGTGAGGCGGTAGCATTATAAACAAGGGTGGTTACGGGGAGCATGACCCACTGCAGAACCATAAAAACAGTACGGTGATTCTTGTAGCGGGCCGGCTTGGGGGGCAACAGCTTGAGACTGAGGAAAAGCGTAGAGAAGATGCCTACGAGCGCAATGGTCTGAATGCGGCTTGCCACGATGGGTAACTGATTGGAAGCGTAGTCCATATCGTTAAAAAGAGCTGGAATAAAGGCGGCAAAGGTTAACAGGTACGGAGCTGTTGCCCAACTGACGTGGCCCTCGAGTAATCTCAAGAATTTAAAGGTAAGATCCAGTTTGGGCACCTTGTTGGGCTTGAAATATCCCATCTCGGCCACATAGGCCACATCTGACGCACCCCAGGCCCATCGTCTGATCTGAATAAACTGGGCCTTGAGCGTCTTGCGTAACGTGCTGGACAGCACGGCATCTTGGTAAATGGGTAGATATATGGGAAGCACGTCATGGTTGCCCTCGTAGCGAAAGTAAGTCCGCCAGAACTGGTGCCCATCCTCTACGATGGTACGAACGCTCCAAAAGTCAGTATCTATGATGGTTTGCATACTCTGGGCATGACTAGAGAAATTACGAATCATATGGGGTCGTAGCGAAAGGACAACATTCCAGAAAGTGTTACCGGTAGCTATCACCCGCATAGGCGCCGGTGCATCCCAGATGTTGTTGGTAAACATTGGGACAGGCTGGAACGAAACCACCTTAGGATCTGGCACCAGCGTATAGAGGTAGCTCAGGCAGGCAAGATAGTTCTTGTGGGGGCGGTTGTCGGCGTCCAAGGTGGTCACTACTACTTGGATGGGGTCAATCTTGTGAGCTTCTAGGTATTTCTGGAGTTCCCTACCCGCATAGGTAATATTGCCGCCTTTTCCGCGTACTTCTTTATCTGTTAGCGGATGCTTGAAGGCCATTGTCGCCATAAACCTGTCACCATATTCGGCCACCAGTTCTTTGACTGCGCTCTCTGAGCGAGCGCCGTCACGACCCTCGTAGGCGAATACAACAATCACCTTCTTCATGTCATAGGCAGAAGCCAGCACAGACTGAAGCGTGGGCTCGATAACATCCTTCGACTCGTTGTAGGCAGCAATGATAATGGCGTGATACAGCTGGCTGGGTTCTACCACTGGTGGACTATCTTGCAGACGTCGAACATTTTCGTAGTGCCAGGAAGGAATATGCTTTTCGGGCTGATTGATTTTGCGGTCTTCTACCTCTTGGAGCATCTGGGGCCATGGCATCTTCATGTGTTGCTCGATCACCCGATACCCCTGCAAGGACCGAATAGTCAGCCCCATAGACTTCACAAACCACAGAAGTAAGTAACCCAGTATGAGCATGACGCACAGCGTAGGGTTTACCAGACTGAGTATCAGAGGAAGAAACAAGATGCTCCAAGTCAGAAGCCCAGGCAACATCTCGAAGAAGCGATAGCGTTTGCCCCGGTCTTCTTCGTAAGGAATTTCTATATTTTTCATGCCTACCTAAGTACGAGGAGTGCGTTACTTACAATGAGAGAGATGCAGAGCAGTAGTAATCCCATGGCCAGTATTGCGACTGCGACGTTCCGGCGGATCTGGTAGACGCGCATGCTAAGAATAGTGTGGAAGGCCAAGACCAGACCAGCGAAAAGAATAAAGCTAATAAGGGTGGTGGCATCGCCGCTCTTGAAGGCACTCAGCCCAAGGTTGGCCCGGTATTGCACGATGTAGCCATCTGGCCGACCGGTGTCGAGTCTGAGCAACACCAGTATGCTACTCAGCAGTGCAAGAAAAGTATTGATGCTCAAGAGCAGCAACACAACTCGGTCATGAAAATAATTTTTTGGTATGTGCATGTTTAGCCCTAATAATAGTCTGCCCTGAATAAGGAATCAATGCGTCAGTTGTGGTGCGGGTAGAGAGAATCGAACTCTCCTCTTAACCTTGGGAAGGTTACATATTAGCCACTATACGATACCCGCTCGTCACCGTGTGATGGTACGGTTACCGAACTGCCGACAAAACAAGTTTGCTCGGCACTTCTGGCAACCCTACCAAGCCGCCTCCTCTTCCGATCCGAGAATCCTCTCTCGAATCGGGGCAAAGCCTACGGCTTTGCGTCGTGGAGCCGAAGATGGGACTCGAACCCACGACCTGCTCGTTACGAATGAGCTGCTCTACCAGCTGAGCTACTTCGGCACGCCTAGACCAAATCATTTTAACAGATTGAGATACATTGCATAAACAGAGATAATTTGATAGGATACCCTGGTCAAATAAATACGGGCTCGTAGTGAAGTTGGCCTATCACGTCTCCCTGTCACGGAGAAGATCGCCGGTTCGAATCCGGTCGGGCCCGCCATATAAAACGCCTCAGCTTGCTGGGGCTTTTTATATGGTCCGGGTCCGGTCAGCTTTGAAGCAAGGTGATGCAGCTTGCCCTGGCAAGATGCGAATCGTCGGTTCGATCTTCGAGGACGCGCACAGCTGCTTGCAGCGAGCACGCCGCAAGAAGTAAGCATCCGGTCGGGCCTAACCGGACTCATCTGACACATTTTTGACTCTGTTAGAAGACAGTCTTCGTTAAGCTCCAGTCTTCGTTAAGCTCACTTCGTTAAGCTTAAGTTTGACATATTAGGTACGCAATTTTATTGTCAGAATATGAGCACTCCCGGGCAACCCGAATCGAGAACAGAAACATTAGATTTAGATACCTTTGTAGATACCTTTCAGACTGTTCTTGAAGAAGTTTTAGCACAAGAAGAAACGAGCGGATACTCTGCAGAACTTGAAAAAGTGGCAGCGCTACAAACTGTCGAAGACAGAGTGTTTAGGGCAACGGATGATCGTTTCAAAGATACCGCTGACGCACAACTATTGGCACTACTAGAAAAAAATATGCCTCAGGAAAGAGTACGAGCAGATTTTTACCTCGGCGTAATGGTAGCGCTAGTAGCTATCGAACGTTCACTTAAATAGTTCCAAACTTCTTGGCTACTGCCTGCCAAGCCTATACTTAACTTTCTAGATTTAGTTTTATATCTTTGTAATCTAGGTGTTTAAAGTCATTGTCAAAAGTCACTAAAGTGGCATCCCACTGTTCAGTCAGAGCAGCTATCCATATATCATGCGTAGAAAGCTGTACGCCTTTTTTACGGGCGAATATAGCTATATTCACAAAGTAATCGGTCGTTGCGTTATCTTGCAGGATGACACGTATCTTTTTATTAGCTACAAACCTAGCTAGAAGTCGTTCATTTTCTTCTTGTTTTGTGCCTAGTCTAAAACCGTATCTTAGCTCAGCTATGACAACATTAGGCATGAAAATAGTTTCAGCATCTTTTAGTATATTAGCTACAACCTTATGGCCTTTTAGTAAGTGACTATATGTTGTCGTATCAAACAAATACTTCATAAACGGGACTTTAGCTTATCGGTGGCCTTAAGTTCTGAAATGGCCTGCAAAGAATCGCTATCTAATGTGTCTGCGCCAATAATCCAATCGAAATCCTCATCAGTTTGCTGCAAATCAAGCCTAGTAGCCTGTTCAATATAATCTAGAACGATCTGATTTAAGCTTTTACCTTGCATACGGGCCTGACTCCGCAAAAAGTTATCAAGCTTTTTTGGCACTGCCCTGATTGTGTATTGTATTGTCGACATGCCTATATTGTAGGCAATGTGCCTGCATATGTCAAACGCTCCCCTTACGTTGCTGTCAGAAGCAGTCCCTTTAAAGTAATTTCAGACCTCGAAGCTACGGTTCACCATATAAAATGTCTCAGCTGGTCTGGGGCTTTCATATGGCGTTCTCTCTGTTCGGACCAGCAATCGTAGGCTCGCCTTATCGGAGATGCAAGCACCAGCAGAAGCTTCATGTCGGGTGCGGACGTGCTTTCATCGGTCGGACAGCAAACTAACACGAATAAACACTGCTAGAGGAACGTCCTCTTTGTCTGTCCTCTTTGTCTTTGCATTGTGGGTACGGTCCGCCATAAATAAAATAACCGCAAGCTGGTTGTTTTATTTGAGTAGACCCGTCGATATACATGACCAATAGTAAAGCGGACAGTGACGTGTCGGGTTGTTGACACGTCACTGTCCGCGTGATGGACAGAAGACCGCTAGTTGGCGACTGTTGTTGCGCCGTGGTGTGCTTCGCTCGGATACGGAGCACTGTCGATGGAGGTCGCCAAGGCGATGCGATGCCCTGAGGTGTCGACGCCGTCGACAAGAAACCGGGGTGGCATAGATGGATCAGGCGGACCGAGATCGATCTCGCCCCAGCGGTCCTGCTCGTGTACCAGGTGTGGCACATGCGCGATCCCAACTGGCGAAACTCTATAGCGACCAAACTGACGCTGTTCGTGCCGGGCCGCCTGCTGCCTCAGTAAGTGGTGCATCAGCTCGGCCGGGTGAAAATCGTGGACAAAGATCCGCTCGCCACGAGGCTCCCACATAATCGGCCAGGCCGCGCGGTACATCTCGACCACCTCCGTGCCAGCCGTAGACCGCAGCAAGGCGGCTAACTCGTCCGGATGGTCGAAACCGTGTGCGGGATCCTTGGTGATGTCAGTCGGCAACAGGTAAAACGGCCCTGGATACTCCTGGAGTACGAGGTGCGCCGCGGTTGGATCCGCCAGGGCGTTGAACTGTCGTCGCCCCCCAGCAATAGTCTTGACGCCACCGAAGCCGAACATGCCCAACTGGGCAGTGACCAGTCCGAGCTTTCCACTGAGCAGCAGTTGCTGCATCAGATATGCCAGGTCGGTCATCGGGCCACCACAGATCACATGGATAGACCCCTCCAAGCCCGCTAGATAGGCGACCGCGTCGTCGATATCGCCAGCCAGCTGGTGGCCAGCATGTGCATCGTCGTAAACATCGGTCACCCTCTCGTGAATATGAAACTTATGCGGCACAGTCGAGAATGGTGCACGTAAGCCTTCGAACACGGGGATGTGTTCGCGCCCGTGACGCATAAAGATGCCCTTTACGTGCAACGCGTTGTCGCGGCGGACAGCCCGACTGGCATGCGGATTGAATCCATATGGCGGCTGGCCGTGCACCGCACTGACTGGTCGACCGGTCATGATGACTGCAACTACATCCATATCTAGCAGCTGACTACTAGCGGCCAAAGCCAGGATGTAGTTGTCTGGATCGGGCCCATCAATGATGACGAGCACCTTCCCAAGGCCCATCATGGGCTCCTCTCACCCGAAAAACGATCTCTGACAAGTATATTTTATACCATATAGTATATAAGTGTTCAATCTACTCCATCGGAGCGAGTAGTCAGCGGGTATTATCGCCAGTTGGGGTCACGACCGGCCATGGCGAACAGCTTGGCTTGAGGGTCCGCGTCATCGGGTACTGGTTGAGCCGGCTTGAAAATACCGTATTGACGCCACTCGTCGGCGTGCGGTTCGATAAGTTTGTGAGCAGCCTCAGCCAAATCTGCCGGCAGAGCCGTTTCGGCGCCGATAAGCTTGGCGAGATCATAGGCCCGGAAAATTCTGAAGCTTGTAACGTGGAGGATAGCCTCTTTGGCAGGATAATCACCGTAGCTGAAGTGCACGGTACGGTCCGGATCGTAATTGTTTTTGATCGCTGCGATCGCCGCCTGGGAATACTCTTGATATTTTCCCAGCGGATCATTGCCTAGCAGATCGCCATCGTACTTGTCGCCGACCTCTTTTACCGTTTTGCCCGCAAATGTTTCGGACACCCAAGCCGTGTCGTAGGCATGATAATTGAGTATATCCCTCAGTTTGAGCTTGGCGCGATCTTGTGATCGCCCTAGCTCAAACCACTCTGGCAAACTCAGCTCCAACTGCTCGGACTTGATCTGCTGAACAACATTTCCAAAAGTTTGCTCGCCTAAAATAAACATCTGATCTTCACTCATTCTAGTACCCCCTTTTAAGGTATCTTAGCAGCTCTTCAAGATCGGATGGATGAATTATGTAACCCTTCTGGGGTGGTTTTATTTTGCGTGTGGTCTGTTGCGGTTGAAGCAAGCGATGCAGCTTGCCTTGGCAAGATGCGAATTGCCGGCTCGGTCATCTTTAGGTGGAGGCTTTTACATTGGACAAATTGTCTACAATTTCAAGCGAAGTCCGATTGGGTCAAATTGACTAAAAATTACTATTATGTTATTATAAAATCAATGTCCCTTGAAGAAGAAAACAAAAACCCCAGCAATTCAACCGAGTTCAGGCCTGCGTTTACGCCAGATGAACCCAGCCCCGACCAGATGGAAGCCGATCCTCGGGCTGAACAAATAGCTCTTACCGAGCAGTGTGGCACGCTTGTAGAAAACGGCTGTGCAGCATTTAACACAGCTCTAGCCGCAGCACGACAGCAGGGCTTGGACCCTACAGAACAGGAGCACTACATCAAGGATCTTTGGGAGAAGCGACAGATTCCTCGAATATTTGCCGCCTCGGCGCGTAGCTACTCAACACTGGTTGGCGTCGTCGATGCAGACAGAGTGCAAGAGGTAAGAATTGTTGGGCTAGAAAGACACACTGATGAGCAGGTAGCAGAATCCGTGGATACACCTATGGTCCTTATTGACCGAAGCCACCAGAGAGAAGCGGGTCAGGAAGAGCCTGTCGGTAAGCCAGTCAAATCCTTGGGGGTTCTGGGGGGCTACTTCAAAGGAGGTGTCGAACCATCTTTTATGCCCCCAGTCTCTGCTGGCGAACTTGAGAGACTGAGGCAAGTCGCTACTTCTCTTGAGAAAGCCTCTGTTATTGCTGAGTCCGCAGAATAGCTCCGGGTTCCTGTGGCTACAGCCTCCTAGCCTCAAGAGTAGCTTTCACTTTCGCCACTGTACGTCAGCCAAGAAGCCGCTGCCCACCAAAAACCATGACATTAGACCTACGCAATACAGTTATCGCGGCCTAACAGGGGTCGCCGAATTGACGCCGTACTTTAAGGATTGTACTGTTTCTTTATGGCCGAAGTGGTGGGCAGCATAATTCATGAAATGGCAGGCGAATTTGAATATGTACGTTCACTTTCAAGATTGGACATACCCGGCTCTTCTGGAAAGCTTGAGCGACAAGGGCATCCCGCACGGCGATAGAATAATAAAAGTCTTTGCAAGCGATGAAGATCCACGGACATCTCTTGGGCGTGCGGCGCTCACTGTTCTAGACAGCGACTCCCGCCCCTTCTCTGGCGGAGAAGTATATGCCTACCCTGACAGGAGGGACTTTTCGGGTGACGAACTTGAGGAAGAGCTGGCGAGTAAGAATTTTGGAGATGTAGGCACACGAACAGTCCGAGCCCTGTTCCGCTTTTCAAATCAGTATGGATTTTGTCAGGCATCAATGGCCGCCAAGTTTGCTGGTGCATGGGTTATGGAACATCCCTTCCAGCACATAGATGGGATGAAGATAGCTGCAAGATTGCCCAGGCGTGAGCGAACCATACACCTTGATATATTTACTCCTCGCTCTCTTGGGGTGCTCAAGGGCATTGTCGACTACGATGATCCCAAAAGAGTTTTGGATATGGATAGAGGGGGTAACTTCATCCTTTCAAGCCAGTAGGAGTACCTACTAGCTCGTAGCGGAGTGATGTTATTTACAATTTATATATTTTATGTTATAATCTGTAAATGATTCGAGCCGAAGCGGGAGCACCAGACGCACAAAGACTTCCTGGAGAGCAATCTGCCGATGACCATGACGCAATCTATGCGTGGGCAGATGCCGCCGCTCTACAAGCAGCAGCCGGAGAGTCGCCAGAACTAGGTGCACAGTTTACGCTTGTCCTTGATACCGGGAGACCACCCGATGCACTAGTTCCTGCCACCGATTACACGGGCTACTTTGCACGAAGGGAGTTCCCCGTAGCGTCCTCTGACAATCAAAACCACTACCATGACAAGGGCCACGCTGCCTTGTTTAAGGAGATGATTGAAAAAGCACCCGCTCTTCCCGATACTTTGCAAGACGCTGCAGTGAACTGTGGAAGTGATCCAGAAAAATGTCTCACGTTTGCCATCCCCTTTGATCGTATTGAGGACGAATTTTTATTCATGAAAGCAGAACAGCCAGGTAATTACAAACCAGGGGAAAAACTACATGGATCATTAGTCCAGTTAGTGAAGCTGAGCCTAGGGCCGGGGGCTGATGACGAGGAGATTGCAGCCAGGACCCAGGAATTATGGCAAACACTTGGGTTTGAAGTTGCACAAGAACAGTGGGATGTGGCCCGTGAGGCTTATCGCCTTGCCCATCAACACGAACCTAAGCAACCCCTCACAGCACTACCAGCATTTTTGCTAGATGTTACCGTCACCAGTAATCCTCGGCGTAAAGAAGAGGCAGACCTTATTTCTGCCGACACATACTAAACCAGTATCCCCTCTCTCCGGGAATAATTGTGTTAATGAAGTATTTATTATATAATTATTTTATCCTTCGTTGTAATGCTTCGGGGGTGTTTTTTTGACAAGCAGACAGACACAAAGTCAGTTGTGAGCGCACTACCCTGCTCTTGCATCTGGCTTTGTGTCACAAAGACAGACCCTTGACCATCTGCAGCATCGACCAAGAACCCGGAGGTTCACCAAGTGACTGCGGCGGTAACCCAAGAGCCAGAGGGAAAAGCGCGCCTGCCGCGCCCTCTGGTTCGGCTCAACCACCCACTGCGGTGGCTATTGAACAACACCCACCTGATGGTTGTCAGGGCGGTTGGCACCTTTGCCGGCGTATTGATCGCCGTAGCGGTGTACTACCTGCTGACCCAGACCACCGACACCATGAACGACACCTGGCACGCGGCCGTCCCCAACGACAGCCTCCGACACGACATCCGCGACGTCGGAGAAGGCGTGTTCGGTGCATTGCTGGGCGTACTAGTGGGGTGGAACACCTACACCAAGCGCAAGCCAATCAACCGGTTCGATCGGTTCGAGATGAAGTGGCTCCGGCTGGCCAGCCTGAAGGACTCACACCGTCTGAAAGTCAGGCAGGTGTTGCTGGGGTTGCTCTACGTTCCCTTCTTTGCCATCCCGGGCTTCTTGCTGGCCAAGGGCATCATTGCCGTGTTTGATCCCAAGCAAACCTTCGCCCACCTGAATGTCCCGTCGGACGCTTCGCTGTGGGATCAGGTGTGGATCAAGACCCAGAACCTGTTCCGGGACAACTGGCCAAAGCGGCTGATGGGTTATGCCTCGGGCCTCTTCTTTGGCCGTCGGCCAATCAAGGGTGTCTTTGACGACCTGCAGCTGTGGTTTGTGGAGCGCCGCGTCCTGCTGGACACCACCGGCTTCCACCGAGATGAGCCCAACTGGCTGACCAAGCACATAGACGCGGCCTACCAGTTCATCAGCCGGCTCTCGCCTGCTGGGCGTATCCCGCTGTTCTTGTATCCGCCAACCTACCAGGCGCGGTACAACGACTTGCGGACCCAGTTCCTGCTAGATTCAAACGCCATTCCGCAAGGAAGGCATGGACCAGGACACTCGTTGTTACTGGCAGGCGGAGCCTTTGTGGCCTTCTGCCTCGCCCTCTATGGTGAGTACGTCCTAGTGTTCATCGCCCCGTAGGGCGCTGGCAGGACAAGATTGAATAGTGACGCGGGGCGTGAAGACTCTTCACTTTGGGTCTTCACGCCCCGCCCCTGTTCGTCTGCTTGTCATATCTTCTTCTCTAAGTACCTGAATCCCGAAACCTCCTCAAACTGTTATTTAACCAATCTTAGACCCGGAAGGGTACCTGTCTGTGCTAGCTCTGAGGTGTAGATGCTAGGATTGATGACCGTAAATTCTTAGATTTTAAGTGAGTTTTGTATCTGTT